>NZ_BDCR01000004.1:371917-743835 GCF_001618385.1 Paludibacter jiangxiensis | reverse complement strand
ATTTTTTGGAATCCGACATCATTTCGCGAGTCAGTCGGATAAATTCGTCGGTGGTCGAGGCTTTCAGGTACGGGCGTTCGTAAAGCGTAGTGTATTCTGCAAGGTCGCGGAAAACTACCGGTAGTCCGCAGGCAGCTCCTTCAATGGGTGCCAACGGGCAATTTTCCTGATACGACGGAAAGAGCATCAGGTCGGCGGCAGCGTAAATAAGTGGCATTTTGTCTAAATCTAACATGCCGGTAAACTGTATGTTGGAGCCTTCGCTTTCGGCAATGCGGGTGTCTATACGAGTGATGCCTTCTGTCATCGGGCCGAAAGGACGACCGCCTGCCCACACAAAGCGTGCTTCCGGAATGGAGGCAGCCACATCCATAAAGTCTTCCACCCCTTTACGGGCTTGCAGCTGTCCCACGCCCAAAACAACAAATTCGTCCTCTTTGATCCCCAATATCTCACGCCCCTGACGGCGTTTTTCGGGAGAGCATTTCCACCGGTCAACGGGAATCGGGTTGTATACCCGTTCTATTTTAGTCTTGGCTCCGCTTTCAAGGATAGCTTCTTCCACTCGCGGCGAAATGGCAATGCAGACATCGGCATACGAATAGACCTGTTTGAAATACCACTTTACAAAAGGCATCCACAGTTTCCATGCAGGCAGCGAACCTTTGATTGAATCGGGGATAACGTGAGCCGTGAATACTCTTTTATGTTTGTATCGGAGACCTTTCCAGAAATAGAAGGGACCGTATGTGTGGCTGTGCATCACATCGCCTCTCTCTTCATTGTTTACTACGGTTTCAAGATCCTGATTTGCCTTGAGGAGTTCCACATGATCTACAAATGCGGTGTGTACTCCATTGCCCTTAATCATGTAGGCGGTTTCGGATACTACGTGTACTTTCATTTTAACTATTTTGAATTGGTTGTTATATGTAACTATGCGGACGTGCTTCGTTATAATGTGTTTGGTGCGTGTTTCTTGTATAGTATGCCGACTACATACCGGGTAACAATCCAAAGGAAAATTCCGGCAGGTATTGCCATTAGCATGTATTTGAATTCTTCGAGATGCATATCGATATGTTTCCAGTACGGTCCCAAAAGATAACCTGCACCAATGTAGAATGAGCTCCAGATGACCGAGGTCGCTATGATAGTGATTCCGTATTTTTTCGGGTTGATGTGCAGCAGGCCACAGATAACAGCCACATAGCCCCGGATAAAGGGAGATAACCGTCCGATGACGATCCCCTTAAATCCAAGGCGGGCTATTTTTTGCGATTGTTTGTGAATGCTTTGCTGAGAAATAGGAATCCATCGTGCTTTTGCACTAAGCAAGAAAGTTCCGAAAAGGTTGAAAATTACGTAGAGAGTGGTAGCTGCCAGCAAATCGGCACCAGCCACTGTAAGAACCAGCGGAAGCAATTTCAGAATCCCGGTAAAAGCCAGATAGCCGGAAAAGATAAGAATAAGTTCGTTGGGCAGAGGGGTGGGAGCCCCGATCTCTTGCAGGAAGATGAAAAGGAAAATGGCCAGATAGCCGTATTGACTGATATAAAAGACTAAATCGTCGGGCATGTGTTGTTTGTTTTAAGCAACCCGCCGAAGCGTTGATTGCCTTTTTACACATGCAAAATTAGAGTGGAACTATTGCAAAGTTATTACGATTTGAAGAGGATATTGCTAAGAGTTTTATGAAGAGCAGTAATGAATTTTGTCGGTATTATAGACTTGAAAATGAATATGATGTTTTTTGTTTTTAATGAGATGATTGTTGGGCTTGTTGCCTTTTTATCTCATTCTCAATTACCTCTGGCAGTTGTTTGATGCCAATGCGTTTGGATAGAATGCGCTTGTTTTCGTCCAACAGGTATACGGTGGGAGTGGAGATGATGTTGTAGGTGTCTTTGTAAGTATACTCGAGCGGAGTTGCATTGATCCAATCGTAGAGTTTGTGGTCGTTTACAAAGTCTACCCATTTTGCTTTAGCATCTGCTCCGGTAAGCATATGGATAGCAACAATCTTTACATCTTTATTTTTGATAATGGGGTAGATGGAGTCGTAGAGCAAGGGCATCTCTTTCTGACAATGGCCGCAATCGACTTCCCAGAATACAAGGACGGTGAATTTAGCCCTGACATCTTGTAACTTCATCATTCGCCCTATTTGAAGGCTTTTGCGGGCAACCGTATCTGTTTTTGAAGTTATAAAATGCTCCGCCGGAATTTCGGCAAGCGGCAAATTCGGGGCTTCTTTTCCAATCAGATTGGGCTTGATTTTGGTAATGTCTTTTTGCAGGTTGTCTCTGAATTT
Organism: Paludibacter jiangxiensis; assembly: GCF_001618385.1. NCBI lineage: Bacteria > Pseudomonadati > Bacteroidota > Bacteroidia > Bacteroidales > Paludibacteraceae > Paludibacter > Paludibacter jiangxiensis. The sequence continues at coordinate 741,521 of NZ_BDCR01000004.1, read as the reverse complement.
TTGATCGGCCCACGTTGCTTGCGGTAGATAGTATTTCTCGGCAAAATATACAAACGGACTGTCCATACCTACATATTGATTTGCCTTTTCTGCCAAATGGTTGTAGATAGTGCCCAGTAGGTAACGACGAACTTCTTCATTTGTTCCGATCATTGTCATTAGCCGATCAGTCTCTTTTTGAATAGAATCCGGGTGCTGTATGGCAGCTTTGTCAAGATAGTCAATGACTTTGCGTTCGTAGAAAGGCGTGTGCAGGAGTCTGATGTCCGACAGATCAAAATTGTCGAAGAAATGTTGGTGCCAGTATTTGTACTGAAAATTCGGGTCGGTCACATTGTCTTTGGCATCCCGCGGCAATGGAGGAATATCTATTTCCTGTAAAGCCTGTAGCCATGTGGCGAAAAAGGTTCCTTTGTGTTGATCTATTGATTGACGGATATAGCTTTTAACCTCAGTGTTGAGAGTGGTACGTGCTTTGGTAATGGAGTCTTTCTGAGCCTTATTAGCGCTGGCAAACTGTTCGTTAAGATGCTTCATCTCCTTGGTTTTGCCGGTAATCAGATTGCGATAGTTGTAGAATAAAGTGTTTTCTTCCGAGTCTTTGAATTTAACGCTCCGAACCAGATCTGCGGTGTCAGCTTCCACGCTGAATTGCTGGTTGTTGCCAATAAAGAGGTCGAAGTATTTCTTTTGCGGGAGAATGACTATGTACATTCCTCCGGTCAACGGTTTGGTATTTGCAAAGACAGCTTCTCCTTTCTTGTTCAGTTTGGTAGAGTCGTCTTTTATGAAAGTGAGAGATTCTTTCGCAAAATAGTGTGCCAAAACTACGGTAGAGTCTTTCAGACCGGAGACTTTGATTTTAATCTCATAACCACTTTTAGAGTATGCGGTAACAGAAAGACAGCTGATTAGAAGAATTATGGAAAAGAGTTTGTTGTGCTTCATTGCCAATTAAATTTTGAGCAAAAATAAAAAAATATCGGGGAAACTTTGTGAAGAAACCCCGATATTCGAAAGGTGAAAATTAAACTTAAAAACTACCTGGCATATTTATAACTTTTACCCCAGTAGATGGCCTGGTCGCCCAAAGCCTCTTCAATACGGAGCAATTGGTTATATTTTGCGATCCGGTCACTACGCGATGCCGAACCAGTTTTGATCAGTCCGGTGTTCAGTGCAACGGCCAAATCGGCAATAGTGCTGTCTTCGGTTTCTCCCGAACGGTGACTCATGATAGTGGTCATCCCGTTGATTTGTGCCAAATTCACCGAGTCGATGGTTTCTGACAACGAACCGATCTGATTTACCTTGATCAGAATGGAATTGCCGACTTTTCGATCAATACCCATTTGCAAACGTTTTACATTGGTCACGAAAAGGTCGTCGCCTACTAACTGAACATGATCGCCGATGGTGTCGGTCAGCAGTTTCCAACCGTCCCAGTCATCCTCGGCCATTCCGTCTTCGATAGAAATAATCGGATATTTTGATGTCCATTCTTTCCAGTAAGCTACCATTTGAGCAGGAGTTAGCTTTTCGCCCGACGATTTATGCAGATGGTACACTTTTTCTTCCGGAATGTAGTATTCGGAAGAAGCCGGGTCGAGCCCGATGCAGATATCTTCACCCGGACGGTAACCGGCTTTTTCGATGGCCTGCAGGATGACGGTAACAGCTTCTTCGTTCGATTTCAGATTGGGGGCAAACCCGCCTTCATCGCCCACGTTGGTAGAATATCCCTGTTTTTTCAATACGTCTTTCAAATGGTGGAATACTTCGGAACCCATGCGGAGTGCTTCGCTGAAACGGCTGGCACCTACCGGCATAATCATAAATTCCTGAAAGTCGATAGAGTTATCGGCATGAGAACCTCCGTTAAGGATGTTCATCATTGGGATAGGCAATGTGTTTGCATTAACACCTCCTACGTAGCGGAAAAGTGGTTGTTTGGTAACGGCAGCTCCTGCATGTGCGGCTGCCAGCGAAACGCCAAGAATGGCATTTGCACCAAGCTTGCCTTTGTTTTCAGTGCCGTCTAGTACCAGCATTGCATTGTCGATGCCTCGCTGATCGAGTACCGAATGACCTTCGAGTGCCGGAGCGATAACTGAATTTACATTATTCACGGCTTTCAAAACACCTTTGCCCAGATATTTTGATTTGTCACCGTCACGCAATTCTACAGCTTCGTGAACACCGGTCGATGCACCCGATGGAACAGCTGCACGCCCTACAAAACCTTCATTGGTTGTTACTTCCACTTCCACGGTCGGATTCCCTCTCGAATCTAAAATTTGCCGTGCATGAACTTTTTTTATAGTCGACATAATTAATTGATTTATATATTTATAAACAAAAAACATCCATGAGGCGAACCTCATGCGCTGAGATACAACCTGCGTGGATGTTTGTACAAAGATACGTTACGAAAAAGCGAAATCAAAGAGTTTTGATTATAAACGCCGTTTCTTCATTATTTCTTCAAAAGAGCAATGTCAAGAACTTCTTTGATGTCGGTTACATAATGGAAGGTGAGCCCTTTCAGATAAGCCGGTTTGATTTCTTCAATATCTTTCCGGTTGTCTTCACAAAGAATAAGTTCCTTTATGTTGGCACGTTTGGCGGCAAGAATTTTTTCCTTGATTCCGCCAACGGGTAATACTTTGCCTCTCAGGGTCATTTCGCCGGTCATGGCCAACGCTTTTTTGACTTTCCGTTGCGTAAATGCCGAAGCCAAAGCCGTTACCATGGTAATACCAGCCGAAGGACCGTCTTTAGGGATGGCGCCTTCCGGAACGTGAACATGGACGCTCATTTCTTCGAATTTGCTCTCGTCGATGCCGATTTGTGCGGCATGCGATTTGATGTATTCCAGGCCAAGGATGGCAGACTCTTTCATTACATTTCCTAGGTTGCCGGTGAGCGTCAAAGCGGGTGCTTTCGATTTGCTTAAGCTGGTTTCGATAAAGAGGATTTCTCCACCTACCGATGTCCATGCCAAGCCTGTAACTACGCCCACATAGTCGTTGCCTTCGTAAATGTCTCGACTGAAAGGTGGGGTGCCCAAATATTCTTTCAGTGCATCCGGTTGAACGATGAGATCGTACGGTTCTTCTGTACCGATCTTTTTCGCAACCTGACGCATGATTTTGGCAATTTTGCGTTCCAGATCACGTACTCCCGATTCACGTGTATACGATTCGATAATGTGTTTAAGCGTTACCTTCGGAATTGTGATCTGATCTTTCTTTATACCGTGATTGTCGCGTTGACGCGGAACCAGGTGTCGATGTGCAATTTCTATTTTGTCTTCTGTAATGTAACCACTTACATCAATCATCTCCATGCGGTCGAGTAGGGGCTGTGAGATTGTTTGAGTGGTGTTTGCAGTGGCAATAAACAGCACCTTCGACAGGTCGAAATCAATATCAAGATAGTTATCGTGGAAAGTTGAGTTTTGTTCCGGGTCAAGCACTTCAAGCAGGGCAGATGATGGATCGCCTTTGAAGTCGGCATTCACTTTGTCAATTTCGTCCAGTACCATGACGGGGTTTGCCGTGCCTGCTTTTTTCAGGTTTTGAATGATACGTCCCGGCATTGCACCGATGTAGGTACGACGGTGTCCGCGAATTTCGGCCTCGTCATGCAAACCACCTAACGCAATTCGTATGTATTTACGGTTCAGCGATTCGGCAATGGATTTGCCCAAAGACGTTTTTCCGACACCCGGAGGGCCGTACAGGCAGATGATTGGAGACTTCATATCACCTTTCAGTCGCAATACAGCCAAATGTTCGATAATGCGTTCTTTTACTTTCTCCAATCCGAAATGGTCGCGATCAAGTATTTTTTGTGCCCGTTTCAGGTCAAAATTATCTTTAGAATACTCGTTCCATGGCAATGCCAGCATGGTTTCCACATAGTTCATCTGGGTTGGATACTCCGGAGAATGCGGATGCATACGTTCCAGCTTTTCCAGTTCAGAATTGAATGCTTCGGCAACTTCCTTGCCCCATTTCTTTTCCTGCGCTTTTTCACGCATTGTTTTGATTTGTTGCTCGTTGATGCCGCCACCCAATTCGTCCTGAATGGTTTTCATCTGTTGTTGTAGGAAGTATTCGCGCTGTTGCTGGTCAATATCTTCGCGAGCTTTGGATTGTATGGAAGCTTTTATTTCAAGTAATTGCGACTCTTTGTTCAGGATTTCAAGCAACTGATAGCCTCTTTCTTCAAGGTCTTCAATTTCAAGTAAGCGCTGTTTTTCGGCAACTTTCAAAGCAAAATTACCGGCAATGAAGTTGACGAGCTGTTCAGAGCTGTCAATATTGCGGATAGCAAAAGAGGTTTCGGGTGGAATCATTCCCGAATTCTGGATAATTTTTATTGCCAGTTCTTTGATAGCTTCAATCAGAGCATTGAATACACGATTGTCTTCCGAAGGCACTTTATCCTCCAAGAGTGTTACCAATCCCTGATGGTAAGGAGTTGATGTCACTATTTCTTTTAATTCGAAGCGTTGTATGCCCTGAAGAAGAACTGTCGTGCTGTTATCCGGCATTTCAAGAATACGTACGATGCGGGCAATCGTACCTATTTGCTGGATATCATTGGTTGCAGGGTCTTCAACCTTTGCGTCTTTTTGTGTGGCAGCTGCTAGTATCCCGTTTTTTTGATACACTTCCCGGATAAGGCGTAACGATTTATTGCGGCTTACGGCAATCGGCATTACAATGTTTGGAAACATTACAGTGTTTCGTAAGGGTAAAACAGGAACTAATTCGTCCGGTTTTATATTGATGGCCGGTAAATCATTGCTGTCCGCTACGATCGAGAGATACCCCGGTTGCTCGTCAGAAAGTTCTTCCTGAAGGTTGTTGATGATAATATCCATGTCAAAATGTTAGTTGCGTTGTCAGTTTGGCAGCAGCCTTGTCTGGGTCGATAAAATTTTTTCTTTGTAATTATTTATATTAATTCGTTGGTTTCCAATTGGAAAATCCCATCCAAATATAGTATAAATAATATTACAAAACAATGACTGCCGTTTGTTACAATAGCTGTGCCAAAATGTGCCAAATTGGAGAGGTGAAAAAAGTGATGAAATTCAGTGTTGATAATGAGTTTGTTACAAAAAAAGTGAAGAAAAATGCGAAAAAAATGCTCAGGATATTTGGAAGATTGAAATAAGTCCCTTACCTTTGCACCGCTTTTGTGAGAGACACATGGCCCATTCGTCTATCGGTTAGGACGCCAGATTTTCATTCTGGAAAGAGGGGTTCGATTCCCCTATGGGCTACTAAGATATACTTTTTGAAACATAACTATGGCAAACCACAAATCATCTGTCAAAAGAATACGTCAAACGCAAAAAAATCGTTTGCACAACCGTTATTATGCTAAAACTGCTCGCAACGCCGTAAGAACTTTGCGTGCTACGAAAGAAGCTGATGCGGCTGCTTCATTGTTGCCTCAGGTGGCTGCAATGTTGGATAAATTGGCAAAACGCAACATGATTCACAAAAACAAAGCCAGCAATTTGAAATCGAAATTGGCAAAGCATGTGAATAAGTTGTCGAAGTAATCGCTTTTTAATTAAAGTCCTATATGCCCCCTGTCACTTTTGTGGCGGGGGGTTTGTTTTTATTAAGTTGCTCGTGAACTGCAATTTTTGTACATTTGCATTCCTTAAAAATGAATGAAGTCAGGATATTAATTGTATAATTTGAAGAATAATTTATGTTTTCAGGTATTATAGAAGAAGCCGCGACTGTAGTTGGCCTGCAAAAAGATCAGGATAATCTGCATATTTCATTACGCTGCTCATTTACAGGTGAATTAAAGATTGATCAAAGTGTTGCACATAATGGTGTCTGTCTCACTGTTGTGGATATTGCCGGTGATGTGTATACTGTCACTGCCATTAAAGAAACGCTGGATAAATCAAATCTGGGTTTGCTGACGATTGGCAGTAAGGTGAATCTTGAACGCAGCATGATTATGAATGGTCGTCTGGACGGACATATTGTGCAGGGACATGTAGATCAAACAGCCGTTTGTACATCGGTTCAGGAAAATAATGGTAGCTGGTACTACACATTTTCATATTCGGTGGCTCCCGAAATGGCAGCTCAGGGTTATGTTACTGTTGAAAAAGGCTCGGTATGTGTGAATGGAGTAAGCCTTACGGTGGTCAACTCGAAGACCGACGGTTTTTCTGTTGCTATTATCCCTTTTACACGCGAACATACCAACTTCGACCAAATCGTGGAAGGTTCGGTTGTTAATATCGAATTCGATATTATCGGAAAATACCTGAGTCGTATGATGAATATAAACCATTGATGATTTTATGAAGAAGATTTTTATCTCCCTCTTTTTGATAGCCGAAACTTTGTTCGGTTTTTCGTATGCCTGCACCAACTTTTTAGTGGGCAAGAATGCTTCTACTACAGGTTCTACCTTTATTTCTTATGCAGCCGACTCCTATTTCTTGTTCGGAGCACTGGCGTTTCGGCCGGCTGCCGACCATGCGCCCGGTGAAATGGTGGATGTGCACGATTGGGATACCGGTAAATATATGGGCAAAATCAAACAAGTTGCTCATACCTATTCTGTGGTGGGCAATATGAACGAATATCAGGTGGCTATCGGTGAAACTACTTTTGGCGGTAGGGAAGAATTGGTAGATACCACTTCGGTAATGGATTACGGAACCTTGATATATACTGCTTTGCAACGTGCAAAAACGGCTCGTGAAGCGATTAAGGTAATGACTTCGCTGGTTGAAGAATATGGTTATGCAAGCGAAGGAGAATCGTTTTCGATTGCAGACCCGGAAGAGATATGGATTATGGAGATGGTTGGCAAAGGACCGAAGGGCAAAGGTGCCGTTTGGGTTGCCCGTCGTATTCCCGACGATTGCGTGAGTGCTCATGCCAATCAGGCTCGTATTACAACTTTTCCTCTCGACAAACCGGATGAGTGTTTGTTCTCTCCCGATGTGATTTCTTTTGCACGGGAAAAGGGTTATTTCAATGGTAATAATACGGAATTCAGCTTTTCTGATACATACGCACCGCTCGATTATGTAGCCTTGCGTGCCTGCGAAGCCCGCGTGTGGTCGTTCTTCCGCAAAATGGATCCGGCAATGGACAAATATCTTTCGTATGTGAAAGGTGAAACCAAAGAACGGATGCCATTGTGGATAAAACCGACGAAAAAAGTAGAATTGAAAGATCTGATTTTTGCCATGCGAGATCGTTATGAAGGCACCGAACTGGATATTACAAAAGGAGTAGGGGCCGGCCCTTACGGATCGCCTATGCGTTGTAGCCCGTTGACATGGAAACTCGATGGCAAAGAGTATGTACACGAACGTCCGACAGCAACTTATCAGACCGGATTCTCGTTTATTGCACAAATGCGTCACTGGATGCCTGACCCTGTGGGCGGAATTTTTTGGTTCGGAGTTGACGATGCTGCATGTTCGGAATATGTGCCGATGTATTGCGGAATCACCAAAGTACCTCTGTGCTTTGACGAACATAACGGTAGTTTGCTGAAATTTTCCTGGACATCTTCGTTCTGGATTTTCAACTGGGTATCGAACATGGCATACACCAAATATTCGTACATGATTGAAGATATCCGCAAGTTGCAGACAAAATGGGAAAAACAATTCTCGGATAGTGTGCCTGCTATTGATAAAACAGCTCTCGAAATGTATGCCAAAGATCCGGTTGCTGCCAGAGCTTACCTTACCGATTTTAGCAATAAACAGGCTGAGGCTGTCACTGCATCCTGGAAAGAACTGGGAGAATACATGATGGTGAAATATATGGATGGAAATATCAAGATTGAAAAAGATGGCAAATTCGAGCAAAACGAATTTGGTATTCCTTCCAAAATCAACAGAGTTGGTTATCCTGATGCATACAAACACCAGATTGTTGACCCGGAACCGGATAAATTCAGAGTGAAAAGCAAAGAAGAACTGGATCAGAGAAAATAAAGTTCTCAGTCTCCAGTATTCAGTACACAGTGAGCAGAGAGAATCTTGAAGCTAAAAAATGTCTCAGACAGAATTATCTCATAAAGGAATAGGTCCGATCGGGGTTTTCGATTCGGGGTACGGAGGGTTGACTATTTTGAATGCCATCCGTCAACGCTTGCCTCAATACGATTATCTCTATCTCGGCGATAATGCCCGTACTCCTTACGGAACACGTTCGTTTGAGGTAGTCTATCATTATACATTGGAGTGTGTGAAAAAGCTGTTTGAACTGGATTGCCATCTGGTTATTCTGGCTTGCAATACAGCCTCGGCAAAGGCTTTGCGCTCCATTCAGCAACGCGATCTTCCCGGTTTGGCTCCAAACAGGCGTGTTCTTGGTGTTATCCGCCCTACGGTTGAAGCTATCGGTAGTCTGACAGAAACACGTCATGTTGGTCTGGTAGGCACGACTGGTACTATTCAATCGCAATCCTATCCGCTTGAAATAGCCAAGCTGTTTCCCGATATTGTGGTGACTGGTGAAGCGTGTCCTATGTGGGTGCCGCTGGTTGAAAACGGAGAGTATGACTCGGACGGAGCTGACTATTTTGTAAAGAAAAATCTGGATCATCTCTTTTCGGTCGATCCGGCAATAGATACCCTGATTTTGGGTTGTACGCATTATCCGTTACTGGTGAATAAAATTCAGAAATACCTGCCCAAGCATGTAGCATTGGTTATTCAGGGTGACATAGTGGCCGATAGTCTTGCCGACTATCTGAGCCGCCATCCCGAAATGGAGCAAAAATGTTCGCAGGGTGGGAAATGCCGTTTTCTTACAACGGAGGCTGAAGAGAAATTTGCTGCTTCGGCATCTGTTTTCATGGCCGAGAACATCAATGCCCGACAGATACAGTTATAGAAAGTGAGAAAGTGATAAAGTGAGGTGGAGAGAAGGTGAGCCGCTTTCAAACGTAAATTGTAACCCCGATAGCTATCGGGATAAATTGTAAATAGAAAAATGCCTGTAAATATTCCTGATAAGTTGCCTGCCATTGAGCAGTTGAAGCGTGAGAATATCTTCGTGATGGATTCACTTCAGGCCTCCATGCAGGATATTCGTCCTTTGAAGATTGCCATTCTTAACCTGATGCCTCTCAAAATAACGACGGAAACCGATTTGATTCGTTTGCTGTCGAACTCGCCGCTTCAGATCGAGATCGATTTTATCAAGATCAAAGGGCATACTTCCAAGAATACGCCCATCGAGCACATGATTGCCTTTTATAAGAACTTCGATAAGATTAAGGATCAGAAGTATGATGGGATGATTATTACGGGAGCGCCTGTAGAGCAGTTTGAGTATGAAGATGTAAGTTATTGGCCTGAAATCACTAAAATATTTGATTGGGCCCGTACGCATGTGACATCGACCTTTTACATTTGTTGGGCGGCTCAGGCGGGTTTGTACCATTTTTACGATATTCCCAAATATCAATTGGATCAGAAAAAATTCGGTGTATTCGAACATACATTGAACGATCCTCTGAATTCAATTTTTAGAGGTTTTGATGATGTGTTTTATGCCCCTCACAGCCGTCATACCGAAATTAAACGTGAAGATATTGAGAAGTGCCCGGATCTTACCATTCTGTCTGAGTCGGAAGAGGCAGGCGTATATATGGTGATGGCGCGCAATGGTCGCGAGTTCTTTATCACCGGCCATTCTGAATATGCTCCAAATACTCTCGATCAGGAATATAAGCGCGATATTGCCAAAGGGGCATCTATTGAAGTGCCTCAAAATTATTACCGGGATAACGATCCGAAAAAAGCACCGCTGGTGCGTTGGAGAGGTCATGCTAATTTGCTGTTTTCCAATTGGCTGAACTACTTTGTGTATCAGGCCACGCCTTTCAACGCTCAGGATATTCATTAATCGGAAACGACCTGTTTTGGATGGAAAATATTTGCAGGTTGCAACTATTCAAACCCGATAAATGTATTAACTTTGTAGAGTTGTGTGATGGGGTTAAAATACTGTCAGGCAACTGAGCAAACAGGCTCAATTGTAAATCGTAAATGATTTAATCGTAAATATTTATATGACTACTTTATTATTTCTTAGCTACGAGCATTTGCTCATTATTGCGTTGATTGTGTTGCTGTTGTTTGGCGGGAAGAAAATTCCTGAATTGATGCACGGCCTTGGCAAAGGAGTGAAAAGCTTCAAATCCGGTATGAAGGACGTTGAAGAAGAAGTGAAAAAAAGTGTGGATGAGGTGAAGGACGAAACCACAAAGTAATTTCCCGATAAACTTATAAACTGGTATCGGGAGGTAAAAAGGCAGAAATGTCTTTCCCGTAAGCCAGCAAATCGCGTACCACTGTTGATGAGATAAACGAATAGGCCGGATCGGTGTTGAGAATAACAGTATCAATACCTTCCAGATGTTTGTTGGCATCAGCGATGGTACGTTCGTATTCAAAGTCGCTTACCGAGCGCAATCCCCGCAAAATAAACTGGGCATCCACTTCTTTGGCGAAATCGACGGTCAATGTGTTATATTCCTGCACCTTGATGCGAGGTTCGTTCTTAAATGCCATCCTGATTATTTCCACTCGCTTTTCAACGGTAAAGAAAGTCTTCTTTGCCTGATTTACACCCACACCGATAATAATCTCATCGAAAAGATTTAATCCGCGTTTCACAATGTCGTAATGACCGATAGTGAATGGGTCGAATGTTCCGGGAAAAATGGCACGTTTCATACAATCTCCAATTTGGATTCAAACACAAAGGCACAAAGACACAAATCAAATTATTTTATCATTTTAGTGTCTTTGAGTCTTTGTGTTGAAAAATAAGTGCTTATAATTTTGCTTTAATCGCTTTGCTTTCGGCTTCGTAGCCCGGTTTGTCGAGCAGTGCAAACATATTCTTTTTGTATGCTTCAACGCCCGGTTGGTCGAACGGATTCACACCGAGAACATAACCGCTGATACCGCATGCTTTTTCGAAGAAATAGAGCAATTGTCCGAGGTTGTACTCATCGAGCTTAGGCAATTCAATTTTGATATTGGGAACACCACCGTCAACGTGAGCCAACATGGTACCCAGTTCTGCCATTTTATTTACCTGATCAACGCTTTTGCCAACGAGGAAGTTCAAGCCGTCAAGGTTTGCATCGTCAGAAGGAACACTAACGCTGTGGTTCGGTTCTTTTACCGAGATAACAGTTTCGAAAATAGTGCGTTCGCCTTCCTGAATCCATTGACCCATAGAGTGAAGATCTGTAGTGAAGTCGACAGCAGCAGGGAAAATGCCTTTGTTTTCTTTGCCTTCGCTTTCACCGTAGAGCTGTTTCCACCATTCAGCAACAAAGTGAAGTTTCGGGTGAAAGTTCACCAGAATTTCGATCTTCTTGCCGTTTTTGTAGAGTTCGTTACGTGTTGCAGCGTAGATGGCAGCCGGATTTTCCGCAAACGGAGTATCCATACCGGCTATCTTTTCCATGTCGGCAGCACCGGCAACTAATTGTTTGATGTCGAAACCGGCAGTAGCGATTGGTAACAAACCAACCGGTGTCAGGAATGAGTAACGACCCCCGATATTGTCTTCAATGATGAATGTTTTGTAACCTTCCTGTGTAGCTAATGTACGCAACGCGCCACGGGCTTTATCTGTGATAGCAACAATCAGTTTTTTAGCAGCTTCTTTGCCTTGTTGTGCTTCCAATTGTGATTTCAACAGGCGGAAAGCCAGAGCAGGTTCGGTCGTGGTTCCCGATTTCGAGATGGAAATGATACCGAATTTTTTTGTTTTCAGGAACGATTGCAATTCGAAGAGGTAATCTTCGCCGATGTTTTGACCGGCATAAACGATTACCGGATATTTACGTTCGGTTTGCAACCAGTCGAAACTGTTGGAAAGAGCATCGATCACGGCTTTTGCTCCGAGGTAGCTGCCGCCGATACCTACCACAACCACTACTTCGCAGTTGTCGATTAGGATTTTGGCAGTGGCTTCGATGTCAGCCAGATGTTCTGCTGTCGTTGACGAGGGTAGGTTGAGCCAACCCAAGAAGTCATTTCCTTTGCCGGTTCCGGCATGTAAAGCAGCATTGCTTGCTTTTACTGCTGCTTCGTAGCCCGAAACAGCCTCTTTGGAGATAAATCCAAAGGTTTTGTCAATGTTAATGCTGATGTTTCCCATTTGATGTGTGTTATTTGAAATTGATGTGTGTAAAATGAATTAACGGATCAATTCAGTGAGTGCTCTTACCTGAAGAATGGGAGATGCTCTGTTGTATAGTACATTATAAACAAATTCCATGATAGGCATCTTTACGTGGTAGCACTCGTTGATTTCCTTGATACATTTTGTGCCGTAATAACCTTCGGCAATCATTTCCATTTCAAGTTGAGCCGTTTTAACCGAATAGCCTTTGCCAATCATGGTTCCGAAGGTGCGGTTGCGGCTGAATTTGGAGTAGGCAGTTACCAGCAGGTCGCCCAAATAGGCTGATTCGTCGATGCTGCGGTGCAATGGGTGAACTGCGTTGCAAAAGCGTTGCATTTCCTGAATGGCATTCGAAATAAGAACAGCCTGGAAGTTGTCACCATATTTCAAGCCGTGGCAAATACCGGCGGCAATAGAATAAACATTTTTCAGTACCGAAGCATATTCAATGCCGGTAACATCGTCTGTTGTGCTGGTTTTGATGTAATTGTTGGTAAATACGCAGGCCAGTTTACGCGCTTTCTCACGGTTGCTGCATGCGATTGTCAGATATGACAAACGTTCCAGTGCGACTTCTTCAGCGTGACACGGACCCGCAAGAACTACCAGATTATCCTTCGGAACCGACAGAAATTGCTGGAAATAATCGGTGACGATTAAGTTTTCATCCGGCACAATTCCTTTGATAGCAGTAACGACGGTCTTGGTTTTCAACGACTGACGTAACTTCTTCAGGTGCATCTTCAGAAATGGCGACGGAGTGGCAAAAATCAGCGTGTCCGAGTTTTTTACCACTTCGTTTATCTTACTTGTGAAGTTGATGCGGTCGGTCTCAAATTTGAGCCCCGTCAGGTATGAAGGGTTCTTGCTCAACCGCAAAAACTCGTCAATCTGATCCTGACGACGCATGTACCAGTTGATGCTATCCTGAGAACTTAAGAGAATTTTAGCTATGGCAGTTGCCCAACTTCCACCTCCGCAGACGGCAATTCGTCCGGGAGAATACTCGGAGCACTGTTTTTCACTATCGGTCGCCATATCAACGGTTGTTAGCGTTTTCAACCCACAAAGTTACTTCTTCTTTGGTCGGGTTGGTCAGTCCTAATTTGAGTTTTTTATTGAGTCCGCACAAATCCTGATGAAGTTTGTTCGGGTTTTGATCTTTCAAAGCTGCAACGGTTATAAAACCTGCTTTGTTGACAGTTTCTACCCATACTTCCGGAATGCCAATTGACATGAAAGTTTCGGCGCTGTCTTTGCGAATCACCTTTTCGGGGCGCATTTGCGGGAAGAGCAATACTTCCTGAATAGCCACCTGATTGGTCATCAACATCACCAGACGATCCATGCCGATACCCATACCTGATGTGGGAGGCATACCGTATTCGAGGGCACGCAGGAAGTCCTGATCGATAAACATCGCTTCGTCGTCGCCTTTTTCGCTCAGTCGCAACTGTTCTTCGAAACGGGCGCGTTGATCGATCGGGTCGTTCAGCTCTGAATATGCGTTGGCCAGCTCCTTGCCGTTTACCATCAATTCGAAACGTTCTGTCAGTTCAGGATTGTTGCGGTGGCGTTTGCAGAGTGGTGACATTTCTATAGGATAGTCGGTGATAAAGGTAGGCTGGATGTAGTTGCCTTCGCACTTCTCGCCGAAAATTTCGTCGATCAGTTTGCCTTTGCCCATAGTGTCGTTGGCTTCGATACCCAGTTGTTTGCATACGTCGCGCAACTGTTCTTCGTTCATTCCGTTGATGTCGATGCCGGTATGTTCCTTGATGGCGTCGATCATAGTGATGCGTTTGAACGGACGTTGGAAGCTGATGGTTTTGTCGCCCACCGTTACTTCAGAAGTGCCGTTTACGTCCAGACAGATCTTTTCGATCATGGCTTCGGTGAAATCCATCATCCAGTTGTAATCCTTGTAGGAAACATAGATTTCCATGGCCGTAAACTCAGGGTTGTGAGTGCGGTCCATACCTTCGTTACGGAAGTTGCGCGAAAATTCGTAGACACCTTCAAAACCACCTACAATAAGACGTTTCAAATAGAGCTCGTTGGCAATACGCAGGTACAACGGAATATCCAGTGCGTTGTGGTGCGTGATGAACGGACGCGCCGAAGCACCGCCGGGAATAGGTTGCAGTACCGGAGTGTCCACTTCTACGTAACCCTGTTCGTTGAAGAAGTTACGCATGGAGTTGAATACCTTGGTACGTTTGAGAAAAATATCTCTTACGCCGTCGTTTACCACGAGGTCGACGTAGCGTTGACGGTAGCGTTGCTCGGGATCCTCGAAAGCATCGTAAGCCACGCCGTCTTTGTATTTAACGATAGGAAGCGGACGAAGCGATTTGCTCAAGACAGTCAATTCCTGAGCATGAACCGAAATTTCGCCCATTTGTGTACGGAAAACATACCCTTTGATGCCGATAAAGTCACCGATGTCAAGCAGTTTTTTGAAAACGACATTGTACATGGTTTTCTCTTCGTCGGTGCTGATATCGTCGCGGGTAATATATATCTGAATGCGACCGGCAGAGTCCTGAAGTTCTACAAATGAGGCTTTTCCCATTATGCGACGGCTCATGATACGGCCGGCGATAGTTACTTCACGTTGCGGTGCATCATCCTGATAGGTAGATTTGATGTTATCCGAAAGAGCCGTAACCTGATAAGCTGCGGCGGGGTAGGGTTCTATTCCCAGAGCTCTGAGTCCGTTTAAGCTTTCACGGCGCAGTTGCTCTTGTTCGCTAAGTTCCATAGGTTTATAAGTCAGTCAATATTAGTTGCGCAAAGATACAATTTTTTGGGCAAAAGCGGATGGAATTGGGCTACAATGTGCTGGAATCGTACTGCAATCGTATTATAGAAGTGATGTTGTAGCATGTGATCCGATCGGGTAACACCTACGGCGTTCTGTTGCGTTTGCTTATGTTTCTTCCCCCGGATTCATCGGGGTGGAAGAGCGTTGGAACGCATAGCAGAAACGCCGTCAGGTGTTTCCCTACAGATTTGTAGTGATAGACAAAATCGACCTACTCCAATCATTAAAATCTATATTGTTAGTACTTGAATAAATTCATTGTCCTCTTTATAGCTATTATTCCAAGTGTATTTTACTTTTAATGTAGAAGTATGTCCTTCTGCAAGGAAGAATGAAGTTTCTGTAGATTCTTGAGAATTCAACATTGCGAATGGATCAAATTCTAAACCAATGATTCCTTCAGGTTTACTTAATAGCTCTAATCTAATATTATGAGCAGTAGACTTTCCTGTATTAAAAACTTTGAGCACTCCTCTTCCTCCATTGGTAATTATATTACCTTTGATTTGAGCTTTTTTATTTTCAATATCTTCTAATTCAAATTTCTTCAATTGGTAATCATTGAGTTTCTTTTCCTGATTTTTAATTTTTCTATCATGGCGGACATAGATATATATAGGAACTAAAATTGCCAGAATTGGCAGTATTAAGCTTGCGTTTTCCATAACTATTTGACTTTTATGTTTTTGTTGTCTTAAATGCTTCTTTTAGATGGTTGAGAATTTCCGATTTAGCTTCTTGTGCCATTTGTTGCCTTATCCTATCTTTATTCAATTCAAGTAGTTCGTTATACCCGCCACTATATTCTCTGTTACAATTTGTACATTTAATGTGCGATTTCTTCTCGTTGAACTCAAAATGGGAATCACTTCCACATGTAGCACAAATCAGTCTTATTTGCTGTTTTGTTTCCATAGGTATTACTGTTTTGTTTAATGTTAATCGTATAGCTTTATTTATGTGAAATACAAAGGTATTTGTACTTTACACGTATTGCAAGTAGTTTGTCGAAGAGTTACGATAAACTTACGATAAACTTATGATTCTTGCTTCTCTATAATTGCCTTGTGGCCATAAATCGGCAACTGATTATACAATACGTTTATTAAACGCGAATCAATGATGATTAATGTCCAAACTATTTAATTTTACTTTCATCAAAATCACCTTTGTATACAGTATCTCCGTTTTCTTTTACCTTATACTTTTCACCTTGCTAACTATTTATGCTTTATTGTAGCTGATTTTTTGGAAACGCTCATGCCGTGATGGTATATTTGTAGCCCTTTTACGAAACATGTTTTATGGGAGTGTTTTACTTTAATGCTTGTTTGGTATGAGAACTATATTATTCATTTCTATTTGTTTACTGTTACAATCTTCAGTTATGCAACATAAAGATTTAACTCCTGAAGAACAATATGTGATTCTTCATAAGGGAACGGAACGCCCTTTTACGGGCAAACTATTGAATGTGAAGGCGAAAGGTACTTACGTGTGTAAACAATGCGGGGCTCCGCTTTACCGATCGGAAAGTAAGTTTGAATCGCATTGCGGATGGCCCAGTTTTGATGATGAGATTCCCGGAGCTGTTCTGCGTACACCCGATGCCGACGGTCAACGTACAGAAATAACCTGTGCCAAATGCGGAGCGCATCTCGGGCACGTATTCTTGAATGAAGGTTTTACCGCAAAAAACACCCGTCATTGCGTTAACTCCATTTCTATGAATTTTATCCCTGACGATAAGCAGGCTTTTCAAAAAGCGTGGTTTGCTTCCGGTTGTTTCTGGGGCACAGAGTATCACTTCAACAAGGCCAAAGGAGTGATGGAAACCACGGTTGGTTTTATGGGCGGACATGTCGATCATCCGTCATACAAACAGGTGTGCACCGGCGAAACGGGACATCTGGAAACGACCGAAATTGTGTTCGATCCGCAACAAACCAGTTACGAAGAGTTGGTGAAATTATTCTTTGAAACACATGATTTCACACAAACAAACGGTCAGGGGCCTGATATCGGGTCGCAATATCTTTCGGCTATCTTTTATGCCAATGAGGAGCAAAAAGCCATCGCGGAAAAATATATTCGGATATTGACAGAAAAAGGATATAAAGTGGCTACCACGTTGCGTCCCGCAGCACCTTTCTGGCCGGCCGAGGATTACCATCAGGACTACTACGACCACAAGGGTACAACGCCTTATTGCCATATTTATCGCAAGATATTCTAAACTACAAAGAGCCGGAAAATTCAATCGATTTTCCGGCTCTTTTGTTATTCATTTTTATAATTTACAGACTTTGTGATGGAATTGAGTCACTTTGGCGTATATCTATGATTTGATTGTGAATTTTCTCTTTTTTTGCCTTTTTGCCGTGTCCGAAAGTAAGTACCAACCCAATGTGTGCATCAACATATTTAGAATTGTACGGGATGCCATCTTTTGTGAAGTAGGCAGGTACGTAATCGCTGGCAAAGTATAGGTTGAATGGACCGCCAATCAGGTTTACTCCAAGTCCAAAGGTGCCTAATCTACCATTAATCGCTCCATAGCTAAACGAGGTGTTGAAGAAATAGAACGGACGAAAATTGACAGAGCCCGTTAACTCGGAATATTTGTAGTTTCCGCCGAGGGTGTTTTCCCAAAGAAGTCCGAGACTGATTTTGTTTTTCAATAGACCATATTCGGCACCCACACGAGCTTTGGCCGTCAGATAAGTGGTGTATCCGGCTCCGTTTCCTGAATAGGTAAATGCATTCTTGAGCGAATCTTCCATCTGTTTGCCATAGTCATTATTGTCTCCATTGATTTTGAAATCCATTCCGGTAAACGTGGCTTTGTACGTCATGTCCGCTTTCCAGCTGGTCTTTTTCCAATGAATAAATCCCAGATCGGAAAGAGATGCAGAAAGTGTGAAGTTATCCTGTAGCTTATACACGACGCCCAAATCGGTTGCCAAACCCCATCCAATGGGTGTTTGCAATGCTTCTTTTGTTAGTAATTCATTAGGAGTGCCGTCTGAGTTTTGCGAAATATCGTATGGCGCTGTAATCCTTCCATAACCGTTACCCGTGAGTATTGCCGATTGTTTGTCGACACTCAGATGCAGTTTGCTGAATTTTGCATCTGCATGGGCTTCGCCTAACAGGAATTTCACTTTGCCTCCAATTGACAGCCGGCTGTTGACAGACCGCGTAAATCCCACTGAAGTTTCAAGATAAGCCGTCACGTTTGCCCGTAGCGACTGTAAATTGAAGTTGTTGACTCCGATGGTGTCGGGCGTGCCTTTCAGTAATAGTTTCAGTAAGTCTTTGGGAATGCCGACGGAGCTTTCAATTCGCTGGTTGACGCCGAATGTAAAGTAGTTGTTACGGGCTTTGAAACCGAAGCCCAGCAGCTGTTGATCATAATTCAGGTTGATGTCTGTGGTGGGTTGCAGAACTTTCAGAAAAGCATCTCTGTCTGCATCGGGGTGAAAAGGAGTAATTAATTTGCCGTTTTGCTTAAAAAAGAGATCTGAGGCAGAAACCGAATTATTGCCTGCCCAAATGTTGATGCTGGATAATATTGGCAGATCCAGATACCATTTTTGTGTTGGTGTAAAAGCCGGGTTGAGCGAGTTTCGGAATGGAACGTTTTCCATGAAATACAGGGTATTGCCTTGAGAACGGGCCAGAGGGGAATCTGTGAGAAAAACTGACAGGACAAAGAGAAATATTCCGGCTTTTTTAAGAGAATGCATATATGAGGATTTTATTTTGACGTAAATTTATTTGAGTTGATATACGGCAGTATAATAATTAGTTATCATTTAATTTTGCACTGCCTTTTACGTAAGCACATAGCTTGACTTTGATGAAATCGGTAGAGGTTAGCGTGAGAGGCGTTGTGAGATCTTTCCCCGCAAGCGAATAACTTAGTTTGATATACTGCGCTTTTTTGAGGTCTGTTGCCGAATATGCCAGACTTAGTTGCTGATCCGTCGTGGCTGAAGTCTGAGTTGCTTGCCCTGTCGTGTTGTCGATATTCAGGGTTGTGTTGAGCGTCAGGTTTTGTGTCGTAGAAAAAGGCTGTTTGTTCGCATCAAGCAGGGTTAATCCAATGGCTATTTTAGTAGATGTAAAGTTGTTGGCAATCAACCAGAGTTTGACGTTTTGCAGGTCGTTTTTGTTCAGGAAATCGGTAAATGAATTGCCTAATGAGAGGGTGTCAGTCATTTGTACATTTACTCCCGCGTTAAATGCAAACGGGATATTCACCGAAGGAGAAATCGTGAACGTATCCTTACTCATTATGAATTGATTGGAGATACCGCCGGTTTGCGATTGTGCACCAAATGAATAGGCAATGGTGTTGATGCCCGGCAAGGTGAAAAGATTGTCGATATTGCCGTTTGTTTTGTTGAAGATCAAAGAGTCAACAGCGCTTTTCCCGGGTGCGGATGGCATCTTTGTGAATGCTTGAGAGGTGCTTGTCGATCCGCTGAACGATGCGAAACGGACATTTGACGGAGAGCTGCTGTTGTAGCTTTTAATGTAGTCGATATTCAGCTGCATTGGAATGCGGGCGTTGGAATAGCAGGTTAGCTTGAAAGCCGGATTCTTAAACGGAAGATAGCTGGTTGGAGATATTACATCGTTCAGAAATCCTAAATCGAATGTGCCGGTCTGAGAGGCTAGGTTATAGGCAAATTGTCCGAATGCATACTTAAAGTTGATATTCTTTAGCGCCGCAGAACTATTCAGGGAAGGAGATGCCGGAACGTAAATATTGCCGGAAGTGGCTTGTGTCGCGATTGAAAGCGATATTTTTGAAGATTGCGGCTTAATCCAGCAATTAGTGAGCGAGATGGTGCAAACCGAACCATTTCTTACGTTTGTAAACGTCGTTGGCGAGAGGCTCGGGAAACAGGTCGGCGTAGGAGTAACGGTCAGTTGTAATTGGTTGACAGCGAAATTGATGTTGGTGTTGAGCGTGAAACTTAAAGTAGCATTGCTTATGTAAATGCTGTCGAGTCGAGTAATGTTAGTGGAGGCCAGTGAGCGCAGGTCAATCTCTGCAACCTGTGAAGGACTTAACGAGTTAAACGTGGCGGCAGAAATGGTTGTTCCGGCTTTAGACGACAAAGTGGTCGGGGTAGTCGTGTTTATCGAAACGTCGGAGGGCGAAATGTTCAGGTTGAAACTATAGCTTGTACTTGGCTTGTAGTTTACGGTTAAGACGTTATTGCTGTTCACCGTCATGTTGTCAATATTGAGCTTGTCGATAAAATCCTTCAGCGTAATGGTCGATTGCGCTAATGGAAATACTGCTGCTCCATTCATTGAAATAGTGTCGTCAACATCCTTTAAATCAATATCGTTGATGCAGGAAGAGAACAAGGCAATTGAAGCGATAACTGTTAACAGATACCTGAATTTTGTTTTGGCGATCATAATATAAGTCTATGTTTTATTAATATTCTTGACCTGATAGAGTACGTTTGAAAATGGCATAAATCTCCCAATCAATAGATTAGGATATGCAATTGATGGTTTCATTGCTTTAATAATTCCATCACCGGAAAGATTGTGTGATTTTTTCTTTAGATCAATGAGGATGACTGATCGTATTCGTCTTTCAGATTTGTTGAGCCTTTTTATTCAAAAATGAAGTAACTGGCTTTTGTACAAAGCTTTTTTGATATTTTTCTCTTTTAGGAGACTTTGAGGGTTGTCATCCAGAGTAAAAACTGACAGGATAAGCGTCAGTGGAGAGATGTAGCTTTATCTTTTGGTTTGTAAAATTACAGGTGCAAAGATAGTGATTTAGTTGTTTTTTGCAACTGTTCTGAATGGTGTTTTTAAGTTAAAGTGTTAGTTTTATTGCTATACGGATACTCCCTAAATAAGCCTGTAGAATATTCCTTTTTGAAAGTGTAGCTTTTCTGTTGTTGATTTGTTTATCTTTGCCTGATGGTTTCAATTTTTATGCTGTCTTTTTATGTCGGTGTAATTAGTTGTGGTGCAGTATTAAATAAGAAAAATGAATTATAGAATGGAATTATCAGAATATCTTTCGAAGAATAAGCAGCGAATTTTTGACGAGCTTTTTTCACTGATTGCTATTCCTTCGGTGAGTGCTAAAAGCGAACATAAACCGGATATGCAGAAGTGTGCCAAACGCTGGCAGGAATTGCTGAAACAACTGGGTATGGATCGGGTAGAAGTAATGCCGACCGAAGGGAACCCGGTTGTTTTTGCCGAAAAACGGGTGGGGGAAGCAGTGCCCACCGTATTGATTTACGGACACTATGACGTAATGCCGGTAGAACCGCTGGAATTGTGGAATACCAATCCTTTTGAAGCGGTGGTTAAGGACGGGAAAATATGGGCGCGCGGTGCGGATGATGATAAAGGTCAGTCGTTGATGCATGCCAAAGCGGTAGAGTACCTGCTTTCGGACAACACGCTTCCCTGCAATGTCAAGTTTATTCTGGAGGGTGAAGAGGAGATCGGTTCCGGTAGCCTCGAAGCATTTTGTCAGGCCAACAAAGAATTGCTCAAAGCGGATGTGATTCTGGTGTCGGACACCAGTATGCTGGGGTCAGATATGCCGAGCATTACTACTGGCTTGCGCGGTTTAGCTTATTGGCAGGTAGAAGTAACAGGGCCTTGCCGAGACTTGCACTCCGGTATTTTTGGCGGTGCTGTGGCTAACCCGATTAACGAGCTGTGCAAACTGATTGCTTCCATGACCGACGAACAGGGACGTATTGCCGTGCCCGGTTTTTACGATGATGTGGAAAACGTATCTCCGGATGAACGGGCCGCAATGGCTCAAATACCCTTTGACGAGGAAGCCTATAAGCAATCGTTGAAAATTGAACAGGTTCAGGGAGAAAAAGGTTATTCTACTCTCGAACGTACCGGCATCCGTCCTACCTTTGATGTATGTGGTATCTGGGGAGGTTATACCGGCGAAGGTGCCAAAACAGTGTTGCCCTCAAAAGCGTATGCCAAACTTTCCTGCCGTTTGGTGCCGCATCAGGATCACGTGCAGATTGGATTGTTGGTGAAAAAGCATCTGGAAAGTATTGCTCCGAAGTCAATTACTATAGATGTGACCCCAATTCACGGAGGGGATAGTTATGTTTGTCCGGTGGATATGCCCTGGTATAAAGCCGCAGAAGCCGGTTACACAAAAGCATTTGGTAAAAAGCCGCTCCCGGTGCGCCGTGGAGGAAGCATTCCTGTGATTGCCACATTCGAAAAGGTGTTGGGCATTAAAACCGTGTTGATGGGATTCGGGCTAGAGTCGAATGCGATTCACTCGCCGAACGAAAATTTCCCTGTCGATCTTTATTTCAAAGGAATAACCGCCATCGTTGAATTCTATCGTGAAGTTGCCGCTCAAACGCCGGTCAGATAAGAGCCTTATTTGCTCTCTTCTTTGATCTCGAAGCCCTCGGTAAATGTGTCGATGGCTTCTCTGATTTGACGGATGTGATTCAGGTCGCTCATCGAGAGGTCTATGAGCAGCGATTCGTGTGGAGCCTTACACTGTAGCGAAAAGACAGCACTTTTCGAGACATTATCAAAGGAGTACGTTTCGATATTTTCCCAGAGAATCAGTCCTTGTTTGCGGGTTCGGATGCCTTCGCGGCTAATGATTAAAAGGGTTTTGATATTGAACCCTTTGTAGATCATTAATAGTCCCACGCCCAGAATCAGAGCACCGATCAGTGTGACAACAGAGAAGAAACGTGGCGTGAATGCCAGCAAAAAGGCGCCTACAACGGAAGCACCACAGCCCAGAAAAAGGAATTTCTTACGCGATTCTTTTATTTCAAAAAAATTACGGCGATTGACGGCTGCTATATTGGTCTCCATGTTTCTTTTTATTGAACGACAAAGTTACACTATTTTTTGGCTTCTATTTTTATCGTACTTTTGCACACGCTTTAAAAACGACAGCATCACTCATGAAAAAATCTTTATCTCAACTTGTGGCAGAAGGCAGAACGCTGATTTCAGACGGCGCCTGGGGTACTTTTTTGCAGGCAAAGGGTCTGAAACCGGGCGAATGTCCCGAACAATGGAATATTGATCGTCCGGACGACGTACTGGATATTGCTGTGAGCTACATTGCTGCAGGTGCTGATATGATAGAAACCAACAGCTTCGGAGGCAATCGTTTCAAATTGCAAAATTACGGTTTGGAAGATCATGTGACGGAAATCAACCGTAAGGCTGCCGAAATTTCACGCAAAGCGGCGGGCGCGGACAAATATGTGCTGGGTTCCGTTGGACCTACCGGAAAGATGCTGATGATGGGCGATGTAACCGAAGAAGAATTATACGAAGCCTTCAAAGAGCAGTCGATAGCGTTGTATGAAGGTGGAGCAGATGCTATCGTTATTGAAACGATGACTGCGATTGACGAGGCCACGATTGCCGTAAAAGCAGCCCGTGAAAATACTCCCTGCGAAGTGATTTGTACCATGACATTCGATAAAACCGTTACCGACGAATACCGTACGATGATGGGCGTTTCGCCGACAGAAATGGTAGAAGCCCTGAAAGAGGCCGGTGCTCATATTATTGGCGCCAACTGTAGTAACGGTATTGAAGGGATGGTAAAAATTACGGAAGAGATTCGCGCGGTAGATAAGGATATTCCGGTGCTGATTCATGCCAATGCCGGTATGCCGGTATTCAAAGATGGGTGCACCTCGTTTCCTGAAACGCCGGACATGATGGCAGCCGTTGCACCCGGTCTTGCTGCTGCAGGTGCCAATATAATCGGTGGATGTTGCGGTACCACACCGGAACATATCCGCAAATTGGTTCAGGTTCTTCGCTAAATCGGATTTTGTTTTCGTTTAGCGTGACGTCTTAATATTGATTTATAACGGTGTCCTTTGCGATACAACCATTACATGCAGAATATTTTCAAAAAACCATATCCTTTTAATGACGATTTAAGCTACAATAGCAAGATTGTCTTTTTTATAAGCATTGTTATTCTTGGCTTCCTGTGGCTTTTTCAACCGTTTAATATCAGTTTGTTGCCGGCTAAGCCAAAGTTGTATCTGATTGCCGGCTTGTCGATTGTGACATTTTTGTCGTTGAGCTTTCACTTGCTGTTATTGCCCTCGTTCTTTCCGAAATTTTTTGCATCGTCCAAATGGAATATCGGGAAAGAGGTGTTGTGGAATGTTTGGATCTTGTTTACCATTCTGGCCTCTTATTTTATACTCAACAATATGCTGGGTGTTCTTAAGGTAGGTTTCGATCTGGTGGTGAAGCTTGTATTGGTGGCTGTTATTCCAATTACGCTTGTTATTGTGTTGAATCATAACAAGATGCTCCGCTCGCACCTTAAAGTGGCTGACGAATTGAGCAAGAAACTGAAAGATCATAAGTTGATTCAGGACAAGATTGTTTATTTTAATTCCGATTATCAGAAAGATAGTCTGGCCGTAAAAGTAAGCCTGCTGTTGTTTATTCGTTCTGCAAATAATTACGTAGAAGTTTTTTGGAAAGAGGGCGAAAATATAAAAAACCAAATGGTACGATGCAGTTTGGTTTATGCCGAAAATCTTCTGAAGGAATATAAGTTTATTGTAAAATGCCATCGTTCATATCTGGTAAACATCAATTTTATTGACCGCATAGAAGGAAGCTCTCAGGGCTACAAACTCTTTATTGAAAACTTATCTTCGCCGATTCCGGTCTCTAAACCATCGGTAGCAAAATTACAGGAGTTGATTTAGCTCCTTTTTGCCAGCTTCAGTGCCCGAATAAATCATTTCGGGCATTTTTTTTGCCGCCAAAATTCGTCCCTAAACGAATAAAATTCGTCCCTAAAACTAATTTTGACCCCTATTTACCTTTTGATCGACCCTATTTTTTCAGAGTGATTTTATCTGCCTCTACTTTTGTACGAAATTTCAAAATCAGTTATGAAACCATTGAAAATAGGGGATATTGAGGCACGTTTGCCGATTATACAAGGTGGAATGGGAGTAGCCATTTCAATGTCAGGATTAGCGTCGGCTGTTGCCAATGCGGGTGGAATCGGAGTAATCTCGGCTGCGGCCATCGGAATGACCGAACCAGACTACATGCGTAACTACCGTGCTGCAAACAAAAGAGCGTTACAAAGAGAAATCAGAAAGGCCAGAAGTCTTACCAATGGCTTAATCGGAGTCAATATAATGATGGCGCTTACCGATCACGAAGCGTTGATTCAGGTTGCTGTTGAAGAAAAAGTGGATCTTGTAATTATGGGTGCCGGATTGCCTTTGCGTATTCCCGGAATGTTGGCAGAAGCCGGCTTTACCGATTTTCACACCAAGCTTGCAGTAAAAGTGTCATCTGGCAAGGCTGCCAAACTCATTTTCCAATATTGGGCGAATAAATATAACCGCATACCGGATGCAGTAGTGGTTGAAGGACCACTTGCCGGAGGTCATCTCGGATTCAAAGCCGACCAAGTGGTAGGCGATGTGGTTCCTTTGCGTCAGTTGATTGAAGACACCGTTGCAGAAGTGAAAGCTTTTGAGGAAAAATTCGGCAAAGAAGTTCCTGTGATTGCGGCCGGAGGTGTTTATACCGGCAAAGACATGTATGAAATAATGCAGGTGGGAGCCAAGGGTGTTAAATTCGGAACACGTTTTGTTACTACACACGAATGTGATGCGGCGCTGGCATTCAAAGAAACTTATCTTGCCTGTAAAGAAGAAGATATAACCATTATCAAAAGTCCTGTGGGATTGCCGGGAAGGGTTATTCGTAACGAATTTGTAGGCGAAATTCTGAAAGGAAATACCAAACCGTTCAAATGCGTATGGAACTGCCTTAGCTCGTGCAACTACAAAGAAGCTCCATATTGCATAGCACTTGCCTTGTACAATGCGTCGCAGGGCAGAATGCACGAGGGTTTTGCTTTCTCGGGATCCAACGGTTACCGCGCTACAAAGATTTCGCATGTACAGGAAGTTGTTGACGAAATTGTAGGCGAATATAATGCTGAAATTATGAAAAGAAGTGTATCGACTAAAGAGTTGGCTGCAGAAGCAGTAGCTTAAACAGATAACAGCCCCTTTAAATCATAAAAGCCTTGCATTTTTTTGCAGGGCTTTTTTCATCTTGGAAAGTAGTCTCGGCTACTGAACTTCAGCTTTTCCTTTTTCCATACGTTTGGCTGCTTTTTCAGCTCTTTTTTCTTTCAGCGTTTTCTGAGGCGCTTTTTTCTGGTCTTTTACATGACCTTCTTTATCCTTTGACATATCGTGTTGTGTTGGTTAAACTGTATGCAAAAGTGAGGTTTTCCCAACGAACGGGTTAATACATTTCCGGTAAAATATTACAACTTTCACACCTGGTCGAGCATCTTCAGCCGTTTGTCTTTCAGCTGGCGGAAATGAGAAGGTGTAAGTCCCGTCAATTTGTGAAACTGCCCGGAGAGGTGGGCAACGCTGCTATAGTGGAGCATATCAGCAATTTCAGAAAGCGTCAGATCTTCATACACCAATAGCTCTTTTACACGTTCTATTTTGTGGGCAAGAAAAAATTTCTCGATGGAAGTGCCTTTTACTTCTGAAAAAAGGTTGGCAAGGTAGGTGTAGTCGTGGTTTAGCCGGTCGCTCAGGTAATCGGAAAGGTTGGTGGAGAGTTCGACGTTATGTTCCTGTACCAGATCAATAATCAGGGTCTTGATTTTCTCCACCAGAATACTTTTGTGGTCGTCCATCAGTTCCAGACCGCATAGGCGGAGTTGGTCGTTGAAGCGAGCCAGTTGAACCGACGATAGCTCTTCTTGAATGTTGGCTTCACCTAACTCCACTGAAACAGGATGCAGGCCGAGTTGTTTCAGCTCCATTTCCACCACCAGTTTACAGCGGAGGCAGACCATATTTTTGATGTAGATTTTCATCGTCTTGCAATTGACAAAAGTAGGACTTTTTTCGTCAGTGTGACCGTCAAAAGTTTGATTCTATTCTATATTTCGTAACTTTGCATTCGGATAGATGTTTATGCTATCCAACCGAATATTAACACAGATAATTATTGCCGTGTCAGAAATTACTCCATTAGTCCGTCAGAACATTTTGTCGCTCAAGCCTTATTCCTGTGCCCGCGACGAATTCAAAGGAGAAGCCGAAGCTTATCTCGATGCAAACGAAAATCCATTGAATTATCCGTATAATCGTTATCCGGATCCATTGCAATGGACAGTAAAAGAACGTATTGCTGCGATAAAAGGCATCCATCCGGGACAGGTGTTTTTGGGTAATGGTAGCGATGAGGCGATCGACCTCGTGTTTCGTGTGTTTTGCGAACCGCGTCAGGATAACGTGGTAGCTATCGATCCTACTTACGGTATGTATCAGGTAAGTGCCGATATTAATGATGTGGAATACCGCAAAGTGCGCCTCAATGCCGATTATTCGCTCGATGCTCAGCGGGTACTCGATGCTGCGGATGAAAATACCAAAGCGATTTTTCTTTGCTCTCCGAATAATCCTACAGCCAACCTGCTTAACCGTAAGGAGATGCTCAAGATTGTACATGGTTTCAAGGGCATTACGGTAATTGACGAAGCTTATATTGATTTTTCTTCTGAACCGAGCTGGCTGAACGAATTGCAGAAATACCCCCGACTCATTGTATTACAGACATTCTCTAAAGCCTGGGGATTGGCCGGTGTTCGCTTGGGAATGGCCTTTGCATCCGAAGAGATCATTGATCTCTATAACAAAGTAAAATATCCCTATAACATCAACGTGTTAACGCAGCGCCTGGTGCTGGATGAACTGGAGCAGGTCGACCGCAAGGCCGAATGGGTGTCATTACTGCTGAAAGAACGGAAACGTTTGATTGATAGTCTGAGCAAAATGGAGATGGTGCAGGAAGTCTTTCCGACGGATGCCAACTTTGTGCTGGTAAGAGTAGCAGATGCCAATGCCGTGTATCGTTATCTGGTTACAAAAAGCATTATTGTTCGTAACCGTAATACCGTTACTTTGTGCGAGGGATGCCTTCGTATTACAGTGGGCGTGGAGACAGAAAATGATTTACTGCTCAAAGCGCTTGAAGAATATAACGCCTGATTTATTTTGCGTAAAAATATCTTGGACAAAAAATAAAAAAGTGTACCTTTGCATTCGCAAATCGACCAGGGAAAGCTGCCAGAGTGGTCGAATGGGCCGCACTCGAAATGCGGTGTACGGGTAACTGTACCGGGGGTTCGAATCCCTCGCTTTCCGCAATGAAAATTTCAAAAATGAATAAAAGCTCGCAAATCATTGATTTTGCGAGCTTTTACTTTTTGTGAATATCTTCAAGCGTGCCAAATTAGTTAAGCAACCTATACTCGTTCGGACTATAACCCGTACTCTTCTTAAACATCCGGGTAAAATGCTGCGGATATTTAAATCCTAATTCGTAAGCTATTTCACTGATTGATTTTGAGTCTTCCAGAATCCTGTTTTTAGCCCGGTCAATTATTTTTAGGTGTATATATTCTTGTGCAGTTTTGCCTGTCTCTTTTTTGACTAATTCCCCAAAATAGTTTGACGATAGATTCAATTTATCCGCAAAGTATCCAACCGATGGCAACCCATCTTGCTGGGGATTTGTTGATCGGAAATAATCAAGCATCAGTTTCTCAAATTTTTCGATAATTCCCTTGTTAATGCTTTCTCTGGTTATAAATTGCCGGTCATAAAACCGAACACAATAATCTAATAAAAGTTGAATGTTGCTGACGATTAATTTCCTGCTATACTTATCAATCCGTTGGTCAATTTCGTATGAAATTTTCGATAAACATTCAAAGAAAATTTTTCTTTCGTTTTCTGAAATATGTAGAGCTTCATTCACTTCATAAGAAAAAAAGTTATAGTCATTAATATGCTTACCCAAATTGGTGCCATGAATCAAATCCGGATGAAAAATTAAAACCCATCCTTTTCTTACGGTAACTTGTTCGTTTTTTATGATTTTCACAACTTGACCCGGAGATATGAATAACAATGTTCCTTCTTGATAATCATATGAATTCCTTCCATATATCATTTGCCCGCATATTGCTTCTTTAAAATAAATAGCATATATGCCAAAATTCAAATGAGTATAACTCTTGTTGGAGCTTTGAGTTGTAGATAAATCGATTACACTCACCAAAGGGTATTTAGTTTCAACTCCCAACAAATTGTTGTAATCGGTAACTGTTTCCAGTCTGTAAATATCTTCCATCTTAATATCTGTTTGAAGAACTTTTGTGCAAATATAAACATGCTTATAAGGAATCTATTATTAAATAGCATGATTCCGTAAAAATGGTAGCTATTACCGGAATCTGTATAAAACAATTCCTTGTAAAATGTATGAACTTTGCACCGAAGTTAATGATATGATTATAAACGGATTTAGAACAGAACAATGGAAACAAACAATTTGTATCAGCGACTAAGCAGTGGTGAACCACTTAATATGTACGATCCTGATTTTGCACCTGCTATTGCAGATATGGTAACTTCCAGAAGAATATTGCAGAAGATAAACAATGAATTCCATGAGCTGGATGAGTTACCAACTCTTTTTGCTGAACTTTTAGGCGAACCCTTTCAGGAAGGAACCGCAATAATGTCTCCTTTTTATATTGATTTTGGATCGCAATTGAAACTTGGTAAACGAGTGTTTATCAATCATAACTGTACTTGTATGACAGCAGGAACTATCATAATTGAGGACGGTGTTATGATTGGCCCACAAGTAACCTTACTTACAGCTAACCATGATTTAAACGATCATAATGTTTTGGTTTGCAAGACAATTCATATTAAAAACAATGCGTGGATTGGGGCTAGAGCTACCATTTTACCCGGTATTACGATTGGTGAAAATTCTGTTGTTGCAGGTGGAGCTGTAGTGACCAAGGATGTAGAACCCAATGTGGTGGTTGGCGGTAATCCGGCCAGAGTGCTCAAACGATTGAACTAATAACATAGAAATACAAGAATATGCAGACTGTAAAATTAAATAACGGCATAAAAATGCCTGTTCTGGGATTTGGCGTCTATCAAATTGCAGATCAAACGGAATGTGAAAGATCAGTATCTGATGCGTTGGAAATTGGCTACCGCTCTATCGACACGGCAGCTGCCTATCAAAATGAAGAGGCTGTCGGAAAGGCAATTCAACATAGTGGTATTTCCCGTCAAGAACTATTTATAACCACAAAGCTCTGGGTGTCTGATGCAGGGTATGATCGGACAATGAAAGCCTTTGAACGATCTCTGAATAAATTACAATTAGACTACCTCGATTTGTACCTGATTCACCAACCTTATGGCGATATTTATGGTTCGTGGCGTGCAATGCAGGAGTTATTCAAAGCCGGTAATGTAAAAACCATTGGTATTAGTAATTTTCCACCTGACCGCGTGATGGATTTGATACTTCACAATGAGGTGGTACCGGCAATCAATCAGATAGAGACTCATCCGTTTTGCCAACAGGTAGAAGTACAAAACTTTCTGAAGGAGAATAATGTACAAATCGAGTCATGGGGACCTTTTGCCGAAGGTCGCAACAACCTTTTTGCAAACGAGTTATTAAAATCAATCGGTGAAAAATACGGCAAATCAGTTGCTCAGGTTACACTGCGGTGGCTGACTCAACGGGGTGTAGTGGTAATCCCGAAATCTGTACGCAAGGAGCGAATGGAGGAGAATTTCCATATTTTCGATTTCAGTTTGACCCGTGAAGATATGGAAGCTATAGCTTCACTTGACACCAGGCGGAGTCTGTTTTTTGACCACCGAGATCCATCAATGGTCAAAATGCTGGGCAGCTACAGACTGCCAGAATAAACGACCTGAAAATTAAACTTCTAAATAAAAGCTACGATGAAAAAACTTCTTGTTATTTTACTTTTAGTAATCGCATTTGGCTTTGCTGCCGAAGCTCAAAAAACGAAAAAAATGGAATCAAACAAACAAGTAATAGAAATGCAAGATAAACTTGCTCTTAAAGAATTGGTCGATGTATTTTCAGTACTTGCCGACCAAAAAGAGGTGGAGAAACAAACCTTTCTTTTTACCGAAGACGCAACCGTAGAAAGCTTTATGGATGGAAAATCGACGGGGCTTCTGACCGGCCGGAAGCAAATTGGTGATGCTTTTGCGGGCTTTTTACAGCTTTTTGATGTTGTGTATCATATCAATGGACAGCAAGTGCTAACCCTGAATGGAGACCATGCAACAGGCACTTCATACTGTTTAGTAACGCTTATAGGCAACGAAAACGGTAAGAAAATGAAAAATACGATGGGGGTTATTTACCACGACACGTATGTAAAACAAAATGGCAAATGGCTCATTGCCAAAAGACAATCGAACTTCACCTGGACAGAGAAAACGGAATTGAAATAAAACAACTAAAGCATGAAAACAAGAATATTAGGACAAGGTCTTGAAGTATCCGAAATAGGCCTGGGTTGCATGGGACTTAGTTATGGCTATGGCCCTGCTATTGACAAACAAGCAGCCATTGCGCTAATCAGAAGAGCGTATGAGTTAGGAATTACTTTTTTTGATACAGCCGAAATTTATGGACCTTACTTAAATGAAGAAGTAGTTGGCGAGGCAATTGCTCCTTTCAGAGATAAAGTTGTGGTAGCTACCAAATTTGGTTTTAACTACGTTGATGGCCAACCGGCAGGATTAAACAGTAAACCCGCTTATATTCGACAACGAGTTGAAGGCTCATTGAAACGCCTAAAGATTGAAACCATCGATTTGCTCTATCAACACCGCATTGATCCCGAAGTGCCTATTGAAGATGTGGCAGGAGTGGTGAAAGATTTAATCAGTGAAGGGAAAGTGAAATATTTTGGGATGTCGGAAGCCGGAGCAAGTAATATTCGCAAGGCTCATGCCATACAGCCAGTTTCGGCATTGCAAAGCGAATACTCCCTATGGTGGCGCGAACCTGAAACAAAAACTTTTGCAACCTTGGAAGAGCTTGGAATTGGTTTCGTGCCTTTTAGTCCACTTGGCAAAGGGTTTTTAACCGGACAAATTGATGTCAATACCGAGTTTTCTAAAAATGATTTCCGCAACGGCATCCCTCGATTTAATGAGGAAAACAGACAAGCCAATATGGCTTTGGTTGACTTGGTAAAACAAATTGCGCAACAAAAGAATGCAACACCCGCGCAAATAGCTTTAGCCTGGGTTAACGCCCAAAAGCCATGGATTGTTCCAATCCCCGGAACAACAAAGATTCACCGTTTAGAAGAAAACGCAGGTTCGGTCAATGTAACATTAACGCCTGACGATTTAGGTAAAATCAAAAATGCACTCTCT
This sequence comes from Paludibacter jiangxiensis, assembly GCF_001618385.1. NCBI lineage: Bacteria > Pseudomonadati > Bacteroidota > Bacteroidia > Bacteroidales > Paludibacteraceae > Paludibacter > Paludibacter jiangxiensis. Next base: position 709,086 of record NZ_BDCR01000004.1, on the reverse strand, counting down.
GCAATTGAAATTATAGGTCATCGTTATCCTGAAAGTAGCGAAAAAATGGTAGATAAGGATTAAGCGCTTGTAAATTTGAAAAATAATAAGAGATGAAAGTAAATGTGTCTGCTGAGGCCATTAAAAATCACGAAGAACTTTGGCCAAACTACCAATCGAGGGCAGCCCAAACCGATCCTGAGCTGATTGAAATTTTCGATAATTGGGCGTTTGATGAAGTTGTAAGCCACGGAAATATCGACACCAAAACCCGCACCATGATGATAATGGGTTCGTGTATTGCTCAGGGCGCTTTAACCGAATATAAAATGTTTGTTAATGCAGCATTAAATATTGGTGTTAGTCCGGTTCAGGTGAAGGAAGTACTTTACCAATCGGTGGCCTATGCAGGCGTGGCAAAGGTTATCGACTGTCTGTATGCAACCAACGAGATCTTTAAAGAACGAAGCATCGAACTTCCTTTGGAAAGACAGTCCACCACAACGCCCGAAAATCGTCAAGCAAAAGGTTTGGGCTGATGAAAGAAACCTTTGGCGAGCAAATTGATGAAATGCGTAAAAATGCCCCAGACGACCAAAAACACATTCAGGACTATCTGGCTTCAAACTGCTTTGGCGATTACTACACCCGCAATGGCTTAGATATGAAAACAAGGGAGTTGCTGACTTATTCTATGCTCATCAGTATGGGTGGTACTGACTCTCAAGTGAGGGGGCATATACAAGGGAACCTGAATGTGGGTAACAATAGAGAAACATTGATTGGTATTACTACCCAGCTTTTGCCTTACATCGGCTACCCACGCACCCTGAATGCATTAGCTTGCTTAAATGAAGTTTTACCTGAAAAATAAATAATTATGAGAACAAGATTAATTCTATTCGGCATTTTAGTTGCCATTGTTTCAATGATTAGTGTCCATGGACAGACTCCTGTAAGTAAGAAAAAGATTCTGATAGCCTATTTTTCGCATAGCGGAAATACCCGTGTAGTTGCTCAGCAAATACAAAAAGCTACAGGAGCCGACATCTTTGAGATAAAGCCGGTAAAAGACTATCCTACGGATTATAGAACAGTGGTTGATCAAGCCAAGAAGGAGATAAAAGCAGGATACAGACCACCGTTAAAAAATAAGGTTGCAAACATATCGAATTACGATATTATTCTCATTGGGTCGCCCAATTGGTGGTCAACTATTGCCCCGCCTGTGGCAACTTTCCTTTCGTCGTATAATTTCGATGGCAAAACAATTGTACCTTTTATAACTCACGGAGGCAGCGAGTTGGGTCGTGCCACCGATGATATTAAAAAACTTTGTCCCAAATCAACTCATTTGGAAGGGTTAGCCATCTGGGGCAGGAGTGTGAATAGTGATAATGCTAAAGTGCTAATTTGGCTCAGGAAAATGAAATTCATTAATTAAGCGACGCTGCTAGAATTCAACAAAATAGAGTATATGGAAGAGAAAACTTTAATAGCATATTATTCCCGTCGGGGTCAAAACTATGTAAACGGAAAAATTACAAACCTGCCAGTCGGCAATACCGAAGTTGTCGCAAAGCAAATACAAGCCATCATCGGAGGCGATTTGTTTTATATCAACACAATTAAGCCTTATCCGGTTGATTATATGGAAACAACGGATGTGGCAAAAGTGGAATTGCGGCAAAATGAACGTCCTGAATTAACTGAAACGGTTAAGAATATGGACGATTACGATACTATTTATCTTGGTTATCCCAACTGGTGGGGAGCTTTCCCGATGGCAGTCTGTACTTTTTTAGAATCGTACAACTTTACAGGGAAAACCATTATTCCTTTCTGCACACATGAAGGTAGCGGAATGTGTGGCGAACGGGATATTAAAAGACTTTGCCCTAATGCAATTGTGCTTCCGGGTATTGCTATTCGAGGCGGAGTAGTGGCCGATTCGGATAATATCGTGCAATCTTGGCTGAAAAGTCAAAAATAAGTTGTGTTGTAAGTCTTATTTGTCAACACTTGAGCTTTAGTCCTGAGTGATTTGTTTCTCAAGGCTAAAACCAACAGAATATCTTCCTGCGTTTGCCTTCACACTGATGGATGGACTTTGTAAACAATAACTCTGCATTACAATAATAATGCATGCTTCTTCTGATAAATTCATAGGATAATTACCAGTAAAATAGATAACCCCCAAAAGGCACATTTGAAACTTGACTCGTTGTTGCTTACACTAAAAGACCATAAGTGCATGTAATAGGAAACATAAACGGCTGTTTTATTCCTGTTTTGCCTGAGCAAGTGATAGATTTAGTGGTATCTTTGGCCGTGCAAATTTTGTAGTTTCTATCAGCAACGGGAAGTCTATAATATCAGTGAACAATAATAAAACAGGAAATTTGACTTTTTACCAGCAGAAAATTTTTGTTCAGAGATGTCCTGAGAGTGGTCAAACGGGTTTTTGAAGTTGATTCGTTGTGGTATGGCCATAAATTTCCGGATTGATCATAGGAACAAACATACGAGTTCACATTCGAATATGATGATAAACTGATTGCATTCTATTTTACTAACGGCGATTTACTTCAGCCGATATGTAAAGTGTGAATATAAACAGGTAGGTTTCACCAACCAATAGCTGTTTATAAAGAAAAATAAAATAGAATCTCTTCCAATGCGCTTTGATCCTGATAAAGTGCAGAAAATAGAAATTGCTATCAAGTGCTTTGAAATATATACACTTGGAGGAGGTGCTGTACGGGAGCGTATCGTTGGTATGTGTGTTTCCGGAATTGGGTCGGAGAACACCAATCCTGCCTGTTTTTGATTGGTTCGATTATGAAGAAGGACTTAGTTTGAAAGGAAAGGATCGTGAAATTGAATACAGAAGCGTAGTTTTTTTGTTAACTCCTTAAAATCAAGTATATTTACATGAAAAGTGCCAAATTTCTACTGCTTATTGCGGTCGTATTTTCGTTTAGTTGTGTATTGAACGCGCAAGGACTTTATGTCGGTACCAATTATCATCCTCACGATGATAAGAATATCGAAAAAATCAAGAGTGATATTCAATTGATGAAAGCCGCAGGGTTTACGGTGGTGCGCATGGGTCATTTGGCTTGGGATAGCTATGAACCTTCAGAGGGACAGTTTGACTTTGGATGGTTCGATAAGATGATGGATAGGATGAACGAAGCCGGAATTAAAGTGATTCTGGATATTGCCGTGCATCCTGCCCCTATATGGTTGCACAAGAAATTCCCTTCCATTGACGTTGTCAGTGCGACAGGCAACCAGTTGTACCCCAATCACCGCTATATGGACGATGCGGGAGATCCCAATTTCCAGAAGTATGCGCTTCGATATACTGACATGCTGACAAAAAGATATGCCAAACATCCCGCTCTACTGGCTTTTGGTGTTGATAATGAGTCGGGAGATGGCCCCATTTCGTATTCGGAAACGGTGCGGCTGCGATTTGCAGAGTGGTTGCACAAGAAGTACGGCACGATTGAAGCTCTCAATAAAGCATGGGCAACCCAACGCTGGTCGCGCCGGTTAAATCAGTTCGAAGAAGTTGGCTTGCCAACCGAAGGTCAAAAAAACGGTGCTCCCGAAAAAATCCTCGATTTCCGTACTTTCGTTTCCGCTGAAGTGAACAATTTTTTGTTGACAGTGTTGGATAAAGTCAATACCAATGCACCAGGTGTCCTCACAAATACAAATGCCTGGTACTATAGTCCGTTGAAATATATCGACTGGTCTGAAATTGCATATTCGGGCAAAATGACGCGTGAAGGCTGTGGTTTTTATCCCGGAAATTCCCTGACCACAAACTGGGGAGTAATGAATGCAGCATTCGGAATGTCAAGAATTCAGTTCGAGAGTACTAATCCATTCTGGTGTAGTGAATTTACAACGCACAATGCGGTACCGAATTCCATCCGTAAATCGGCGTATGCCTCTTTAATGTACGGTAATCAAATGGTCTGTGGCTGGACATGGCAAAGCATGTGGGGTGGAGAAGAACAATATCTGGAAGGAATGCTGGATTGGGATGGAATGCCCAATCGTAAGTACGAAGAATATAAGAAAATAGCCACCGAATTTAATAAGATCGGAAAATATTTCCCGTACAAACCACAACCGGAAGTTGGGTTGGCATTTTCGTTTTCGAGCCAGATAGCAAGTAGCGCTTTCCCCGAACAACAGGAAAACCAGCTACAAGCTTGTTGGAATCTATTTTACTGGCGCAATATGGATGCAAATGTTGTGGAAATCAGTAAAAGTGCATTGACCTATAAATTGCTTTTTGTTCCGGGCATTACGGTTATGGATGACCTTACAGCCAATAAAATTCGTGAATTTGTGAAGAATGGGGGTACCGTTGTCATGACAAGCAACTCAGCCTTTGTCGACGAAACCGGAAAAGTATTCTCAGAAACGCGTCCCGGCCGTTTGAGTGATGTGTTCGGAATCCGGATTGCAAATTTTGAAGAAACGGAAGCATATAACGAAATATCCCGCAAATCATACAAAGGGAAAAAACTTGAACTTACCTACAAAGGAAAAGCGGTCGATACCGAATCAACACGATTTGACGTTATCGAACCGAAAGGTGCCGAGGTAATCGGAAGTATTACCAGTCTTGATAAGGATTATCCCATCATCACCTCGAACAAGTACGGCAAAGGGCGCGCAATCTATGTCGGTTTGCCGGCAGATGCCAGCGTACTCAATCCTTTGCTTGATGAACTGATTGTTCAGTTGAACATAAAGAAGGGACCCGAAGTACCATCGGGTGTCATGGCGCGTCAGATTGATAAAACGCACTTTTTGTACCTGAATGTAAGTGGAGAAGCCAAAGAAATTCCGTTGAAAGGGAAATCCAGAAGTATCCTGTTTGATAAGGATTATAACGGCAGCTTTACAGTTGCACCTTACGAACCGGAATTTATCGAAACCAAATAGTTTTCCATTTGACAAAATCTCAATCAAAGGAACCATTGTGTTTTTTTTCTATTGTTTTTTGCGATCAGTTCTTATGCGCATGAGCCATCTGATTCAAATAGGTCTATGGGAGATTTTTGACTTCAGCTCGTAGTTTCACAAAGGTGACAATGCCATAGTGCGCGTTGTTAGAGTTGAGCCGGATGGAATAACCTCCATCAATGACTTTTACCTCAATTGGCCGACACAGCTACATCCGATGTTTGTCTGAATATTTATACCTGAGTGAAAAAGGGAACACTTTGGGCAGAAACAGGCTATTGCATGGCAGAAGGGTAATTTGTTCTAATGGCAATGGATAAGTATACAATTTTAAGTAGTCAGTCGTATCAATATGGTTTTGTGTTGGAATAGCGATAAAAAAATGATCATACAATAAAAAATGAATAAACTTATTATTCTCAAAATCAAGGCATTGATTTGCCTGTTGTTTGCATGCTCTTTCTCCATTTTTGCGCAAAACAATCAGGAGAAGAAACAACTTTTCGACTTTAACTGGAAGTTCTTTTTGGGAGATGCACAAGGTGCAAAGAATGTAGATTTCAACGATGCCGCCTGGCGCAACCTCGACTTGCCCCACGATTGGAGTATAGAGGGAAAGATTAGCTCAAAGAATCCAACCGGGAGCGCTGGTGGGTATTTCCCGGCGGGCATTGGCTGGTATCGTAAATCGTTCAAAGTTCCTGCCGAATGGAAAAATAAGAACGTTTCTATTTATTTTGAAGGGGTTTACATGAATTCCGAAGTGTTTCTCAATGGGAAATCGCTGGGTGTTTATCCCTACGGCTATTCCTCCTTCAGCTATGATCTTACGCCTTACCTTCGTGCCGGACAGGAAAACGTGATTGCTGTGAAGGTCGATAATTCGCAGCAAGTAAATTGCCGTTGGTACAGCGGTTCGGGTATCTATCGCCATGTTTGGATGATGGTGGACAACCCCTTGCATATTGCCCGGTGGGGCGTCGGCATTACCACTCCCGAGGTTTCTGCGCGAAAAGCCAAAGTTCAGATAAAGACGGTGGTGAAAAATGAAACTTCTTTGCCTCAAAAAGTTACTGTGAAAACGGTGTTGGTGGACAAGAATGGGAGAAAATCAGGCATTCAGCAAACCAGCATCGAACTTGCGGCAAACAGTGAAAAAGATGTCGCTCAAACCGTGGCAGTTTCCAATCCCTTGCTTTGGTCGCCTGAATCACCCAATTTATACAAGGCTGAAATAGAAGTCGCAAATGGGAAACAGGTGGTCGATGAGAGCAAAAATACTTTTGGCATTCGCTCGCTGAAATTCACGGCTGAAAATGGCTTTCAGTTGAACGGTAAAGCAATAAAAATCAATGGCGGATGCGTTCACCATGATAATGGTTGCCTTGGTGCGGCTGCATACGATCGTGCCGAAGAACGCCGCATTGAATTGCTCAAAGCTGCCGGGTTTAATGCTGTAAGAACATCGCACAATCCACCATCGGAGGCATTTCTCGAAGCCTGCGACCGCCTGGGGTTGTTGGTAATTGACGAAGCGTTTGATGGCTGGCGAACGTCCAAAACTAAGTTTGACTATTCGATACATTTCGACACCTGGTGGCAACGCGACCTGAATGCTATGGTGTTACGTGATCGCAATCGTCCTTCCATAATCATGTGGAGTATCGGGAACGAAATAATTGAAAGGAAAGAGCCTGCCGCTGTGGAAACCGCAAAAATGCTGGCAAATGCTATAAAAAAGATCGATCTGACACGTCCGGTAACTTCGGCCATGACCACATGGGACAATGAATGGAGCATGTTTGACCCGCTGATGGCAGCGCATGATGTGTGCGGGTACAATTACCAGTTGAACCGCGCCGCCGACGATCATCAACGGGTGCCTTCACGCATTATCGTTCAGACCGAATCATATCCCCGCGACGCTTTCTCCAACTGGCAATTGGTGCAGGATAACAAATATATTATTGGCGATTTTGTATGGACGGCTCTCGACTATTTTGGCGAATCGTCTATCGGCCGCTGGTATTATTCGGGTGATTTTCCCGGCGAACACTGGGAACACGATTTCTTTCCGTGGCATGGTGCTTATTGTGGCGATGTTGATCTGACCGGTTGGCGTAAGCCTATCTCGCACTACCGTAGTATGTTGTACAATAATACCGAGAAATTGTACATGGCCGTTCGCGAACCGGCTCCCGAACCCATCGAAATTAAAGAGACCCTTTGGTCGGTTTGGCCAACCTGGGAAAGCTGGACATGGCCCGGATTTGAGGGTGAAAATGTGCAGGTGGAGGTGTATTCAAAATATCCCAAAGTACGGCTTTATATCAATGATAAGCTTATTGGCGAGCAGCTTACAGGCCGTGAGCAACTATTCAAAGCTACTTTTGCCGTTCCGTATGTTGCCGGTACACTAAAGGCTGTAGGTGTTGAAAATGAGAAGGAGATGGAATCATCTATTCTGCAAACAGCCGATCAGGCAGCCCGGATAAAGCTGACTGCTGATAGAAGCCAACTGCTTGCCAACGGTCAGGATTTATCCTTTGTAACAGTTGACATCACAGACAAAAATGGGATTTTCCAGCCTAATGCCAATAATCGCCTGACATTTACAGTGGAAGGCGAGGGATCAATAGCGGGCGTTGGCAATGCCGATATGAAAGATTGCGATCCGTATGTGGGCAATTCCCGCAAAGCATGGAAAGGGCGTGCTCTGGTTGTACTGAAGAGTTCGCATAATGCAGGTGCCATAAAGTTAACCATAAAATCACAGGACTTGGCTGAAGCTACGTTCATGATCAAAACACATAAACAATAAATTTCCGAATAGTATGAAGCAAATATTCTGTGTGATTGCATTTTCCGTTCTAATAATAGGCATGAATGCTCAGGTAAAAGCTCCGGCTCCATGTGGCCCGGTTCCGACAGAGAATCAGATGAGGTGGCAGGAAATGGAACGATACGCGTTTATCCATTTCTCGTTGAATACTTACACAGACCAGTCATGGGGATTTGGAAATGAGGATGTGAAATTGTTCAATCCCGAGAAATCGGATTGTCGCCAATGGGCGCGTATTTGCAAAGGGGCTGGAATGAAGGGAATTATCATTACGGCAAAACACCACTGTGGCTTTTGCCTGTGGCCATCGAAATATACCGAATATTCGGTCAAGAACGCTCCCTGGAAAAACGGGAAAGGCGATATGGTGCGCGAAATGGCAGATGCTTGCAAAGAATATGGTCTGAAACTTGGAATTTACCTGTCTCCCTGGGACAGAAATAGCAAGGATTACGGCAAGCCGGAGTATATTACCTATTTCCGCAATCAGTTGGCCGAACTATTAACCGATTATGGCGAAATTTTTGAAGTGTGGTTTGACGGTGCCAATGGCGGTAATGGATATTATGGCGGTGCAAACGAAACCCGTACGATCGACCGCACCACCTACTACGACTGGAAAAATACCTATGCATTGATTCACAAGTTGCAGCCTAAATGTGTGATTTGGAACGATGGTGGTGATCGTGGCGATCTTCGCTGGGTAGGAACGGAAGACGGTTATGTGGGCGAGACTAACTGGAGCTTGTTGAACGCTACCGGCGAAGTGCCCTGGAATATGTTGCATTTTGGTGTGGAAAACGGAAATGCGTGGGTGGCAGCCGAAGTAAACACGTCCATTCGTCCCGAGTGGTTCTATCATCCGGGTGAAGACGGCAAGGTGAAAACCGTTCCACAACTAATGGATCTGTACTACAATTCTGTGGGGCGCAACGGCTCCATGTTGCTCAATTTCCCAATCATGCCCAATGGATTGATACATCCGACCGACGAAAAAAATGCCCTTGCATTTGCCAAAGCGGTGAACGAATCGTTTGCCGTTAATCTGGCATTGAATAAGAAAGTTACAGCTTCCAATATTCGTGGTAAATCGGGCAGATTTGCGGCAGCAATGGCAGTCGATGGAAACAAAAATACCTATTGGGCTACCGATGACAATACAAAAGCCGCCTCTTTGACAATTGATTTGGGTAAGCCGACTTTGTTCAACCGTTTTCTGACACAGGAATATATCCGCTTGGGACAGCGTGTTAAGGCATTTACAGTCGAAGCGTTTGTGGATGGAGCCTGGAAAGAATTGGCCAAAGGAACTACGATTGGTTACAAACGGATATTGCGTTTCCCGGCCGTAAAGGCAACTCATGTACGCTTCACTATTGCCGATTCAAAATGTAGTCCGGCCATCTCTAACATTGGCATTTATAACGCTCCGGTATTTCTCAATGCACCGGTTATTATGCGTAATCAGGCAGGTCAGGTGACAATAAGCACAAATGATATCGGACCGATTTTTTATTACACCTTGGATGGTAGCACTCCTACCTCAAAATCAAATAAATATTCGGGTGCTTTTTCTGCTGACGGAAAAGTGGAAATAAAAGCAATCTGCTATGACCCGACTTCGGGCAAAAGCAGTCCTGTGAGTATCGAAAAATTTGATGTCTCTAAAAAGAACTGGAAAATAGTGGGAATCAATGACCAAAAGAGCGACGCAATTATTGACGGCGATCCGGCCACTGTATGTCATCAAAAGGGCGACGGAAAAATGCCCGTTGATTTGGTGATCGATTTGGGGAATAAGTACAACGTGTCCGGCATCAAATACCTGCCGGATCAAAACCGGTGGAGCTCAGGCATCATCACCACTTACGAATTTTATGTGTCGGACGATAATATGAACTGGAAATTGACAGATAAAGGCGAATTTTCGAATATCAAAAACAATCCATTGTTGCAGACTAAAAAGTTTGCTCCGGTAACGGCGCGGTATATTAAACTCCGTGCGTTGAAGAACACTTCCGGCGATAATGTGGCGGGGTATGCCGAAGTGGATGTGATAACCGAATAAGATGCAATATAAAATGATTGTCGTTAAAGAAAAGCTATTCAGCATTCAGATAGTTGCTCTTCTTTGCCTGATGTGTTTTACAGGCGGCTTGCATGCTCAAACTGCTATGGTGAATGTGTCAAACCGACACAAAACGAGCCTGAACGGCGATTAGCAGGTGATACCTGATCCAGTCGGAATTGGCGAATGGAAAAGGTTTGGCGGGAAAAGAATCCGCAAAAAAGACTGATTTTGTGGAATATTCGTTACAGTATCAACTATGCCTTGGCATTCCACAAAGCAAATATCTCCGGCGAACTTCATCTCTGTCTGACCGGCGAGTATGGTTACTGCATGGGTAAATGGAAAGATCCGGAGTTTTCTGTGCCTGCGATCGTGTTATTACTCTGAAAACAAACCGTGACCTGAAATTACTTCTGGTCACGGCTCTTCACTTTCTCTTTAGATTACTGTCCTGAATTTATATTAAACTCAGGATCATTTTTTTTCTTGTTGATTGTCATTGTGCTATATTTTGAAGGAGCGACATCACGTCGCTCCATTCTTTCAAAAATTCGTTCGCCTTAAGCTTTCCAGAGCGAACATTACAACTGAAGTATTATGTGTTTTTCTATGAAAACAAACGAGGCTTTGCCCCGAACTTTCTTGTGGTTTTTGTTTTCCTTTTAATCTTTTAATAGCTTCCTAACCAACACGACGGCACAAAGGTAATGGGAAGGTTTCAAACCGATGGTGTCAATTTCGACAAATCATTCTGTCTCGTTTTTCTATTTCGGTAACTTAATATGGGTTTTTGTCATTTGAAGAAAATTGAACTAAATAGTGTAAAGAGATGGCTGTTTAATGCGCAATACAGATTTGTTTAGAAATTTACGCAAGAACAGTACTCATTTTTTTGATATGTTCTCTTTGTGTCTTGAAATATTCAGCCCTTTGTATTTCTCCGCTTTGTGTAATTAGTGTCGAATAGCGTTTGAGAGTTTCGATCCAGCGTTTTTGCTCCTGACATATTTCGCTGTTTTCAGAATTAATACCATTGATAGAAAATATGCGGATGTGGCAACATTCGTAGCTATCTGATTTCAGGTGTACATAGGGAGTCTCAAATTCAATATTGGAGAGGTAGATAGATATAGTATTGCCGTTGGCATAGCGACCTGAAACTGTAAATCCTTCTATCTCATTCAATAATGACAAAAGTTCTTCCTGGATGAGTAACAGATCAGGGCGGGCGATGAGACCCAGCTTTACAAAATAATCAATGTCTTTGATAAAGGCAATAAAAACACTCCAGTCTAAGATAACGCAGGAATTTTTAATCTCCCGGAATGCAAAAACATATTTCTGGTTGCATTCTTTGATTCCGGAAGGAAGAGAGAAGTCAGAGAAATGAAGCGTGTCAGAATTTATATTTCTCTGATACACCCACTTGTAAATGCTGAAACGGGCAAGATTGTCATAATTCAGATAAAAGCTCCAGGGCAGGATATTGAATGCAACTCTCGACTCCGAATTCGGATATGTACTTATCCGTTCTATATGACGGGTTGTATTGAGCATCATTTGTTTGAAATTTTCGATCATATTCGGGCTTTTCATGATGCTTAATTCGACCAGAACCTTGTCGGCGTTATTAGCGCCCACGATATTGTCGAGCGAGAGGTTGAGTGTACGTGATATTTTGGCTACTTCATCAAACGAAAACAAAACATCACCTCTTAATCGACGGTAAACAGCTTCTTTGCCAGTCGACAATATGTCGGCAAGGAAAGACGCCGTACTTTGTCCCTCGGGAATACACTCTTCGATAGCAGATATCAGTCGTTTGTTGAGTAAATTTTTCATGAGTTCGATTCTTTTTTTCTTGCTTTTTCTCTTTATATGAAGCTTTTTATATGCGAATGATCGTCGAAATTTTTGGTTTGGAAACTATACGCCCAGCAAACCATTATGCAAAACTAATAAACTTATTCATGATAATGCGTATAAATAAACGTAATTATTATCGCCTGAGTCGATCACAATTTAACTTGACTGTTTACGCTGCTTTTTTTCAATGATGCTTCTTTGTTAGTGCCCTCTGTTGGAGGTTTGGGATTGATACGTTTAGTTTGCTGACAATATTCTGATTATTGGATTTCCAATAAAAAACGCGCGATTACGAAATTGAGTAACTTTATACAAACATAACTTTTTTGTATTGAATTGTTTGTTTCTAAATACGTGTATTTGATTGTGATATGTTTCTAAAGATGAAAATAGATATTCGTTGGTGTTTCGGAAAATGAAACTTTAACGATTAAAATTATTGATTTGTAATGCTTATTGCCATAATTAATATTCTGATGGATAAATTGATGTGGTAAATTGGTGTGTCAATTTTATGATTTGTGGTGAATAAAGGTAATCAAATTTCACTGATTGTTCTTAGTGTGGTGCTGATAAGAATATTTGATTCGATCCAAGAAGCCTTTTAATAGAAACTGAAGCCTGAAAAAATTAACAAAGAGGCGGCTGTTTTCAAAGGGAATTTGTAGATTTGAAGGTTGAAAATTGATTCCCTAAGTAAATATTCTAATGCAATGGTAATGCTTAATCTTAAATCACTTTCAGAAAGAGATATTTGTACAAAAATTATTACGCCTGCTATAGAGAATGCCGGTTGGGATAGAAATACCCAAATGCTTGAAGAAGTCAGTTTTACTGATGGGAAAATCTATGTACGTGGTAAACTTACGGCTCGTGGTGCAAAAAAGCGGGCTGACTATATCCTTTATTACAAGCCCAATATACCCATTGCGATTATAGAAGCAAAGGACAATAAACATTCCATTCGAGATGGCATACAACAAGCGTTAGATTATGCCCAAATTTTGGATATACCTTGTGTGTTTAGCAGCAATGGAAGTGGTTTTCTCTTCCACGACCGAACCGCGACGGATGGAAACATTGAAACAGTTCTTGATAACAATAGCTTTCCTTCACCCGAACAGTTGTGGAAAAAGTACAAACAATACAAAGGCATTAATACTCCCGAAGCCGAAAAAGTTGCTTCACAAACCTATTTCTTTGATGGTAGCGGACGTAGTCCTCGTTACTACCAGCAAATTGCCGTTAATCGTACGGTAGAAGCTATTGCGAATGGACAGCCCCGCATTTTGCTCGTAATGGCAACCGGTACAGGCAAAACATACACGGCTTTTCAGATTATACACCGACTATGGAAAAGCGGAGCAAAAAAGCGTATTTTGTTTCTGGCCGATCGTAATGCACTGATTGACCAGACAAAGCGGGGTGATTTCAAACATTTCAAGGATAAAATGACGGTTGTAAAAAACCGAATGATAGATAAAAGCTACGAAGTATATCTGGCATTGTATCAAGGGTTATCAGGAGCTGACGAAGAGGCGAATGCCTATAAGCAATTTTCCCGGGAATTTTTCGATTTGATTGTTATTGATGAGTGTCATCGTGGAAGTGCAAAAGAGAATAGTGCCTGGCATGAAATCTTAACCTATTTCAATAAAGCTACTCATATCGGTTTGACTGCTACTCCTAAAGAGACCAGTGAAGTATCCAATAGCGAGTATTTTGGCGATCCCGTTTATACTTATTCATTAAAACAGGGCATCGACGATGGTTTTTTGGCTCCTTATCGGGTTGTAAGGGTTACGATCAATGTCGATGCCGAAGGATGGCGCCCCGAAAAGGGCAAAACCGATAAAGACGGAGATATGGTGGAAGACCGCATCTATAACCGTAAAGACTTTGATAAAAATCTCGTTATAGATGAGCGTACCCAAGTTGTTGCTCAAAAATTGACGGAGTTTCTGAATGGCTACGATCGCTTTGCCAAAACGATTGTGTTCTGTACCGATATTGACCATGCTAACCGTATGCGAACGGCTATTGCCAATTGCAATGCCGATTTGGCTGCCGATAATTATAAGTATGTCATGCAGATTACCGGCGATAATGACGAAGGTAAACGGGAGCTGGATAATTTTATCAACCCTGAAGAACGCTATCCGGTGATTGCAACTACGTCAGAATTAATGACCACAGGTGTTGATGCTCAAACCTGCAAAGTAATTGTGCTGGATGCCGAAATTAAATCCATGACCAAATTCAAGCAGATAATCGGACGTGGTACGCGCATTAATGAAGAATTCAATAAGCTATATTTTACCATCCTTGATTTTCGTAACGTAACCGATTTGTTTGCTGATAAAGAGTTTGACGGTGATCCGATACGCGTAAAACCTGTTTCAGGAAATGCCGATTTAACTGATATTATTAGCGAAGAAGAGAATGATCATGCTTCAATTGAAGATGAAGAAACGGGAGAAGAAATTGTAATCAATCCGGTTGTCAGATACCCGGAGCCGGAAGATGAGGACAAAACTATGTGGGATACTCCCATCCGCAAGACTAAAGTGTATGTTAATGGAGTCGACGTGTCTGCTTTGATAAGTCGCGAGTTGTATTTCGATAACAATGGCAAACCTATTACTGTTAGTCTGAAGGATTATACCCGCGAAGTTGTTATGGGACGCTATGCATCGCTCGATGACTTTTTGAAATCATGGAATAGTGCAGACAAAAAAGAAATCCTTGTTCAGGAGCTGGAAGAGCAGGGGGTGATGGTAGAAGCACTCGAAAATGCGGTAAACAAAGAGGTTGATTTGTTCGATCTGATATGCCACGTAGCTTACGGGCAGCCGCCATTAACGCGTAAAGAAAGAGCCAATAATGTAAAGAAGCGCAACTACTTTGCAAAATACGGCGAACAAGCCCGTAAAGTACTGGAAGCTTTATTAGATAAATATGCCGACGAAGGAATTACCAATATCGAAAACATGGATGTTTTGCGGGTACAACCCTTTACCGAATATGGTTCGCCGGTGGAAATTATCAATGAATTTGGTAGTAAAGCCAATTATATGAGAGCCATAAAAGAGTTGGAAAAGGAATTGTATCAGAGTATAGGGTAGTAATTTGTTTTTAGTTTATCTTAGGGATTCTGCGGCTCGTGACTGCCCTCGGTGTACTACCCATAATTAGCTGCGCTGATCTTCGAGTCCCCTGAAGGGGACTTCTGATCGAAAAACGCAAGAACTAAATCTGCCCCTAAATCCCCTGAAGGGGACTTTTGATCGCAAGATATATAAAGATATTCTCGTGCTATTAAGATAAGAAAAAAGCATACTTAACGATACAAACCTCCTAAACCGCACTTACCCAAAGTCCCCTTCAGGGGATTTAGGGACAGAAAAAAGAGCGAAAAGTAAGACGAGAAAAATAAAGCCATGCAACGAACCGAACAACCCGCAATGTTTTATGGTGCAAAGCGTACTATATTTCAGAATGCTGAGTTATTACGAAAAAATATGACTCCGGCAGAAACAAAACTTTGGGAAAATCTGAATAAATCCCAGTTGGGAGTCCGTTTTAAGGCACAACATCCGATTGATATTTTTGTTGCTGATTTTTATTGTCACAAATTCAAATTAGTGATTGAAATAGATGGAGGTATTCACGAATATCAACAAGCATACGACGATGGAAGAACTGCGGAACTGGAAAAATGGGGATTAACCGTTATCCGGTTTACAAATGAAGAGGTTCTGAATGATATTGAAAAGGTAGTAGATAGTATTAAACGTTATTTAGGTGTTGCTAAGCTGGCTACCCCTAATTAGCTGCGCTGATCTTCGATTCCCCTGAAGGGGACTTCTGATCGCAAAATATACAAAAGTATTCTCGTAATTAAGATAAGAAAAAGCATACTTAACGATACAAACCTCTGAAACCGCACTTACCCAAAGTCCCCTTCAGGGGATTTAGGGGCGAAAAAAGAATAAAAAAAAGAAGCAATAATAATGACAAACCTAAAAGGAACCCTCGATAGCATCCGCAAGATAATGTGGCAGGATACCGGCCTAAACGGCGATGCGCAACGCATCGAACAGCTGGGATGGATGCTGTTTTTCAAAATATTCTCCGACAAAGACAAAGAGCTTGAACTACTCAACGACAACTATACAAGTCCTATCCCCGACGAACTGCACTGGGATGCCTGGGCTGGCAATGACGAGGGAATTACTGGTGATGAATTGCAGGAATTTGTGGATCGAAAACTGTTTCAGGATCTGCGCAACCTGCCGGTAAACAGCACCGACGACCTGCGCAACAAACGGGCGCTCATTGTACGCGAGGTGTTTGAAGGCAACAACAACTACATGAAAAGCGGCATCAATATCCGCAAGGTATTGAACAAGCTGAATGAGATAGACTTCAACATAGCCAAAGACCGTCATGCTTTTGGTGAGTTGTACGAAACCATTCTCAAGGAACTGCAAAGCGCGGGCAAGAGCGGGGAGTTTTATACCCCGCGCGCCATTACCGAGTTTATCTGCGAAATGGTAAATCCGCTACTGGGCGAAAAGATTTTGGATCCGAGCTGCGGAACGGGTGGTTACCTCACGGCTGCCATCGAGCACTTGAAGAAACAGGCCAATAGCGTGGAAGAGCGCCAAAGTATCGCCGAGAATATTATAGGATGGGAATACAAACCACTGCCTTATCTGCTGGCGACTACCAACCTGATTTTGCACGACATTGAAGTGCCCAAAATCTCGTATCGAGATTCGCTGGACCAACCACTAAGCAATTATACCAACCGGCACCGTGTGGATGCCATACTGGCCAACCCGCCCTTTGGTGGCATTGTGGCCAACAATAACGAGAACAACTTTCCGCAAAGCTTCCGTACCAAAGAGAGCGCCGACCTCTTTCTGGTGCTGATGATACACCTGCTGAAACAGGGTGGACGCGCCGGTATTGTGTTGCCCGACGGCTCACTCACCGGCGACGGCGTTAAACAGCGGGTACGCCAAAAGTTGCTCGAAGATTGCAACCTTCACACCATTATCCGCCTGCCTAATTCGGTATTTCAGCCCTATGCCACGGTGGCTACCAACCTGCTCTTCTTTACCAAAGGAGAACCGACGAAGGAAGTCTGGTACTACGAACACCGCCTGCCCGAAGGACAAAAATCGTACAGCAAAACCAAAACCATACAACTCAAAGAGTTTGCTCCCATCAAGAAATGGTGGAACCACCGCCAGGAATCCGACCTGTGCTGGAAAGTATCTATCGATACCCTGAAAGAACGGGGCTACGACCTGGATATTAAAAACCCCAACCGACAGGAAGATGCCATTGAATATAGTAGTGCCGAACTGATGCAGATGCTGGATAAATCGTTTGAGAAAAGTGCGGGATTGTTGGCTAAATTAAAGGAGGTCCTTAAATGAGTTCCCGCATATATAAACTAAAAGAGCTGGTGGAGTCATTCTCTGTTAGAGCTAAAGACCTAGGTGGTTCTGAAAATTTACCGTTTCTAGGAGTTAGTAATGAAAAAGGAATAACGGAATCAAAATATGCAGCTGAGGAAAAAGGTGATGACTATAAAATAATTGAAAAGGGTTGCTTTGCATATAATCCTTATAGAATAAATGTCGGTTCGATAGCATATGTAGAAGAGGATATTAAAGGTTTGATTAGTCCTGCTTATGTGTTATTTAAAGTAAAACCGAATAAAGTACTACCTCAATTACTTTTAACGTTTCTTAAATCTTCAGAGGGTTTAAGTCAGATAAAACAACATGCCAGAGGCACAGTAAGGCAGGCATTACGTTTTGAAGATCTATGCAGGATAGAAGTTACTCTACCCGACTACGATAAACAGACAGAAATAATTGATAGATACAAAAAAAATCAGTTGCAAAGTGATTCTCTATCAACGGAACTCACCCACCAACTCGATCTTGTCAGACAACTTCGCCAATCCTTTTTGCGCGAAGCCATGCAGGGCAAGCTCACAGCCGACTTCCGCAGCGCACACCCCGAACTGATAGAAGGGGAAAATAGTGCTCAGGCCTTGTTGGAGAAGATAAAGGCGGAAAAGAAACAACTCATCAAAGATGGAAAACTAAAAAAGGAGAAAGAATTAGCACCGATTGGTGAGGATGAAATTCCTTTTGAAATTCCAGAGGGCTGGGCGTGGTGTAGATTGGGGGAGATAGCATATAACATAGAATATGGAACATCTGAAAAGGCAGACTTAAACTCAGTAAACATACCAGTTTTAAGAATGAATAATATTCAAAATGGGAAAATTGTTTTGGATAACTTGAAATACGTAAAAGACACAATTAAAGATTTA
Organism: Paludibacter jiangxiensis; assembly: GCF_001618385.1. Classification (NCBI taxonomy): domain Bacteria; kingdom Pseudomonadati; phylum Bacteroidota; class Bacteroidia; order Bacteroidales; family Paludibacteraceae; genus Paludibacter; species Paludibacter jiangxiensis. The sequence continues at coordinate 690,972 of NZ_BDCR01000004.1, read as the reverse complement.
CCCAGATTATATCTATTCAATAATGATTTACTATTCAATAGAACAAATAGTTGGGAGCTAGTTGGGAAATCTGGTGTATATAAAGGCCAAAATTCAGTAATGACTTTTGCTTCATATTTAATACGTATCCAATTTATTGAACAGATTTCAGTTGATTTCATCAACTCTTACATAAATTCTAGTTTTTGTAGAGAATCTCAACTTGAGCCACATATTATTCAACAAAATGGTCAAGCAAATTTTAATGGAACTAAGCTAAAGAATATTATTTCTCCTCTTCCCCCTCTCTCCGAGCAGCAAGCAATTGTCAGCAAGCTTGACGAGCTAATGCGCACCTGCGACGAACTGGAAGCCAGCATCCGCGCTAGTCAACAGCAAAATGAAATGCTGCTGCAACAGGTGTTGCGGGAGGCGTTGGAGGAGAAAAAAGCGGAACCGGTTCTGCAGACGGTGTCGGCTACCCGAAAATCGAATATCAGCGAGCGCACCATTTTGGCGGCTTACCTTATCCGTCGCTTCAACTCGGATGGTTTTGGCCGTGTGATGATGATGAAGCTCTTGTTTCTGGTAGAGTATATCTGCCAAATCGATTTTGAATCGAAATATGTAGTCAATGTAGCCGGGCCTTATGACGAATTGATATTAGAGATAGAATCGAAACTCAGAAGGTATGGCATATACGATGCCCGGAAAAACAAAATAGACAATCATGTACGTTACCACGAAATGATGGGCGTTGCGACAGTCGATGAATTGTTTGAAGAAAAGTTCTCGGGCGAAAAAGAGCAGATAGAATCGATTATTAGCACCTTCAAAAAAGCCAAATGGGAGCAGTGCGAAATAGTGGCTACCCTTTATGCCGTTTGGAACAATCGTATCATAAAGGGGCAAATCATTAACGATCTGGCATTGAAACAGGACTTTTTGAATTGGGATCCACGTAAACAAAAGTACACAGACCGTCTGGATAGCGCTCTGGATTGGATGCGTGGAAATAATATTATTCCGGCAGGATGGGGATCGGTGATTGAGAAGTAGTTATCATAGTTCTTTAGTGATAGTAAATGATGAAGCGTCGATTTTGTCTGCGACAAGTAATAAAGAATAAAAAGACACATGAATAAACAGATAAAAGCAATACTGTTCGATATGGACGGAGTGTTGGTGGATTCGGAGGAGTATATCTTCGCGGCTGCCCGCATGATGTTCGCCGAACACGATGTGCAGGTGAAACCCGAAGATGCCCTTCCGTTCGTGGGGACGGGCGAAAACAGCTATATTGCCGGTATCGGCAGAGCCAACGGTTTTGAGGTGGAGATAGAACGCGACAAGGCACGCACTTATCAGCTGTATGGTGAGATAACCCACGGTAAACTGAAATCACTGCCCGGTACCGCAACCTTTATACAACAATGCCGTCAGCGCGGGCTGAAACTGGCGGTGGCCAGTAGCGCAGATAGTGTGAAGATCGAGATCAACCTGCGGGAGATCGGCGTGCCAGCTGGTACGTTCGATGCGATAGTGAGCGGCGAAGAGGTGGAACGTAAAAAGCCGTTTCCGGATATTTACCTACTGGCAGCGGAGAAGGTTGGTGTATCGCCCGACGAATGCCTGGTGGTGGAAGATGCCGTGAGTGGGGTGACCGCCGCCAAAGCTGCCGGAGCCCGCTGTCTGGCGCTGACAACCAGTTTTCCCGCAGAAAAATTGTCCGCAGCCGATCAGATTGTCGATTCGCTTGCTATAGGACTGGATGAGGTGATCGGGTAGGGTGTTATCGACGTAAGATGCGAAAGGATTGATTAAAAACTGATTTTGGATCAGTAGATTCTGGTGATATATATAATTGGATATTTGATTGATATGAAAAAAATGATTGCAAGTGCCTGTTTTGTTGTGTTGATGGCAGGCGTGAACGTGTCGGCACAGCAAATGGCGCCGAAAGATGCCCCAAAAGTGGTGGTGGCTGATAGTGAAAAAACGCTTCATTCCCAGTGGCAGGGCAAACGGGTGGCTTATCTGGGCGACTCGATGACTGACAAACGCCGTGTGGGTACTACCTGCGTCTATTGGGAATATCTCACCGAATTGCTGGGTGTTGAACCGTCGGTTTACGGCATTAGCGGCAATATGTGGGACGGCATTTACCGGCAAGCTCTGAAACTGCACGAAGAGAAAGGGACTGATGTGGATGCTATCCTGATTTTTGCGGGAACTAACGATTATAATCACAACACCCCGATCGGCCAGTTTTTTACCGAAACCATGAAGCAGACCAATCATAATGGTAATGTGGTGACTCGGAAATACCGTACACCGGTAGTTAACGATACCACCTTTTGCGGTCGTATCAACAAAGTAATGTCGTATCTCAAAGCAAATTACCCGCAGCAGCAAATTGTTATCATGACACCCATTCACAGAGGATATGCCAAATTCGGTGAAAAGAACGTGCAACCTGACGAAAATTACTGCAACGGACTCGGATTGTATATTGACAGCTATATTGATGTGCTGAAGCAGTCAGCTTCCTATTGGGCAGTACCGCTTATCGACCTTTACTCGTTGAGTGGCCTTTATCCGTTGGCAGATGCACAGGCGCAGTATTTCCATAATGCGGATACCGACCGTTTGCATCCCAATGCGGCAGGCGATTATCGTTTGGCAAAGACCATTCAGTATCAATTGCTGTCATTACCCTCTACCTTTGTGGAAAAATAAAAAAGAACGACTATGTCAGTAATAATGGAATTTGCCATGTTCCCCATGGATAAAGGGGCGCATGTGAGTCAGTATGTGAAACGGGTGGTGGAGATGGTAGATGCACTGCCTTTTCAAAGTCAGTTAACAGCCATGGGTACTATTGTGGAATGCGATACCATGGAAGAATGTCTGGACGTGCTTGCCAAAGCCAATTCGTTGCTTGAAACTGTTGCAGATCGGATTTATTGTACCGCCAAGTTTGACAATAAGCCGGGAAAAACGGGGCAGATGAATCACAAGATAGAAGCCGTCAGGGCAAAATAGCGGTATTTTTATAGTCAAAATTTAACTGAAAGGGAGGCTCAATGGCTTTCCTTTTTTGTAATTTTGACTAAAATGGCCTTTGTGGTGCTCTTTTTTAATGAAAATGTAATTTCAGGGGTTGTCTTTAGAGTTTATAAAGATTATCTTTGTGCGCTTTCCAATAAGAGCGTTTTTGTATTTTTAAGATTCCATGATTGAACACGAAGAGTTCATAATAACCCAGCTGAAAGAGGGAAACGAGAGTGCCTACAGGTATCTCTACGACAAATACTACGTGAGGCTGTGTCGCGTAGCCAAACTCTACACGGGTGATAATTATGTATCAGAAAACCTCGTGGGGGATCTTGTCTTTTATCTTTGGGAAAACCGCGAAAGCATCTCCATTCACTCTTCTCTCAGTTCTTACCTGTTTACCTCTATCCGCAACCGTTGTCTCAATTATCTGCAACAATCGAGTGTGGTACACGAAGCACGTTTGCCATCCACTGCAACCGAGATGCTCGAAAATATGTCTGTTGAACCCGAAAGCTCTCCTTTGGGTGTTATTATCGAGAAGGAATTGGAACAGAAGATCAACGATTCTATAGAACATTTACCTGTGGAATGTCGTAATGTGTTTAAGCTTAGCAGGTTCGAAAATCTTAGCTATGATGAGATAGCCGAACGTCTTGACATTTCTTCCAATACGGTGCGTTACCATATTAAAAATGCGCTGTCCACTCTGCGCACGAACCTGCGGGAATACATGACCCTGTTCTTTTGAGGTGATTCTTCGTTGAAGAAAAAAATAACGATACCCGTTGTTTTTTAACATTTATGGACTACCCGAACCATTTTTTTACTTGTCTTTACTATTAGAATGCAAATCATGAATAATTCCGAATTGACACAAGATCAGATTGATTCCCTCATTATTAATGTATTGGGTGGAATTGCAAATGCTGCCGAAGAAGAATCTTTACGGCAATGGATGGCGCAAAGTAATGCCAACCAAAGCTATTATATGCAGATGCGTGACATTTGGGACAGTACGGCTGCCGATACGGTATTGTTCAATAAAGACACGGCGTATCGCAGATTCAAAACCCGAGTGGCAGCACAGGAAATGTCAGCAGATAAGAAAAAATCGTTTGCATTTGCCCGTTTTACACGGTGGGCTGCAGCAGTAGCTATTGCGTTTGTACTGGGGAGTGTAAGTGTTTATGTGTTAAACAGGTATGCTCAGAGTACCAATCTCTATTCTGTAACTGTACCTTTAGGATCTAAATCGAAAATAGAACTTCCCGACCATACAACGGTATGGCTTAACGCCGGCAGTAAATTGAGCTACGCACAGGATTTTGCAAAACGCAGCCGTAAGGTTTCGCTCGAAGGAGAAGCTTATTTTGAAGTGGCAAAAAATCCACATATGCCTTTTACGGTGAATGGAAAAGAAATGGCAGTGAAAGTGCTGGGAACAAAGTTTAATGTACGTTCATACAAGGAAGATCCTACGGTGGATATTACATTGCTCGAAGGGTCCATCAGTCTTACAAACCATTTGGCTGACAATACGGTCCCCTGTTTGCTGAAACCGAATGAGAAGGCGACGCTGAATAAACAAAACGGGCAGATGACGATTGAAAAAGTACAAGCTTCCGATTGGAGCGAATGGACACGCGGCAAGCTGGTGTTTGACGCAGAGCGCTTTGGTCAGATTATCCGTCGTCTGGAACGAGAATACAATGTAAGTATCAATGTAAAAGACAGTGATTTGCTGAATCGTAAATTTTACGGTGATTTCCGCAAGGCACAGTCAATACAGGAAATCTTTGATATTATGACAGCCGGTAATCAGTTTCATTATAAATTTAAAGAAAGCGTGATTACTGTTACCAAATAGCTTTATTAACAACCTTATAATTGAATACTAACCTTATAAAACACTCAATTTATGCCTAAAACATAACCCTTCCTCATAAAAAATGCCGGACGATGTTGCAGCATCCCCCGGCAGGCTCGTTCTGGCGAACGATTGTTGTTTTAGATTCCGCAAAGCTACAAAAACTTTCCGAAACTCAATCAACATCAATTTATTGGATTATCCGACAGGGGCTCTCCCTGAAACGGACTGGTATCTCCTTGCCTATTCCGAAGTGATCAGGTAAGTATCTGGATGAATAATTAAATTTCAGTCTATTAATTGATTAGGTAGCGAAATTCTTATCATATCAACTTTTTTTATACCGATAAAGCGATAAGTATTTCAATCTTCCATTAACACAAAATCATTTTCGTATGAAAAAACTCAGGTATTTTTTATTTTTGCTGGTGCTCGTTATGGCAACATCTGCGTTTGCTCAGCAAAAAAAAGTAACGCTTTCGCTTGAAAAAGTGACAGTAAAAGCGGCTTTAGAAGCTTTGAAATCACAGAGTGGACTGTCGTACTGGTTTGATGCCAACGATGTCAATATGCAAAAAATAGTTTCAGTCAACGTAAACGGTAAATCGGTTGACGAAGCATTAAAAGTGATTCTACAGGGACAAGATGTTCGTTTCGAAGTGAAGAACGACCATATTGTCATTACAAAAGTAAATGCACAATCTCAAAAAGCCTCCGAATCACAGGCTTTCGGAGAACCCCGAAGAGTATCAGGAAAAATCACCGATGAAAAAGGGAATCTGTTGCCGGGCGTAACGGTAATGGTAAAAGGTACTTCTGCGGGGACAATTTCGGACGTGAACGGACATTACGAGATGAACAAAGTGCCGGCCGGTGCTATTCTGGAATTCTCTTTTGTGGGAATGACCAACCAAAGTGTAAAAGTTGGCTCGCAATCAATAGTGAATGTTTCCCTGAAAGAAATGGATACCAAGCTGAATGAAATAGTAGTTGTAGGTTATGGAACAACTACCAAAAAAGGCCTTGTGTCATCTGTTACTTCGGTGAAGACAGACGAACTGAACAAAGGAGCAATTACCGATGTCGGTCAATTGTTACAGGGAAAAGCTGCAGGTTTGAACGTAACGGTAAGTGGTGACCCGACCCGCAAATCAAGCGTAATTCTGCGTGGTACATCAACATTGAACAGTTCTATGGAGCCTTTCTACGTAATTGATGGTATTCCCGGTGCAGATATTTCGCTGGTAGCACCTGACGATATTGAAACTATCGACGTATTGAAAGATGCTGCTGCTACTTCTATTTATGGTAACCGTGCTGCCAATGGTATTATTATGGTAACCACTAAAAAAGGAAAAAAGGGTGTGACTCATATTTCATACAATGGCTATGCCGGTATCGAAAATGTGACCAACAGCCTGAAACTGATGAATGGAGCTCAACTGCGTGATTTTTGTAAAACAACAAATCAGAACCTGACCGAAGATACAGGGGCCGACACCGATTGGCAAAAGTCCATTCAGCGTAGCACAGCTTACTCTACCAATCACAACCTTTCATTTAACGGCGGTAGTGAGCATAACAGTTACAGTGCAAGTTTGAACTACTCTAACAAACAGGGTATTATCCAGACAAGTAACCAAAGCAAGGTTGTGGCCCGCGTGACCTTCGACCAATATGCTTTCAATGACAAGGTAAAATTCGGTTTGTCAGTTGCAAACGCAAGAGTGGTGTCTGATTATGTACCATTGTTGGGTGCTGTATTGTACCAAACGGCTTATCACTTGCCAACTTCTCCGGTAAAAAATGCAGACGGTTCTTATTTTGAAAACTTTACGAAGAATGGCTATTTCAACCCTTCAGCTATTATTAATAATGCTCAGAGCCAATCTAAAAACAACAACCTGATTGCCGCATTTACTATCAATGCAAAATTACCTTTCGGCCTTACTTATGACATGAGCTTGTCATACCAGAATTATAATGCACTGTACGGTGAATACTACAATTCCTATTTGTATCAGTACAATGGTTCTGTATTCTACAACAACCCGGATCCCCCCAGCACACGTACAATTGTAACATTCCAACCGGGTGGCTCAGCGATGAGAAATAATTATCAGACCACGAACACTGTATTTGAAAACTGGTTGACATGGAATCGTACTTTTGGCGCTCATTCTATCAATGCCGTTTTGGGGTATTCTTTCCAGAATGATATTTACGGTGATGGTTTTCAGGCAACAAATGCAAATTTCCCTGTAAACAACATGAGCTTTAACAACCTTGCACTTGGTAACTATTCTACAATTAATGGCTACAGAGTTGATTTTGGCTATGATCAGGCTTACTCTAAGACTCGTTTGATTTCAAATTTTGCCCGTTTGAACTATAACTACAACGACAAATATTATCTGCAAGGGTCATTGCGTCGTGATGGTGGATCTGTATTCGGCAAAAACAACCGTTGGGGTTACTTCCCATCAGTGGGTGTATCCTGGAGAGCCGGTCAGGAAAGCTTTATTCAGAAAATGAATATCTTCTATGACCTGAAATTCAGAGGTAGCTATGGTGTAACCGGTAACTCAACAGGGTTCAGTGCTTATACAGCACAGTTCCTTTCCGGACCAATGGGTAGCTTCAATTACAACGGCGGTTCAATGATGTCGTACGGTCCTAACAAGGCGGCTAATCCTGATTTGAAATGGGAAAAAACAGCAACAACAAACTTTGGATTAGATGCTTCCCTTTTACAAGGAAAGTTGAGCTTCACCTTTGACTGGTATAACAAAAATACTACCGACATGATTTACTGGTATGATGCAGATATTCTTCTTGTTCCTGCTGCTGGCCTTTGGGCTAATGGTGGTAGTATTAATAACAAGGGTATTGAATTCAGTATTTCGGCTACTCCGGTTAAAACAAGAACGTTTACATGGAAAACAAGCCTTAACCTGGCTCACAACAAAAATACTATTACAGGTCTGTCTAATCCCTATTTCTCAGGTGGCGACTCAATTCGTTATACACAACCTGATGGTGGCGGACAAACAGGAAGTACTTTGCAGATTCGTAAGGTAGGATATCCATTGGGACAGTTCTTTACACTCATTTATCAGGGTAAAAACAGTGCCGGAGTATCTCAATACCTTGCAAAAGATGGAACGTTGACAACGAATCCTACTACATCAGATTATCGTTATGCCGGCAGTCCTCAACCGAAGCTGAACTATGGTTGGTCTAACAGCTTTACCTATAAAAACTTTGATTTGAGTATCTTCCTCCGTGGTGTTTATGGCAACAAAATATTCAATGCAACACGTGCAGATTTGTTCCGTCCTTCAACCGCAGCTTACACCAATATTTTGGTTGACGCCGCAAATGAATCGGCAAAAGATGGAAATGCGTTCAGATATTCTTCCCGCTTTATTGAAAGTGGCAGCTATCTGCGTTTGGAAAACCTGACATTGGGATATACCTTCAAAAAACCGATAAAATATATCGAAAATGTTCGTCTTTACAGCACTGTAAACAACCTGTTTGTGATCACCAAATACACAGGAGTGGATCCTGAAGTAAATATGGGTGGTATGTCCCCGGGTATTGATTCTAACAACTTCTATCCTAAAACAAGAACCATTTTGTTTGGAGTCAATGTCAATTTTTAATATATGAAGTCCTTGTGGCATTAGTATAAAAATAAAATATAAACACATGAAAAAGAGATTTAAATACATATTGTTTTCGGCTTTAATGTCGACTCTTCTGGTATCATGTTATGATTTGGATGTGCCTGTCACAACCCAGATTACTCCGGATACATATCCGAAAGATTCCGCTCAGTTTGTAGCGTCTGCAGGTGTTGTGTATGCTGCTTTGAGAGGCAACTACGCGATGGATTATTATTTTGTAACTGAGCTTAGTAGCGATGAAGCCATATTGCCCGCTCGCGGCGGTAACTGGTATGATAATAAGGGATACCGGAATTTTCACTATCATGAATGGACTCCTGACTACGGTTGGGCTGTAAGTTGTTGGGACTGGTTGTCTCGTATTATCGGTTATGACAATCAGACCATGTATATTCTGCAATCAAATATGCCGGAAGGAACTACCAAAAACCGGATGTTGTCGGAATTGAGAATGGTACGTGCATTGGCGTACTTCTATATGATGGATCTTTATGGGAATGTTCCTATTGTAACAACCTATGGCGATTTTGAACAAAAACCAAAAACGGATCGCAAAGAGGTGTTCAATTTTATAGAGAGTGAGATCAAGGCTTGTTTGCCTAACCTGACATCGACAGTTAATGCGGTTACATATGGTTATCCAACCAAGTATATGGCTTATGCGTTGTTGGCTAAGATGTATCTGAATGCTGAATATTACACTGGTACAAAACGTTATGATGATTGTATTGCTGCCTGCGATAATGTTATTACTTCGGGCAAGTACACATTGGCAACTACCAGCAACTATTTGCAAATGTTCTATCCGAACAACGGACCTTCTACTCCGGAATTCATCTTTGCTATTCCTTTCGATCCGTCGTATACGGCTTTAGGCGGAACTAATGGTATGATGTATCGTGCACGTTACGATGTTCCCCGTTCTGAAAAGGCGAAGTTCGGACTTCCATTTACACCAAGTGCTCCCGAAAGTACCTTGCCTGAGTTTTATGCCAATTTTGATGATCCGAATGATGTCAGAAATAAACAATGGTTGACGGGATTGCAGTACATGAACGATGGCGTTACTCCAATTATGTTAACAGTTAAGAAAAAAGCATACGATCAATATTATGCAGGAAGCGATCCAGATGCTAACATGACTTATCAGGTTAACTTGACTCCGAACATTGTTTTACGTCAGGATTCAATATTGTTTGATTGCGGAAACGATGAAATTGCATGGAACATGGGTTATCGTAACATCAAGTTCTATCCTGATGCTTCATCAACCAGCCGTAACCAAAACAACGACATGCCGGTGTTCCGTTATTCGGACATTCTGTTGATGAAGGCCGAAGCTATCCTTCGTGGTGGCAATGCAACAAACGGACAAACAGCTTTGTCATTGGTGAACGATGTACGCAGCAAGAGAACAACGTCTACGCCATGGACAGCTGTTACTCTGGATGATTTGTACAAAGAAAGAGCCCGCGAATTTGCATATGAAACATGGCGTCGTAACGACATGATCCGTTTCGGTAAATTTGAAGGTAAGTGGGGCTTTAAAAAAGATGCCAGTGTGTATCGTCGTATTTTCCCGATACCAACTGCTGCAATGATCAAGAATCCGAAACTGACCCAAAACCCGGGTTATTAATTAGAGTGATTTAATATTTAAGGCTGTCGACTGTGAGATGCTGAGTTGTGTTGTTGCGGGTCGGCAGCCTTTTGTTTATCGAACATTTTGAGAAAAGATTACTGTTTTAAGCTAAAGGTATTTATATATTGATTTGATTATGCAACAGGAAAAAGGGATACAATCCGCACGTCTTTTGTCGTTGGACGCTCTTCGCGGCTTCGATATGATGTGGATTATCAGTGGCGAAATTATTATTCATGCATTGGCAAAAGTTTCCGGCGATCCCGTATCTCAATGGATGTCCGACCAGTTGCATCATACTCCGTGGAACGGATTCACCTTCTACGACATGATATTTCCGTTGTTTATCCTGATTGCGGGGGTATCGATGCCTTATTCTTACGGTAAAAAGCTGGAAGGGAAAGAGAATGAAGCTCTTAAAATTGCCAAACGACACGCATACAGAGATCTTATCAAACGAACATTGATTTTGATTGTGTGTGGTATGGTAGTGAATAAAGCTCTTCAATTCAACGGCTACGAACAAACCCGTTTTGCCAGCGTGCTCGGGCGTATCGCTTTGTCCTGTTTCTTTGCCGCTATTATTTTTATGAACTGCGGGTTGCGGACGCAGATTGTTATTTTTCTTACATTGCTGATAGGGTATTGGATTTTAATGATAACAGTGCCGGTACCGGGTTATGGTGCCGGAGATTTGACGAAGGAAGGAAATCTGGAGGGGTATTTCGATCGGCTCTTTTTGCCGGGTAAGTTGCACCGGGTGGTGTACGACCCGGAGGGAATTCTTTCGACCATCCCGGCTGTCGGAACAGCTATGCTGGGAGTATTCACCGGACAGTTTCTGCGCAGGGAATTTGCTTCCATTACACCGTTTAAGAAGAGCCTGATGATTGGCGGTGCCGGTGTGGTGCTGATGGGTCTTGGCCTGCTTTGGGATATTGTTTTCCCGATCAATAAAAATATGTGGACCAGTTCGTTCGTGCTTTTTGCCGGAGGCTTGAGTCTGGTGTTTCTATTCGTATTTTATCTGGTGATCGACGTGTGGGGCATGAAGAAATGGAGTATGCCTTTCGTTTGGATTGGCACCAATTCCATTCTTATCTACATGGCGGCTCATGGAGTAATCGACTTCAAATATACCTCTACTTTCCTGTTCGGAGGCATGGTTCAATCCTTGTCCGAAGCGTGGCAGGAGGTGTGGATTGGTACCGGAATGCTGGCATTGCAACTGGCCTTGCTTTATTTTCTGTACAAAAAGAGATGGTTTCTGAAAGTGTAGGTCATTGCCGGAAACTCGATTGTAAAGACGTTGCATGCAACGTCTCTACTGGCGGATCAAAAATCTATTGTACTAACCAAAATTGTATGTTTTTATGACAACTTTCAGAAACCTCTTTTTGTGTTTATTGCTTACAGCCGGATTAGTTGCTCAGGCTGCCGGTTTGTCTGTGGATGCCTCCCGGGCATTGATTAAACGCATAGTGCCTGCTCATGCCGACAAATTTATAGTGGAACCGTTGACTGATAATAATGGTAAAGACGGTTTTGAATTGTCGTCCCGCGGCAATAAAATTGTGTTGGCCGGTAACGACGGTGTTGCTGTAGCTTCAGCGCTTTATTACTACCTGAACGAATATTGCCATTGTCAGATTACCTGGAATGGCGTAAACATGAACCTTCCGGCACAATTGCCGAAGGTGGACAAAAAAATAACAAAATCATCTCCCTACGACTATCGCAACTATCTCAACTATTGTACCTACAACTATAGCATGAGCTGGTGGGACTGGAACCGATGGGAGAAGGAGATCGACTGGATGGCACTTCATGGCATCAACATGCCGCTGGCTATTACGGGTGAAGAATACGTGTGGAACGAAGTGTACAAGGAGATGGGTTTTACCAGCAAAGAATTAGAAAATTTCTTTTGTGGCCCGGCTTATTTTTCCTGGTTTTGGATGGGAAATCTGGACGGGTGGGGCGGCCCGCTGCCTCAGTCGTGGATGAACCGTCAGAAGGATCTTCAACTTAAAATTCTGCAACGCGAACGCGAACTGGGAATGAAGCCCGTGCTTTCCGCATTTACGGGGCACGTTCCGGCAGCTTTCAAAGAGCGTTTTCCCAATGCTAAACTGAAACAAACCAACTGGAACAATGGTTTTGCCGATACTTATATTCTCGATGCGGAAGATCCTTTGTTTGCCGAAATTGGCAAGAAATACCTCCAAAAACAGACTGCGTTGTTCGGCACCGATCACCTCTATTCTGCCGATACGTTCAACGAAAATGAACCGCCGTCCAACGAGCCGGAATTTCTTTCGAAACTGAGCGCCCGTGTGTACGAAGGGATGCGTCAGGCCGATCCTGAGGCAGTGTGGGTGATGCAGGGCTGGCTCTTCTTTAGCGATCGCAAGTTTTGGAATGCACCTCAGGTAAAGGCTCTGCTAGATGCTGTGCCCAACGATAAGATGATTCTGCTTGATTTGATTACCGAATACGAACCGGTGTGGAAACGCACTGAAGCTTACTACGGAAAGCCCTGGATATGGAACATGTTGCACAATTTCGGAGGTAATATCAGTCTCTTTGGGCAAATGGAGCGGGTGGCATCGCAACCGGCCGCCGCGCTTGCCGATAAAAATGCAGGCAAACTGAAAGGTATTGGGCTGACGATGGAAGCCATTGAGCAGACGCCGGTGTTGTACGAACTGATGATGGAGAATACCTGGCGCACGTCGGCTATTGATCTCGATCAATGGCTGAAATCGTATATCCGCAATCGCTATGGAAAGGGAACTGTCGCTTCTAATGCCGATATGTTTAAGGCTTGGCAGGTGCTAAAGAGTACTGTCTACAACGGCAAGGATATTCGCGATGGAGCCGAATCGATTCTGACCGGTCGCCCGACTTTTGATTCGGCTACCGTTTGGACCAAGACACGTCTTAACTACAAACGTGCGGATTTGATTCCGGCCTGGGATCTGTTTGTAAAAACGGCAGATGTCTATAAAAACAGCGACGGTTTCCGTTATGATCTGGTCGATCTGACCCGTCAGGTATTGGCCAATTATGCTCGTACGTTGCAGGTGAAGTGGATTAAGGCCTATCAGGACAGAGACCAGGTGGCGTTCAAAAGATACAGTGACACTTATCTGGAACTGATTAGTGATATGGATCGGTTACTGGCTACCCGCAGCGATTTTCTGTTGGGCAAATGGCTGGCAGATGCCCGTAGTTGCGGAACGACAGAATCGGAAAAAGCCCTTTACGAACGCAACGCCCGCGACCTGATTACGCTTTGGGGCGATGCCGACAGTCCTTTGCACGAATACTCCTGCCGCCAGTGGAGCGGGCTGCTCAATGATTTCTACAAAGTGCGCTGGCAGAAGTTTTTTGCCGAAACCGAAAAAGCAATGGCTGCGGGAAAAGAGATGGATGTGAAAGCCTTCGGGAAAGAGATCTCCCAATGGGAATGGCAGTGGGTAAACCAACACAAGGATTTTCCTACTCAGGTTTCGGGTAATAGTGTGTTAGAAGCCCAACGACTATACAAAAAATACAGAAATCAACTTATTAATCAATAGGAAATATGATACGAAGAACCTTGAAAAACGGATTGTGTGTCCTCATGCTATCATTACCGGTATGCTTGTTTGCTCAATTGAAGATAGTCAACGTTACCTCGTTAGGAGCGAAAGGTGACGGCGTTACAAAAAATACTGCGGTAATTCAAAAAGCGATTGATCAGGTTTCGGCTTCCGGTGGCGGACAGGTAATTATCCCTGCCGGACGTTTTGTAACCGGCGTTATAAAACTGAAATCGAACGTCGATCTTCATCTGGAGAAGGGTGCTTACCTGTTGGCCACAACCCAACGGATTGATTATGGCAAAGGACCGGCTTCGGCACTCATTGTTGCCGATAAGGCAGAGCATATAGCACTAACCGGTTATGGAGTTATTGATGGTCAAGCGGAAGGTGTGCTGAAAGATCTTCAGGTATTGCTTGAGGCCGGAGTCATACAGGACAAAGAATGGAAAACCGAAAACCCCTGGCATCAGGTGCGTTCGGCAGAAATTAATCGTCCTATGTTGATTAATTTTGAGGATTGTAACGATGTGCAGGTTCGCAATATTGAACTCAAAAACGGTTCGTGCTGGGTGCAACGTTATGAAAATTGCCGCGACATGGTATTCGACGGCATCAAAGTGGAAAGTAACACCTACTGGAATAACGACGGGATTGATCTGGTGGATTGTGTGAACGCGGTTATTACCAATAGTTTTTTCAATGCCGACGACGATGGCATTTGCCTTAAATCTGAAAAACGGAATCATTGCTGCGAGAATATTACGGTCGAAAATTGTATCGTTCGTTCGAGTGCCAATGCCGTGAAACTGGGTACAGCTTCTCATGGTGGTTTCAAAAATATCTCCATTCGCAACATAAAAGTATACGATACTTTCCGTTCTGCTGTGGCCATAGAGTCCGTTGATGGTGGCGTTTTGGAAAATATCGACGTAAACAACATCAAGGCTGTCAATACGGGCAACGCGTTTGTGGTTCGTCTCGGACATCGCAACAAAGACGAGGTTATCAGTCAGGTACGTAACATTTCCATCCGCAACATGACTGTAGAGGTGCCCAAAGAGAAGCCGGACAAAGGCTATCCGATGGAAGGCCCGGCCTTGCGCTATCCTCACAATGTATTTCCGTCTTCTGTGACCGGTCTTCCCGGCCATCCTGTGCAGAACGTAAAACTAGAGAATATTGAAATCGTTTATCCGGGCGGTGGAGACAAAAACGTGGCTTGTATAGCAATCGACTCTTTGGCGAAGGTTCCCGAAAATCCAGCCGGCTATCCTGAATTCTCGATGTTCGGCGAACTGCCTTCGTGGGCGTTTTACAGCCGCCACGTGGAAGGGTTGCAACTATCGAATGTGCGGGTTTCATACAAAGAGGAAGATTTTCGTCCTGCTTTTGTTTTTGATGACGTGAAACAGTTGCAGCTCGATAATGTCAACGTGATGAGCGGCAAAGCTGCTCCGGCATTGGTACTCAGCAACGTGAAAGGCTTCGATGCCCGTAATGTGCAGTTGCCTTTTGATAATGCAACGGGAATTGTGACGCTGAAATAGACATGAGTTATAAGTGACAAGTTGTAAGCAATAAGCAAACTACATTTAATGGATATGGTAAATCGTAAATTGTTGTTTATAAAATGTATGTATGTGTCAGTTTTTCTGGTGCTTGTCTCGTTTATAACATTTGCTCAACGTCCGGTCGATAAGGTTTATCCATGGCTTGACTCGGCTCATTCGCGTTGGTTCTATTTTTCATCGGCCTGCCGTCCATTCGGTATGGTGAGCCTGTTTCCCGATAACCGAACCGATGAGGACTGGGACAGCGGCTATCGCTATGAAGTGGACTCCATTCAGGATTTCAGTCATGTGCACGAATGGCAACTGGCAGGAGTCGCTGTTATGCCGGTAAGTTTTGACATGAGAGATAGGGCCAAGCTATTCAACGACTATTCATCACGTTTTTTGCATTCCAAGGAAACCGTTCGTCCGGGCTATCATTCCGTGTTTTTGGAAAAATACACGCTCCGAGCTGAATTGACTGCCACTAATCGGGTCGGTTTTCATCGGTACACGTTTCAGAACTCAAAACACCAAGGTATTATCTTTGACCTTGGGAAGCATCTCGGACCTTCGGATATTTCGGAAGGTGGCTTTGCGAAGGTCAACGATTACGAGATTCGCGGCTATGTGGTAAATGCGCCTACATTTCGCCGGAGTCGTAGTGCAACCGTCTATTTTTGTGCGGTGTTCAATCGCCCTGTCAAAGAAATTATCCTGCAGGAAGGAACCGAACAGCGAAACGGAATCAGCAAATGGAGTGGCAAAAAAGGGGTGGTTTTGCTCACCTTTGCCAACCAAACGAAAGCACCCTTGCTGATGAAGGTAGGCGTCTCTTACACCAGCGAAGAGGGTGCGGCTGAAAACCTGAAAGTGGAAGCTCCCGGTTGGAGTTTTGACACTGTTCGGAATGATGCCGAAAACCAGTGGAACAGCATGTTGTCGCGTATTCAGATTGAGGGGGGAACCGCTCTTCAGCAGCAGCGTTTTTATACAGACCTTTGGCATGCCATTCAGGGACGTCGCATAATCAGCGATGCCGATGGAAAATATACCGATTGTACCGGAGCCCAGCCGATAGTGCGTCAGTTGCCGTTGGATGCAAATGGAAAGCCGAAATTCAACATGTACAACTCCGATGCTTTCTGGGGTGCCCAATGGACATTGAATACGTTGTGGCAGCTGGTTTATCCCGAAGTAGCCGAAGAGTTTTGCAATTCGTTTGTGGAATATTACAAAAACGGAGGCCTGATTCCCCGTGGACCGTCGGGTGGAAATTACACCTACGTGATGACGGGAGCTTCGTCTACACCCTTTTTTGTGGCGGCCTGGCAAAAGGGAATCCGCGGATTCGATATCGAGACGGCTTACGCAGGGCTGAAAAAGAATCATCTGCCGGGTGGTATGATGAGTAAAATCGGCTATGAACACAACACTGCCAAAGGTGGCGGTCTGGAATTCTACATGGAGCATGGCTATGTGCCTTATCCGCTTTCGGATACCATTTACGGAATGCATCAGGACGGTGGTGCCATTACACTCGAAAATGCTTATCAGGACTGGTGTTTAGCGCAATTATCCAGGGCTTTGGGTAAAACGGAAGATGCGGCGTACTTTACCCGTCGTTCTGAAAACTACCGGAATATCTATAACGCGAAAGAACGGTTTATGGTTCCGAAAGATAAGCATGGCAACTGGCAAAAGCCGTTTGATCCGCTCATTACCAATAAAGGATTCGAAGAGGGTAACAGTGCCGAATATATCTGGTTTGTGCCGCACGATTTGCCGGGATTATTTTCCCTGATGGGAGGCGCCGATTCGGCAGTTACACGACTGAATAAACAGTTTGAAGTTTCCGAATGGCATCGTTTCTGCAACGAGCATCCGGAGATGGCAGAACCGGGGGTGGTGGAATTTGGTGCTGTAAAAGCACCATCGGCAGCCCGTAAATTTATCAACGATCAACGTACGTGGACCAACTATTCCAACCAGCCTGGCACGCAGATGGCATTTATTTTCAATTATGCAGGCGCTCCGTGGCTCACACAATACTGGAGTCGCATGGTGGTGGACAGCGCTTACAGTAAGGTGTCGCCTTACTATGGCTATAATGGTGACGAAGATCAGGGAATGATGGGTTCGCTCAGTGTTTTGATGAAACTGGGGATTTTTCAGATGACGGGCGGTTGTGAGGCGGATCCGAAATACGAACTGGGCAGTCCTCTGTTTCCAAAGGTAACGATCACGCTGAATCCGAAGTATTATAAGAGCAAACAGTTTGTTATTGAAACGGCACATAACAACAGTCAGTCGCCCTATATTCAATCGGTGTTGTTGAATGGAAAGCCAATGAATAAATTCTATTTCCGACATTCCGATATTGTGAATGGTGCGCATTTGCTGATTGATATGGGAGCCGAGCCTAATAAAAACTGGGGCAAAGAATGAAATATTCACCATTAAGTGATTAAGAGTGTAACGGAGATTGCTTAACTAGCTTAATGTCTTAATGGTTTGTTGTTGTAATCGTAATTAATTTACTTGCAAAATGAAACGTCTGTTGTTGATTTTGAACCTGCTGGGAGTTATTGCTTTTGGTCATAGTCTGTTGGCCGGAAACCATTTTCAATATGTCGATCCGTTTATCGGTACGGGCAAAGGGAAAGGTGGATTGGGAAACGTAACTATCGGACCGTCGTGTCCGTTCGGAATGATAAAGCCGGGGCCGGATAACAACAAGGGATCCAATAGCGGCTATTTGGCCGATACCTTGCAACCGATTTACGGCTTCAGTCAAACCCATGTGAGTGGCACCGGCGGAGGTCCGAAATACGGCAATATCACCGTAATGCCTTTCTCTGGCGATTTGGAATCCATCCTGCAAACTTCGTTGCGGACAAACGAAGTAGCCAAGGCCGGTTATTACAGTGTATTCCTCAAAAAATGGAATATCCGGACGGAGATTACCGTTTCGCCTAAAGTGGCTTTTTACCGCTTTGTGTACGGCAATAAAACGAAGTGTCTGGAAATAGATGCAGGTGATTTTCTGGGCGAGAAACCGATCCCCGATTCGCGCGAAGCCCAGCAATTTGTCGGCTCGGAGGTGCGGGTGGAGTCCGATTGTGCTGTTAGTGGCTATTCTCGCATTCGTGGTGGTTGGAACAATGGCGATGCCTACACGGTCTATTTTTATGCTGTTGCCGATCGCCCGTTTGTTCGTTTTAGTACCTGGAAGGGAACTAAATTGAGTAACGGAACAAAAGTACAGGTAGATACCGGAGAGAAAACCGGAGCTTTGCTTTATTTTGACGACACATTCGGAGATACCGTGCGGTTGAAAATTGCCATCTCGTTTATCAGTACGCAAAAAGCAAAGCAAAATCTCGAACAGGAGGTGCCGCACTGGAATTTTGAACAACTGCGTGCCGAAACGGAAAACCGCTGGGAGAATTTGCTGAAACGGATAGAAATTTCGGATGATGCCACTGCGGATCAGAAGAAGATGTTCTACACGGCTCTGTACCACACTCTGTTGATGCCGGTCGACCGCACGGGTGAGAATCCGAAATGGACATCCGATCAGCCTTATTACGATGATTTTTATGCCATTTGGGATACCTATCGTTCGTCGCATCCGCTCATTACGCTCATTGCCGAATCGCGACAAGTGGATATTGTAAAAGCGCTGCTCGATATTTACAAACGCGACGGTTATTTGCCCGATGCCCGCAGTGGAAACTGCAATGGTCGCACACAGGGCGGTTCCAATGCCGAGGTACTGATTGCCGATGCGTATGTGAAAGGTTTGAAAGGAATTGATTACGGCCTCGGGTTGCAGGCGATGCTGAAAGATGCTACTGTGCCTCCGGGTGGCAATGAAGAGAAAGAGGGCAGGGGAGGTCTTACCGATTACAACACTCTGGGCTATGTCTCCGATCGCTTTGTGCGGGCCGGAAATCGTACCCTCGAATATGCGTACGACGATTACTGCATTGCCCGCGTGGCCAAAGGGCTGAACCGTATGAGCGAATACCGTCGTTTTCTAAAACAGTCGAATAATTGGGAGAACCTGTGGCGTGATATTGAAGACCACGGTGCGAGGGGATTTATTATGCCCAAAGATGCTTCGGGGCGCTGGATTGACAGCATTCCCTGCGACATTGTGAACGGACAGCGGGAGTTCCTTTTGTACACTCCCACGGCGCAGGACTGGCCTAATTGTCTCTGTTGGTGGTGCGGGTTTTTCTACGAAGCTGGTTCGTGGGAATATTCACTGTCGGTGCCGCACAACGTGCCGGGATTGATTGAAAAAAGTGGTGGCAAAGAGCTGTTTAGTAAACGATTGGATACGTTGTTCGATAATGGCTTTTATAACGTGGGTAACGAACCTTCGTTCCTGACTTCGTGTCTTTATCACTGGATCGGTCGGCCCGACCTGAGTAGTGAACGTACTCGGAAAATCATTACCGACAATTATGATGCGACTTCCTGCGGCATTCCGGGCAACGACGATTCGGGCGCTATGTCGTCATGGCTCGATTTTCACATGATGGGACTTTATCCCAATGCCGGACAGTCGTATTACCTGATTACTTCGCCGTTTTTCCGCCAGACAAAAATGCACATGGAGAACGGCAAGACCTTTGTTATTACGGCCAAAAATCTTTCCGGGAAAAACCGTTTTGTCAAATCGGCGACTTTGAACGGGGTGAAATATGATAAGTCCTGGATTGAACATGCCGATGTGGCTGCAGGAGGTGAATTGTTGCTCGAAATGGGCGATAAACCTGCGCAATGGGGCGCAACGCAATTGCCGCCGTCAGGAGAATTTTAATGGCTCCGTCTACGAATTGTACTGAATTGAAATCCATTATTTTAAACAATCAGATATGTTTTGCAAGCGATACTTTTTATTGATTATTTTATCCCTGACAATGGTCGGTTTGGTACCGGCTCAAACCACACGCAAGCAGTCAGCTCAACTCGAACGACCTAAGTTGGTGGTGGGCATTGTGGTAGACCAGATGCGATGGGATTACCTTTACCGTTATTACAACAAATATGTAGAAGGTGGTTTCAAACGTTTACTTAACGAGGGGTTTTCGTGTGAGAATACCATGCTTAACTATATTCCCTCGATAACAGGAGTTGGACATGCTTCTATTTTTACCGGTTCTGTTCCCTCCATTCACGGTATTGCCGGCAATTCGTGGGTTGATCCGGTATCGGGTAAATCGGTTTATTGTACGGACGATTCCACTGTCGATGCAGTAGGTGTTGCTTCTTCGCCGAAAGGCAAAATGTCACCACGCAACCTGATGGCAACCACTATTACAGACGAATTGCGCATGGCTACCAATTTTCAGTCGAAAGTGGTGGGTGTTTCGCTCAAAGACAGGGCTGCCATTTTGCCTGCCGGACATAATCCGACCGCAGCTTTCTGGTTCGACGAAGCCAGCGAACAATTTATTACAAGTAACTACTATCTGCAACAATTGCCTGAATGGGTGAAGCTGTTTAATGCAACAAAACCGGTGGAGAAACTGATTGAAAATGGCTGGAACACATTGCTGCCGATCAATCAATATACAGAAAGTACACCGGACGATTCGCCCTGGGAGGGATTGTTGAAAGGGGCCGAAAAACCTGTCTTTCCATATGATTTGAAAAAGGCCTTTGCTCAGGATCGTAGTTCGTTTGAGCAGACGCCTTTCGGAAATACCCTGACCTTGCAGTTTGCCCGCGCAGCAGTTGACGGTTATCAACTGGGACAAGGCGGCACTACCGATTTTCTGACAATTAACTGTGCTTCGACCGACCATGCGGCTCATTTGTACGGTCCGAATTCAATAGAACTGGAAGATGTATATCTGCGCCTCGATCGCGACCTGACATCATTCTTCATCTATCTGGACACGAAAGTCGGCAAGGGTAATTATCTGGTCTTCCTTACAGCTGACCATGCCGGAGCAAATTCGGAAGGCTATTTAGCAGCGCATAAGATGCCGACTGGTCTGCTGGATGAAGGCATCGCAGGAACTCTTAAGAAAAGAGTGGAAAAAGAGTTTGGATCAGATAAGCTGATTGCCCGTGTTGGTACTTTTCAGGTTTCGTTCAACAATCATCTGGTAGATAGTTTGCAGATCGACAGGGAAAAACTGAAAGCTTTTGTCGTCGAGTTTCTGAAACGTCAGGAGGGTATTTTGTATGTCGCCGATCAGGATAAACTGGCTGTCAGTTCGATTCCTGAACCCATCAAAACAATGGCGATAAACGGCTATAATCCCCAACGGAGTGGGTCCGTGGTTTTTATTCCTCAGGCCGGATGGACACCCTCTTCGTATACAAAAGGTGCGAATCACAGTCTTTGGAATCCGTATGATACGCATATTCCATTGCTGTTTATGGGTTGGAAGATCAAACACGGAGCATTGAATCGGAGAGTAAATATAACGGATATTGCAGCCACGGTTGCCGCTTTGTTACACATTCAGATGCCAAGCGGATGTGTGGGATTGCCGGTAACGGAAGTAACGGACGGAAAATGATAAATCATAAATAGTTGCCGGTTCATAAAAGCAGAGGCTGTCTCAAATTCAATTGAGGCAGCCTCTTTCGTCGATTCAAGCGAAGAGTCCAGTCTTAATAATATTATCTTGAGACGATAAATTTGCCTGAATTGTAGTAGGTCTCACAAACTAATCTATAAGTATATAAACCTAAAGGAAGAGTTGTGGAACATTGAATAATTGTTTCCTGATCAGCAATAGCTTCTTTGTCGGTTAGCCTTGTTATTTCAAATCCTGTTGTGTTATAGATGACAATAGTAACCCTTCCGGAATATTTTGGCGTAAACTTGAAATTAACCATAGAGCTTCCCGGTGTTTGATAAACAACAACTTTCATCGGATGATCTTCCGTCGTGATTATCCCGGTAGGTAAATTAATGTGGTCTGTTATTGTGCCCGAATCGCTATTGTAGTTGCTGTTTCCTGCAAATGACCAGGTGTCGGTATATGTATCTACCGCTGTATGTCTGGTCAAAGTCAGGTCAAGCAGATTGCTCAGATCTTCACCAACTACCCCGGTAGCAGTACCTGTTGCAATATGTTCATTGTTGTCGAATTTGACATCGTAAGGAACAACAGCGATCGTGGCATTGGCTTTGGAAATGGTAAAATTGAACGGTACAGATGATGCTCCGCTGTAATTTTCGTCGGCAGCAAGAGTTGCCACAACCTGATACGAGCCAGCATTAGTCGGTGGTGTCGAACTTTCACTGTATGAGGTTGAGCCGGTACCTTTGTATGCATAAGAAACAGTTCCGGTGGAACCGGTGTGTGTTGATGTTGCCGGACCTTGCGGAGAACCAGTGTAGGTGAAGCTATTGGCGCCTGTTATGGTAATTGAGGAAGTGGCAGAAGTTATCGTTAGTAAAGCTCCTGTAAAGTTTATCGAATAATTACTGCTCAGCGCTAAGCTACCTTGTCTGATTGCATAACTACCCACACTTTCTCCGGCATCACGAATCAGCGTCCCGCTGAACGCGTCACTACCTGCCAGTTCAGGAGAATTTATAAACGTAAGTGCAGGATCCGGAACACCATGCATTTTGCTCTGTGCGTTTGCGGTTACAGAAATCCTTTTGGTTGTTACCGTCAGCGTGTTCTCAGTTTTGGTGATGTTGTAATTCGGATTGCTTCCCAACGTTACCGAGATGGGATAATCGCCAATTCCGGACAGTTTTACAGCTGTAGTAGCCAGCGAGTAATTTACAGCATCTCCACCTTGGACAGCACCCGTAATTACAGATGTCAGTGTCGGATTGTCTTCTCCGTATGCTTTGGAGAGATGATCTGCTGTGATGGTGACGTCTTTTGCGTTTACCGTCAGCGTATTGTCGGTTTTGGTGATGTTGTAGTTCGGATTACTACCTAATGTAATCGAAACAGGATAATCACCAACATCGGAAAGTTTTACAGCCGTTGTAGCCAGCGAGTAATTTACTGCATCGCCGCCAGTAACTGTGCCAGTAACCACCGCCGTCAGCGTAGGATTGTTATCTCCGTAAATTTTGGAGAGATGGTTTGCCGTGATGGATGCTGCTTTACCGCTTACAGTTAGTATATTGTCAGTTTTGGTGATATTGTAGTTTGGATTGCTTCCTAACGTTACCGAGATGGGATAATCACCAACGGCGGAAAGTTTTACAGCTGTTGTAGCCAATGAGTAATTTATGGCATCTCCACCTTCGACAGCACCGTTGACCGTGGCAGTTAGTGTCGGGTTATCATTCCCGTACGTTTTTGAGAGATGATCTGCTGTTACAGTTACGTTCTTTTGATTAATAGAAAATGCAAATGGCACAGATGAAGCTCCATAATAGTTGTCATCAGCGACAAGAGTTGCAATAACCTGGTAAGTGCCGGTATTAGTCGGTGGTGTTGAGCTGTTCTTGTAATATGTTGCCCCGGTGCCTCTATATTTATAGGTTACGGCTCCGCTTGATCCTGTTTTTGAATAATTGTCAGGCCCCTGCTGATTGCCATTGTAAGTAAATGTCGCCGAGCCTACAACTGAAATGCTGGAGGAAGCTTTATTAATAGTAAGCAGAGCTTCGGTGAAAGTTAGAAGATAATTATTGCTCAAAGCTAAATCTCCCTGCCTGATTGTATATGTACCCACATTTTCTCCTGCGTCACGAACTAATGCCCCACTAAAAGCATCGCTACCTACCAATGCCGGCGAATTTGTAAACGTAAGAGTCGGATCCGGATCGCCATACGATTTGCTCTGTGCATTTGCAGTTACAGAAATGCTCTTGGTTGTAATTGTCAATGTATTGTTAGTTTTTGTGATGTTGTAGTTCGGATTGCTTCCTAACGTTATTGATATAGGATAATCACCAACCCCGGACAGTTTTACGGCTGTAGTAGCCAGCGAATAGTTCACAGCATCTCCACCTGCTAAAGCACCTGTAACCACAGCCGTCAGTGTCGGGTTATCATCTCCATAAGTTTTTGTAAGATGGTCAGCTGCGATGGTTACGTCTTTTGCGTTTACCGTCAGCGTATTGTCTGTTTTGGTAATGTTGTAGTTTGGATTGCTTCCCAATGTTATCGAAATAGGATAATCGCTGACCCCGGAAAGTTTTACGGCTGTGGTAGTCAATGAGTAATTTACGGCATCACCACCCTCTACAGCGCCTGTAACAACAGCTGTCAGCGTCGGGTTATCATCTCCATAGGTTTTGGAGAGATGGTCAGCTGCTATTGTTATCTCTTTGGCGTTTACTGTCAGCGTGTTGTCGGTTTTGGTAATATTGTAGTTCGGATTGCTGCCCAACGTTACCGAGATGGGATAATCACCGACCCCGGAAAGTTTTACAGCTGTTGTTGCCAATGAATAATTCACAACATCTCCGCCTTCAATGGCACCTGTCACCACAGCTGTCAGCGTAGGATTATCATCCCCGTACGTTTTTTCAAGATGACCGGCTGTTACGGTTACATCTTTTTTGTTGATGGTAAAGGCAAGCGGAGCAGATGTGGCTTCCAGATAATTTTCATCGGTAGCCACTGTTGCTACAACCTGATATGTTCCTGCATTGATAGGCGGTGTAGTGCTTTCCGGATAACTGGTCGATCCGGTTCCACTGTATTTATATGACTTAGTGCCTGTCGATCCGGTCACGTCAGCAGAAGCAGGCCCCTGAGGTGAATTGTTGTATGTATAGGTTGTTTCTCCTGTAGCCGTTATAGTTGAAGGTAACTTCATTACAGCGATATTGAGAAAATCTTTCCATTGGAGTGCATTTTGATAGTCGCTTTTCTTGAAAGGAGGCACATATAGTGTACAGGTTGAGGTGCTTACTCCCAGAAAAACATCTTTGGAAGTGCTCAGGTCTGCCGGAGTTTGAGGATAGGCATACAATCCCGTCAGTGCCGAACATTGGTAAAAAGCAGAATCTCCGATAGTAGTAACGGTGGATGGTATTTTAATAGTTTGCAGATTGTTGCAATTGAAAAACGTGTTTTTCAAAAGAGCAGGGAGCGATGTTTGGCTTAGATCTACAGTGGTTAAGGCAAAGCAATTGTAAAATACATCATATCCAAGATAATTTACTGTTGATGGAATTGTAATGGACGGTAAATGCTGGCAATTTTTAAAAACATTGTTGTATATCGCCGTTACCGAAGATGGAATAGTAACAGAAACAAGATTATAACATGCTGCAAATGTCCAGTTGTCAATATGATTGATTGACGATGGTATATTTACAGCTGGCAAACTGTGGCAATGTACAAAAGCTCCCACACCCAATGAAGTCAGAGAGGAAGGAAGGTTCGGATCAACAATCAACGAGTGGCAGTCTGCAAATGTCCAGCTTCCGATTGATTGCAACGACGCCGGAAGGTTGATTGTAGCCAGGTAGTAGCAACCGTAAAAGGCATAGTCACCTAATGCTGTCACAGAGGCTGGCAAAATCACTTGTGTCAGGCTCAACTTTCCTGTTTTGGGTATTGAGAAATAAAAGGCTTCATCCGGTATTTTATTCCCGTCGATGGTAGCTCCGCTTAAATCGATGACCGATAGCGCAGTGATTTCATCTCTCATGGTGAGAAAATCAGCAGCATTGACGGAGCCATTGATGGTGAGATTTGTAACCGTTGTGAAATCTTCGGGAGCTAATGCATCATGCAACCCTCCGGCACTTATCGTAACAGTCTTGTAGACTTGTGCGTTGATTCCTATAGCAAAAACAATGCTAAAAAGTAGAAATGTTATTTTTTTCATAGCTTTGAGTATTAGATTCTTCATACTAAGTATGAAGATGTAGCTCGTTTTTAGAGACAGTTGAATTGGTCATTTTTTAATGTTTTTATTCCAATCATTAATGGTAAAATGATACTAACGGATAATGGCAAGTAGCGTTTTGGCAATAATTCTCAGATCATTTTTTAGTGACATTCGTTCAATGTATTGAAGGTTAATTGATAACTTTTCAGGAATTAGCTTCTCGATGTAGAATTTTTCGGGATCAGGGGAAGCCGCAATCATTTCATTTTCATCCTTCAGTAAAATGGATGCCGGATCCGTAATACCCGGACGAACCGATAGCACGTCTTTTTGTCGTTGTGAGTATAGCTGTGTGTATTTCGGAACTTCGGGACGTGGGCCAACCAGACTCATTTCTCCTTTTAAGACATTGATTAGCTGTGGCAATTCATCGATTTTATATTTTCGGAGATAATAGCCTGTTCGTGTTACTCTGTTGTCATGCAGTCCTATTGTTAGTAAAGATGATTTATCTGCGTTGACAATCATGGTGCGAAATTTGAGTATGTCGAATGGTATGCCGCCTTTGCCGGTTCGGGGTTGCCGGTAAAACACAGGTCTCCCCGAATCGGTCAGAATTAGCAGGACGATTATCAGAAACAGAGGGCTTAACAATATAAGCCCTAAAAGAGACAGAACAATATCAACTTTCCGTTTCAGATAATATTCATGATGGGTTGCGGGTGCCATTTGTGTACAATTTTGTTGTATGCTTCAACAAGAGTAGCGACTACAAAATCTATCTGATCGTTTGTGAGTTGTGGATATACAGGCAATGAAATTTCTCGCGTGTAATTGTCGTATGATTCAGGATAATTCCGGATTTTATACCCCAGGTGCATGAACACCGTTAACATGGGCATTGGAATGAAATGAACATTTACCGACACTTCATGAGTCGCAATTTCGGCTATTATCTTATTGCGTTGTTGCAGGGTGATATCCCGTATTCGCAGCGGATACAGATGGTAAGCTGAAGTTTGCACCTCATTGTCGAATGGAGGTGGAAGTGCCCATTCATAAGGTTGTAGCAACATGTTGTAACGGACATATATCCGGCGGCGTTCGTCCAGTAAAGCGTCGTATTTACGAAGTTGAGCAAGAGCAATAGCCGCATTGACATCAGGCATATTGATTTTCATACCCTGGAATAAAATATCGTATTCCCAGGAGCCGGGCTGAGTTTTTGCCAATGCATCTTTCGACTGACCGTAGATAGTCATGATGCGAAAGTGCTTGTACAGCTCGTCGTTATTGAAAGGCTCCGGCAAGTTGAGGCAAATCATGCCACCTTCGGCGGAAGTGATATTTTTGACGGCATGTAGCGAAAAAATAGTGATGTCGCACAACGAACCGACACGCTTTCCCTCCTGAGTAGCGCCAAGAGAATGTGCCGCATCTGCAATAATCATAATGCGTCCCAGAAGTCGTTGTACAGGCGATGTTGGGGTGAAAATGGCTTTTGCCCAGTCTTCGTTTATGTAGTGTTGAATGGCTTCGTAATCACAAGCCCAACCTCCAATATCAACAGGAATGATTGCTTTTGTTCGGGGAGTGATTGCTTTGGATATGGCTTCGGTTGAAATAGTGAGATCGGGGTCTATATCCACCATTACCGGAGTTCCTCCCGCTTCTAAAACGGCAAGTGCCGTTGCGCAATAGGTGTAGGCCGGAACGATGACCTCGTCTCCCGGTTTTAATCCCAGCCACCGTAATACCATAATGGCGCCGGATGTCCATGAATTGACGGCAACAGCATGTGTTACTCCGACATAGTTTGCAAAAGCGTCTTCCAATGCTTTCACTTTTGGACCGGTGGTAATCCATCCGGACGTCAAAGTATCGACCACTTCCGTAATTACATCATGGTCGATGTACGGGGGTGAAAATAGAACTTTCATGTTTTTTTCTCTTTAGATTAATTGATCGGTCTGAATGTCAACAATGAACTCGTTTGTTTTGTGTTTTTCGACCCCCAACCCCCCAATATGGGGGCTTTTGTGTTGTAAAATGATGAAATTTTCTCATTTTGCGATCCAATTCCTCCCCATTTAGGGGAGGTTAGGAGGGGTCAATCAGTACAATAAACCAAACATCATGTCCACTAATAGTCAAGATAAATTCTTTCTTCGCGTAGCTAAATTACATAGCTATTATTGTCGTTTTTTATCTGTTTGTTAATGCGTTAAAGTTGCTGTGAATAAGTAACTTAAATATGCCAACCAGGTATCCCCAACCATAACTGATATGCATGACAAAAAATACCCATGGAATCATTAGCAATAGTCCTTTCGGGTGACGTTTTTCTATTTTGTTTTGTGCAAAGCCAAGGGCCGTAGCAAAGTATAATCCTATGAAACAGATGTAAACCCACAAAAAAGCGTTTGCCCGGAAAGCCATTGCGCCACCCACGAGTAATCCCAATAAAAAAAGTAGCGGGAAAAACTGCCTGATGGTAGCCGGCTTGCCGTTCTTTTTATTGACCAATGGTTTGAATAAGCCGTATTGATAAAACATTTTTGCGATTTTACTTACTTCGTCCCGCGGGTAGTAAATCACTTTTATATCTGGTATCAGAACTATTTTTCCGCCGTTTTTGATGATCCTTGCGTTAAATTCATCATCCTGATTGCGAATAAGTTCCTCGTCAAACATGCCGATGCGGCTAAACAATTCGCGATGAAAACATCCGAACGGAACCGTGTCTACTTCCTTCAATTTGTCGGTTCCTATGCGGCAGTAGGAATTGCCTACGCCGAAGCGGGAACTAACCGCCATTGCTATGGCATTTGCTATTAATGAATTGTTTAACGGGAGACTCCTGATAACAACACCAACGTTGTCAGCCTGTGTTTCGATTAGATTGGTAACCAGAATGCGGAAATAATCCGGGGGGTATGTTGCGTGCGCATCCAGTCTGATAATGATGCTGCCCGTTGTGGCACGAATGCCGATATTCAATGCCGACGGCGCGCTTTTTTTCGGGTTGTCAATCATCCTGATATATGAATATTGACGGGTATATCGGATAATAATGTCCCTGGTGCCGTCATTGCTCATGCCATCAACGAACACAACCTCCATCTTGTCTTTTTCGTAAGAGGAAGAAACAACGGATTCAAGACACTGTGTGATGTTTGGCCGTTCGTTATACGTAGGACATATTACAGAAATGCTTTCCATAATGTTACATTTTGGACAATATTTCCGACCTGATGCGTAGGTAGTTATCGCCTAACAAACTTTTTACAACCGTGAGAATGTGCCATTTGATCGATTTCAGGCAACGTACATAAGAGTGTTTTAGAAATATATTGATAACGTGCCGTTCATTCATGCTACACGTAACCGGATACCGACCAATGAATGTCATGCCCGCAATAGCTTCCTGCCGTGTCGTTGGAATTGATGTGAAGACCTTGTGTATTCCGCATGAACTCAACTGCTTGATTATTGATTCGGAAATATAACCGCCCGGTAATGATGCGTAAACAACCTGATCCTGAATGATTTCCTGTAGGCATGTAACCGACTTTTCCCATTCCTGTTCTATTGTTTTTTCATCGCATTTCGATAAATTGGCAGGGTGCGTATGTGAATGAGTGCCAATGATATGACCATTGTGATGCAGGTTTGCCACTTCGTCGCGTGTCATAAACCCGTCAGTGTCGAGATAGTGTGTGGAAACGAAGAAGTATCCTTTCAGTCCGTGT
The DNA here is from genome assembly GCF_001618385.1 of Paludibacter jiangxiensis. Taxonomy (NCBI): domain Bacteria; kingdom Pseudomonadati; phylum Bacteroidota; class Bacteroidia; order Bacteroidales; family Paludibacteraceae; genus Paludibacter; species Paludibacter jiangxiensis. The sequence continues at coordinate 661,040 of NZ_BDCR01000004.1, read as the reverse complement.
ACATCCAGTATCGGCGCAATAAATTTGCTGAACGAACTTCCTCCGTCGTCGAACGTAAACATCACTCTGGAAAGAGGAATTTCTTTTGCCCGGCAATGATCTACAACCGCTTTCACCTGCTTCTCAAAATCACAAAGTCTGACCTTGTATTTTTGAGACCCCGCGTTTTGCAGTCCGCTTTCGTGTGGAGTCTCCAGATAAACATCGTGATACATGAGAGCAATTGTTTTCATACTAAACCTGTCGACCTGAAAAACCTGATTCTGCACGATAAAATAATTTCTTCACAGCACTACCTCCCAATACAATTTCCAGTAGGCTCCGCAATAGATACAGCAGTATGGCGGATGGTTTTGCATACCACGGATATACCATGCGGATAAACCGTGTCAAATAAACCGGATTGGAGGGCGACTTGACCGAAAAGAGAGAGACAACACGTTTCCTGAGACTTGTTTTTTTGTAGTAAACATCGTTGCCTGTGTTGTGCGTGTCAACTTCAATAGTAATATTGGTTGCTATAAATGCCTTATAACCGAATCGACTTAGCCTTGCCGTAAATTCGTAATCGCTGCAATAGTGAGGCAGCCTTTCTTCCGAAGTAATCCCTGCTTGTTGCAGAGCCTCAAGCGGAAACATGATACAACGTGTCGGTAGAAAGTCTACCGGAATTAATTGATCTTTTGGTAATAATGAGGTATTGCTGCCTGCAAGTGGATGCCGGTTTTGTGTAAAACTCCACGAAAGGACTTGCACGCCGCTTGAAATAATTTGACCATTGGAGACCGTAACCACTCCAAGTTGGCAAGGCGGTAAAATCTTAGCTTCGTTCAGAAATGATTGGAGAATGTCGTATGAAAATACGATGTCGGCATTCATCAGGAAAACGTATGCCGGACGAGGCTCTGATTCCAGAATGTGCCGCAAGCCGACGTTTACCAATCCGGCCCAGTAAAGAGAGGGGTTACCTGCCTTTTCTATGATTCGCGAGTCACTGCAATCTCTTAACCACTGACTGGTTTCATCATTAGGATTGCCATTCACAATGATGATGTCAATGTTTTCGTCTCTGATGTTGTCGAAACTATGAATCAGAGTTTTGATTTTTTCCGTTTCCCTGAAAGTGGGAATGACAAAGGAAGCAGTTCGCATATGATAATCTTAAATCAGAATGACAATCGCTACGTTTTTTTTTGCATCAATACCGAATTGTACATCGTTTCAATCTCTTTGAAAATCTTTTCCTGACTGAAATTTGTTTTTGCATTTTCTTGTGCCTGAGCCGCTAATTTCTCTCGTTTCTCCGGATTCCTTACCAGTGCAAGTATGGCATTTGCCAGTTTCTCCGCGTTGCGCGGGGGTATCATAATTCCCGTTTTGCCATGTTGAATTACTTCCGGATTTCCGCCAACGTTGGAAGCAATGATTGCAAGTCCGGCGGCACAAGCTTCCAGAAGCGCAATGGACAGGTTCTCGTGCAACGTCGGAAAAATAAAAATGTCGCTTGCAAACAATATGTCCCTCACATCAGTGCGCTGACCAAGCAATATTACCTGCTTTGATTTTATTTCGTCGGCAAGTTGTGTTTGCAGTTCGTTGAGGTAATCTCCTTCACCTACAACAAGGTAGCGGATATTGTATTTCCGCGTTTCAAGTAGTTTTATCGCGTCTACCAGCGTCTTGTGGCCTTTGCCAAAGGTGACTCTCCCCACTGTGACGGCTACAATTTCGTCGGGTCCGATACCTAACTCAGTCCGGATTTTCAGCCGGCTTTCCTCTTTGTTATACATGGAATAGTCGGGTGCCGCATTGTGAATAAACCCGTACAAATGATTGGTGTGTTGATAGATGTAAGGTCTTTTGGCTGCAAAATCACACACGCAGTACACTAAATCTGCATTTCGGAGCGTAAACGGTTCTATGAGTTTGCCATAGATAAACTTCTTGAAGGCTCCTACATTCAGCGAATCGGTATAAGTGCCGTGCACACAGAGTACCACTTTCTTTACACCGGCTAAGCGTGCGGCCAGTAAACCGTAAAATCCTTCGCTGTGTAATCCTCTCACGTGTACTACATCGGGTTTTACTTTCTTTATTTGAGCAATCATATCCCTCAATAATGCCAGATTAATGCCATGAGGAGCTACTCTCTGTAATAGTGGATCAAACTGAAATTTGTCATTCAGTGGAGAATTCATCAGTAACAGATACTCCGTCGCGGGACCTCCGATATTCAGGTAGGCCTCCACGCAATGCTGCATTATTTTGGGCTTGTTGTTCATCGTGAATCGAAATAAATGTTGCGATGTTTATTCCGCATGTTTATTTGCTTTTCCGATATATTTTATAGGGTTTCCCGCCCATATCTCATTAGGTGGAACACTTTTGGTAACCACGCTTCCCGCGCCGATAATAGAGTGTTCGCCAATGGTAATTCCTTTCAGTACGATGCAATGGCCGCCTATCCAGGCTCCTTTTTTAATAATGACCGGCAATGCGGCTATATGAGTGCCCTCATTGCCATGGAAAAAAGAATTACGCCGTTCTGCAAAGTCTTTAGAATGAAAATCGGAATCGTAGATCTTACAACTGCCACCCACCAATACATCGTCTTCTATGATAACGGCACGCGTGGAATAGATGGTGGAATTTGAAAGTCCCACATTATTTCCGATGGTAATGATTGCATCCTCATCAGCATTGAGCCTCAATACGGTATCGCCTCCTATCGGGTTAAACCTGTTTCCGGAGTTGGCGCGCAAGTTGTCGCCGATTTCTATCGTTCCTAAATTCCGGATGTAGATTTTCCCTTTTACGGTACAGTTGGCTCCGTGCTTTACATGGTTCAACCAGAAGATGATATTGGTATAACACCGGAAATATGCATCGATGATTCTTCTTGCTAATATGTTGATGAAACTGCTTTGCATGATGAATGGCTTTTTGAAAACAATCTAAGTGCTTACTATCGGTTCATTCGACAATTCAGGCTCTTCATTCAGTTGTAGCGCCACAATGACGGCATAGAAATACCAGAAAATTTTGTTGTATAATCCCTGCCCGACAAACATGTCGATCATTGTGATCAGTATCAAAATGCCGGTGACTATATAGTTGTTGCGTAAATAGAGCTGCACGCTTTTGAAAGAGACCCGGCCTAAAAACAGCAGAAATAATCCCAGTCCGACCACACCCGTGTAACAGAGCATTTCGAGATATACGTTGTGTGGGCTGCGATAGTGGCCGCCCTTGAATACCCCGAAAACAGGAATTGCCCGTTTGGCATAGCCGGTAGTGCCAACGCCTACTATTGGTGATTCGTAAAAAATGGGAAGAATATGTTTCCAGATGGACGTTCTTCCGGCTGTGTCTCCATATGAAATCGAATTGACAAGGCGTTCTTGCAAAGTATCGTAGTGTGAGAAATAGTTCACCATCAGTATAACACCTGCTGCGGCTATTACAAGAAATCCGGCTTTGAGCAGGGGTTTAAGTTTGATAAGCAGAATAAAAATCAACAGTCCTATAGCTAAGCATATAAGCGCAGTACGTGACCCTGAAAGCGCCAGCACGGGAAACAGGAAAGGCAAGGTTAGTAGTAGTAAGAACCGGGGAGTTTTCCAGTTTAACGGATTTTCAAATATCAAACTCAACACAACCACGATTGCCAATGTCATTCGAATGCCCACCGCATTTTCGTCGTCTCCGAACATGGATAGCCGTCCGTCGGTGATTGTAACACCCACGCCCATCTTGTAAAGAATGCCCATCACAACGGCGCCGGCAACAAATGCAACAAATGTGCGGTAAATTACTTTGGGTTGCCCGCTCAGGTGGTTGCAGACAATCCAAAACATGAGGATACATTGGAAAGCGGACAAATCAATGACATTCGCAAATTGCTGGTAAAGTGAATTGTAGTTGGCGTATGAGATAATGGTGAGCATGCCAAAGAAAGCCAGAACCGGAATTAAAAAGGCTTTAATTCTGGAGAATAGAAAGAATCGTTCAACGTCACGAAGCGCCAGTATAAAGTACAGGTAACCGACAAACTTGGTGATTGTCATGTTATCCTCGTCTTTGCCGAATACGCTCCAGTATTCAAAATGCAACAGGAAAACGAAGCAATATAAAACCATAATATGTAGCTTCTCCCAGTTCATGTGTCAGTTATTTCTTGTTCTCGTTTCTCTTTATATTTCTTTCAGGGCTAAAGCCCGTGAAAAATCGGCCTGTTTTTGCCTCCGCCCTGAAGGACGGAGTTATTGATGTCTTGACACAGTCTTATCGATTTACTCTCCAATGCTTTCAAAGAATTCTCAAATTGAAATAGCGATGCTTGATTATTTTTGATAAATGTCTTTTGATGATATTCAGAATGATAATTACCAGATAAATGTTGTACCTGAGGGCTAACCTGAGAAAATCCGCATATCTTTTGCTGCTCAGCATTTCTATAAGGTGAACCTCCGCTATTTGTAAATGAAACTTCTTCTCGTAACGCGATTTGCCTGACAAATGGAATTCCAGATAATATTGGTTGAGGGGCTGTTTCTGTTTACACGCTCTGTCTTCTCCGTCGAGGAGATAGTAACAAAGAGGCATGGGCTCAAATGCAAATTTGTAATTCCTTGCCAACCGGCACCACATGTCCAAATCTTCGCCTCTTGTATAGCGCTCGTTAAAATAGCCGACATTATCAAAACAATCTTTTCGGACGATAACGCTGGAAGACGAGACCAATAACGCCTCCGTTTCCTTTTTGAAAAAATCGTCTATATATCCGCGTTTGCTGTGAATTGAATTGACAATCCTGTCTTCCCCTTTTTCCTGTTTGATAAACTGGCTGCCAAAGAAAGAGGCTTCCGGAAACTCGTTTATTAACTTTTTCATCATCGACAGGTAAGTCGGTTTCCATAGATCATCGCCGTCCAAAAAAGCAATCCAATCGTATATGGCTGCTTTTATTCCCATGTTTCGGGCACTTGCAACTCCTCCGTTTGGCTTATCGATGACACGTACTCTTTCGTCTGCAATCTTTCCTGCCACCGAAAGGCTGTTGTCTGTCGATCCGTCATTCACAATGAGCACTTCAAAGTCACGGAAATCCTGATTCAGAACGGAATCAATGGTGAGTGCAATATTGTTTTCTTTGTTATATAAAGGAATTACTACCGAAAACATTTTAAGCGCTGTTACTTAGTCAGATGTTGTACCACAATGTCAATGTTTTTATTTGCCAGCTCTCTGGTTTTGGTTAGTTCATATCTGATTTTACTCTCAAGGTCTGTTTTTGTTCTGTTGATGAACTGAATATGCTCCTGCACGGTATTCATGAAACCGGCTTGGTTCATCACTCCGTTTCTGCAATCGATTACCAGTTCCGGAATGTCAAAGCCTCTTGCAACAACACCAAAGTATTTTTCACTGTAAGCGAATGCCAAAGGAATGGTGCCGGTTGCAAGGGCCGAAACTGCTGCGTGCATCCTGCCGGTAAATACCAACTCGCTATTTGCGATGATGGCTCTTGCTTCTATCGGTTGCAGTACGTTTGTTACGGTTATCACTCTCGGATCGTTTTTGAACATTGCCGATAACGGGTCTATTATTTGTCGGTCGTTGGAAGTGGGTGGGGCTAATACATGCCCCAAAAGCACGATGATATGTGATTTGTATTTGGATAATAAGAGATTAGTGATACTCGCCCAAACTTTTACGGCTTGCATTTGGTTGAGCCCGTAATGAATAAAAACTCCGGAAGGTACCACCACGATGTATCGGTCATGAATGAAATTCTCGTGCATTTCTTTTATCGTTTCTTCCTGTTTGGGAAGTGGTAAAAAGGCAAGATCGCGGGTTGCCTGCACGTTCTTCAGATGAAGCTTACTTGTCAGGTATTCGTAGTTGCGCTGATCCCTGGTGGATATGATAAGCTTGTGCAATAGCAATCCGTTGATTATTTTATAGATACCGGTATAAGGCCCGATGTTCTGATTCAATAAGATTACCTTGCATTTGCGACGGTTGATGTGATAATAGTACAACGCATTCGACATGGCATTGCTTTGATATACCTCCGAAAGGTCATCGCCGCCCAGAACAATCATTAAATCAAACTGGTAGCTTATATGAAGTATGTCTTCACGGTTACCGGACAAAAACCTGTATATCTTCATTATCATGTTGCTGCGTCTCACAGGTTTGCTTTGGTACGCGTTAAGATCCTGATATCCGCTTGCTTTCTTTAAGCGATCCAGATGATACTGGTCACATTCGCACCAAATTTCAACCTCTGGCATTCTTTTGTGCAGATAATAAATCAGGTTGATGGCCATCATGGCACTACCGTAATTTAATGTGTTGGACACATGTGTGATGAGTATCTTTTTCATACAAATCTTATTTATAGATCAGACAATAATAAAATCACACTTCTATGGTTTAGTTGCTAATTTTGAGAACTTTGCTTTTACCCAAAGGGCAAGCATCTTTTTTGTTATGCTGTCCATGCCTAAATAGTATACTCCAATTCCAACTGAGATTGCCGATACAAGACAAATTAAGAAGAATCGAAATATGCTGTCCGGCATGTATAATGTTACTCCGATTGGGACGATTGCTGCTGCCACAGTCACTTTCACAACAGGGAATACTACATGAGCAAAATATTCTTTGATATTCATTTCTGCTATTTTGTGCAGCAGGTACGGCCTGATACCAAAAGAAAACAGGAATGAATTGATAATCATTACGTAGTAAAAAATACTGGGTGCAAATCCGAAATGAAACAGAATAAATGACAGGGGCAATACAAATAACAAAATGGATGATGAGCCGATCAGTGCACTTTCCTTCAGTCTTCCGACTGCCTGCAAAACAATGAACGCGCTCATGTCGAGGGTTGAAACCAAAGAGTTGATGAGTGCAAGCTTTACCAATAATACGGTGTACTGCGGTACAACCTTGAGCCACAGGTTGAGGATAAACTCTGTTTCGAGCAGGATAGGTAAGACCAGAACGAACAGGATGAAATAGGAGTACTTTCCGCTTTGAAACACCAGATTGAACATTTCGCTTTTTCTGTCGGAAGCATATAACTTGATTATTTGTGGATTCACTGCCGTCCGGAAATTGTTCACAAAACTGGTTACGGCAGAATTTACCTGCATTGTAACAGCCTGAGCCGCATTGACCACCGGTCCGAAAAAGAGGTTCATCAGGATGTTAGAACCTTCGGTCAGCATAATCCATGCGAAATTTCCCAACAGGCTCCACCCCGAAAAATTGATCATTTTCTGATAGGTCGGTTTATCCCAACAAATGTGGTAGACACATTCCTCATATTGTCTTTTGCAGTATATCCGGTAAATGGAAACTACGATGAGGGTTGAGCAAAAGATTAAAAATGAGTAGAATACTAATTTGTCAAAAGGAACGAACCATTTCAGCAGGAATACAACGGCAAGTTTCAGCGAAACGTCGATAATGCTGACATAGGCGTAGACGCTCATGCGTTCGTGGGCAATGATGGCTGCGTTGTAAGGAACCTGTATCAGACTTACGACACACGTCAGGATGGATAGCTGGTAAACCCAGATGGTCGCGTTCATGCGTGCGGCCGGTACTACCAATTTATTCAGGACAAACCATAAACCAACAGTTTCAGCCAGCAGCAGAATGATAAACGCTATGATGATATGAAGAGTTAATGCGGCACTGAAGGTTTTCTTCAATTCTTCGGAGTCATGTCGGCCCAACGCAAAAGTAAGAAACCGTGACGTGCTTGCCGACATGGCGCCATTCAGAAAGGTGAATAATATAACAACTCCGCCTACGACATTGTAAATTCCATAGTTTTCAACGCCAAGTACATACAATACAATCCTGGATGTGTACAGAGTGACACCCATTGTAAATAGCATTCGAAAATAGAGCATTGCTGTATTTTTTGCTATTCGTGTATTTGAAGCGGTTGACATAGAAGTTGTAATTTGCCGTAATGGAAATGGTTAGTCTCTTCTTCATGATGTCGTACGTGCTATTTTTAGATGGTTACGCTTTTTCTTATCTAAAAATTAAGAACAACTCCTGCCCAGGAATAGCCTACGCCATAGCTTGCCAAAAGTATTTTGTTGTTGACCTTTATCGATTTATCGGTCATGGCTTCTTTCAAAGCTATTGGTATGGTGGATGATACGGTATTCCCGAAGCGGGATAAGCAATAATAAAATTTCTCTTCGTCGATTTTGATTTTCTTTCGCAGAAAGTCGAGCATAAACCGGTTCGACTGATGAAAGACAAACAGGTCGATCTGCTCTTGTTCCAGCCCGTTTTGTAACAGAGTGTCTTTTACCAGCAGCGGAACTTTCTCCTGTGTAAAAGAGAAGATCTCAGAGCCATTTAGAAACAGGTGGTCGGATGATATGACGGTGCCATTTTTGTCAATCGTGAAATCATTCAGCGCGTTTTTATGCCTAAATCCTCCTGTTCTCACGATCAAATCATTTTCTCCGGCCCCGTCTGTTCCCAAACTGAATTCTCCGATTGCAGCAAAGCCTTCATTGGAGATAAGCGTAGCTGATGCGGCATCTCCGAATAAAATCCGGTTTGCTTTGTCCTGTTGATGAATATGTTTGGAATAAGTCTCAGCAGTCAGTAACAAAATGTTTTTGGCAACATTGGCTGCAATCAGGCCTTTTGCCAGCGCGAGCCCGTACAGGTAGCCCGAGCATCCCTGATTAAAATCGATAGCGCCGGCGTTTGACGGAATTCCAAGCCGGTGTTGTAAAACACAAGCCGTAGCCGGTAAAAAATAATCAGGGCTTTGTGTGCAAAGTATCAGAAAATCTATCGTTTCCGGTGCTATGTTATATTCCTGGAAAAGATTCCGTGCGGCCTGTTCTGCCATGTCTCCCGCAGTCTCATCTTCGGCCGCAATGTACCTTACATCTATTCCGACTTTCCCCGCATTTTTTTCAACATTCGGATCGGAAAACTCTCTCGCCAGGTCTTCGTTGGTGAGTGCCTGTTTGGGAAGATAGTATGATATTGCTTTTATGTAGCTTCGGTTCATAGGGCGCGTGGTTTTTGTGAAAGCGGCTCAGGCTCTCGATTTTACGATAGCATACAAATCTTTAATGGTATCCGAATTGCGGATATCTTCACCCTTGATTTTGACTCCATATTCTTCATCAGCCATAGCAATAATGGTTAATGCAGAAAGAGAACTCCATTCGTCCAACGCCTTGAATTCAGTATCGGCGGTAAATTTTTCGGCAGGTGTTTCGTCAAACCTGGAAGCGAATTTGCTGATGTAATCTTGCAGTTCCATATACTTTGGTATTAAAGGGTTAATAAAAATGTTGAGGTCTCAGAATTTCCATAAAATGTTTTCATCTACTACCTTGGCCGGGTTTCCCATCACAATGGCATTGGCCGGTACATTTGAAACAACCGTTGAACATGCTCCTATGATGGCGCCATCGCCAATTTTCACTCCGGGTAAAATGGTACAGCCTTCGCAAAGCCATACGTGGTCGCCGATGGTTACAGGTCGTGATGGCTTGTATCCCTGAAGAGCCAGAAAGTGATTTCCGTTGGTGTCTCTGATGGTGACATTACGCCCCATCCTGACATGCTTGCCGATTTCTATTCGTTCAGCACAAATAATGGTGGTAGAGATATTTGTTGCTCCGTTTTCGTTTAGTATGAGTTTTGCGTTTTTAAACACTTCAATGTCAGATCCGTATCCAAATATGAAATCGCCATTTACAACAATTTCACCTCCGGGATCTACTAACAGGCGGCTTTCCAGTCTGGATTTTTTTATTCTTTTCATTCCCAGATATAGTGTGCCCTTACAGTCGATTTTAGCTCTTTTGTGTATCTCCAATACAGAGTGAGGCGTTGTTATCAACCACCCTTGCTTTCTGATATTTGTTGTTACTTTTCCTGACAGGAAGTTGTATTTCACAAACTGGTAAAGCGTTTTTGGGTGTAAGCGTGTTGTTTGTGCTATCGTTAGTATTGTTCCCAGAAATTCCCGAATCTTTTCTTTCGCAGGAACAGAGGGGGGCGGAAAATATTTAGTTGCCACTTTATCGAACGACGCTGTTTGCAACTCGGCGAAAAACTGTTTTCTGTCTATGGTCGGCTTTTTTAAGGGCGTTATTAACGCGCCGTTGTTTGCCGATGCCTGCGCAAGACTTACTTCTTTAAAATCGATTTTCTCCTTTATGCTTTCAAAGAATGCCGCACCCTTTTTTGAATTGATCAGTACCATTGAAGTCCCCAGGTCGTTATCGAGCGCAGCATCCACATGTTCGATGCCCCAGAAATCGGCCAGCGTAATATCGGCGATTCTCGGCCACCCTTTGAACTGGCAGGTGTAACAAGAAGGTCGACAATACGCATTTGCACTAAGATAGCCACGTAAAAACAGGTTGGATTCTTTGGTCTGAAAAACGGACTTGCCGTTGTCGAAAGTCATTTTGAAGGTCAGACTTCTCCATCCCAGTTCCTTATTTTTTGCCTGTGCAGCAACGATTTTCGCTCCGTTCGCTTCTTCCTGCGATTGCAGGTATTTTTGAAATACCATCGGAGAATTGACTCCGCGGCAAACAAAATCGAGAATGATGAGGTTGTTATAATCTTTTTTCAGGAAGAGTCTTAATGCTGCCATCTGACAGGGTGTTCCGCATACCAGCACGTTTTCGCCGTCATCCAAACGTCGTTTGATCTCCCTGTGCATCCCGCTCATGTTGCTTTGCTGGTATTTTGAGCTGCGTAGCTTCTGTAAATCGCTTTTAGTATTTGATATATAGTGCTTAACAGAGAAATCTTCATTGTAAACAGCGCCGGCAACACTTCCTCCGTTTTTATAGATGATTTCGGCCATGGCAGAAAACAATCCACCGGATGTGCTGTTGAATCTGACATCAAGGTTTTTATGCACAGCAGCATACGCAAAGGGCTTTTCAAAATCATTTTTCTTTACCTCTGCAACGTGTAATTCGGGGCAAACACTGTTGCATAATTCACAGTCATTGCATACATCTTTATCGGTCTCCGGATACCAGAAACCTTCTTCGTCGGTGTGGAGTTTGATTGCCATTGTCGGGCAAATGTCAACACAGGCACAACAACCGTTGCAATCTTCTTTGCGAAGTAATTCGATCATGACGATTTACATTTAGCGTTCTCACTACGTATTTTCCTGTGCATAACCATAGCCGTATTTCCGATGGTACGAATAGCTGTGGTTTTGAAGCGAAACATCATTAATCACAATGTAAAGGTGATTTAACCTGTTTTCCTGGTGAATTTGATTGATATACACCAGATTGCGTTTGTCTGTATATCTCGATCTGCAAACGTACAGGTTGATGTCGGCCAACCGGTTGATCAGGAACGTGTCCGAAACTACACCTACCGGTGCCGAGTCAATTACTATATAATCGTATTCTTCTTTTAGCTTGGAAATGAGCATGTCGAGACGGTCTTTCAGTATCAGTTCGTTCGGGTTAGGCGGAATAATTCCCGTGGGCAATATGTCCAGCATCGGATAATCAGGGACCGGTTTAATGATTTCCTGCATATCTGTATCTTCACCCATCAGGTAAGAGCTTATACCTTTCTTTGCTTCAATCTCCATGTATGTTGATAGCCGTGGCCGCCGCAAATCCAGTTCAACGAGCAATACTTTTTTGTCTGCTAACGAAAGGATGGCTGCCAGGTTGATGCTGACCAGCGTTTTGCCTTCGCCCTGTTGCGTCGAGGTGACCACGATTACTTTTTGGGAGGAAGCATCAAGTACAAACTGGAGGTTCGATCGCAAGAGCCTGAAAAGTTCAGAGTTAGGGCTAATGGCCGTCTTGTGGTTCAATATTATTTCATCCGTGCTGATGTGTCCGAGTTCGGCTAAAACAGGCACTTGGGTAATCTTTTCCACATCCTGACGATTCTCAATTTTTGTGTGCATCAGATTTTTAATCTGAATGGATGAGGCTGGAACTACAAGTCCTAACAGAAATGCCACAAACAGGATAACTGATGTTCGTGGAGCGACCTGTTTTGATGTGTCGGGCGTATTGATAAGCCTCCCTTTGGGAATGGTAACGGCCATGCTGAGAGATGCGTCTTCACGCTTCTGGAGCAGGAACAGGTACAATGATTCTTTGACCTGTTGTTGGCGTTTTATTTCCAGAAATTCTCTTTCCTGCTTGGGGATTTGCCTGAGCTTCGACGATACCGCTGAGTTTTGTGAATTTAAATCCTGATTGGTGATTTGTAGTCCTTTGTGGGTGCTTTCTATGCTCTCCAGGATTGCTTTGCGCGCTGTTTGTACTTGCAGGTTAATCGCTTTGAGAGCAGGATTATCTTCCGATGATCCCTGAGCAATTTGTTCTCTGTTAATTACCAGATCGTTGTATTTTTGAATTACGTTTACAAGACCCACGTCTGTCAGCCCGAGGTTGGGAACTAAAGCAGATTTGTTGGCCGGGTTGCGCAGAAAATCTTTCACATACGAGATCAGATTCAGCTGGTTTTCAACGGTACTGCGTTGTGTGATGTATCCGCTGCTTCTGCCTAAATACATCTGTGCGTCTGCTTCAATATTAGTGAGGTTGTTGCTCTGCTTGTACTGTTCGGCATCGCGTTCTACGGTGCTCAGTTCTCCGGTTAGCAGTTTAATTCTTCCATCCAGAAAATTGGCGGAACTCATCGCCGAATGGTTGATTTGTTCTACAGCATCTTCATTATATACGGTTGCCAGTGTTTTTAGGATGTCTTGCCCTTTTTTAATATTCGAGGTTTGCAGCGTGAGGTCGATTACATTAGCTTCTTTGTTAACCAGAGTAAGCAGGCTACTTGAAGCAATAAATTTGGCAACTTTTGAAGGATTGGTAATTTTTATGGTTAATGGAAATTTATCGGTAGTGTAGCCCTTGTTTTGAGCAATATATAAATTGCCTGCCGGTGTGGCGTAGTAGCCCGGTAAATTGTTGGGATGCACAACAAAACGGCGTTCCAGGTATTCTCCGTCAATTACAAGCTTCCCGCTGTCGTAACGCGCGGTAAGCATTACATTGCCTTTTATGCGTTCAAGTGCTGCCATGTCTAAACGGGCATAGAGTGGCGACGAATCATAGAGGTCCTCGTTTTTAAGGAATGAGCGGTGCGAGTAGGAGGTATAGAGTTCCAGTCGGTACACAACTTTTCTCATCAAAGCTGTTGATCCGATCATTTTTGCTTCATCGTTTGTCATAGTGGGTGAAGTGGTCAGTCCGATGTTGTTTAGCTGGCTGATGAGGTTGGCCTGACTTGTAGCTCCGTTCTTGCTCTGATCGAGAACCATGATTGATGCTGTGGTTTCGTATGTATCGGGTTGCGAACGGGCATACAGAAAACCGGCTATTAAAGCTAAAAAGACAGATGCCACAAACCATGGCCAGTGGCGTAGGTATTTGTCAATCGACTCCCGGAAATTGACGGATTTGTCTGTGATATTTTGAATCCTGGATTGCATACCGTTTTCATTTTATGGCTCGCGACATTGCGGTGCCTTATTTCTTGACTAACAGCGTTACTAACGATGCAACGGAAATCAATATTCCTACAGCCGAAAGCGTCATCGATTCTCCTGTGTTGAAAGAGGCGGAACGCGCTTTCGGTTTGTTGGGTTGGATATATAGTATGTCGTTCTGATGCAGGTAGTAAAGTGGTGAGTTGACGATGTTACGGTCTCTCAGATCAATCTCGAAGGTCACCCTTTGGCCTTTGTCGTTATCACGGATAAGTAAAATGTTATCTCTGATGCCGAATATGGTCAGATCTCCGGCAAGGGCTATTGCTTCCAAAAGGTTTATTTTTTCATTATCAATAGTATAAATGCCCGGCTTGTTTACTTCTCCCAATACTGAAATCTTATAATTGGTGTACCGGATGTTTACAATCGGCATCTCTTTGATATAGTGGGGACATATTTTGTTTTTGATGTAGTCGGCCAATTGAAGCTTGGTCATTCCGGCCGCGTTTATTTTACCTAATACCGGGAATGTGATGGTGCCGTCTTTATCAATCAGATAATTTTGTAAGGCAATAGTACCTGTAGCCACCGGATTTGCTGTGGTAGAAGAACTACTGGCAGGCAAGGGCACCGTTGGCAGGTTAAAAGGGACTGCAACCTCGGGCGATGTGGAGTTGACCGTAATTATTAATAAATCACCGGCTTTCAGTTTGGTTTCGGATGTTGCCGAAGAATCCGAAAAAGCGGCCCTGTTTCCCGAATATTGAAAATAGGCTATGTTTTTAGAAGAGCTGCACGATAGTAACAGACAGATACTAACTAAAATAACAGGAATTGTCTTCATAATAATAAGCTATTAATATGTTAAATCAGAAAGATGTCGTTTTATCCTCATTGATATAAATGGTGAAACTAATCAGGAAGCTTTTTATCAAATCGTTCGTATGCTGAATTCATGCTTATGAATTCCGGCACTATTTCTTTCATCTTCTTTACAGTTGCTCGTGTGTCGAAGAGCATCGCTTTGACAATCAGTTCGTTTATTAATTTTGCCACTTCTGAGAGCTTGTATTTTCTAACCTTCGCCACTTTGATCTTCGGATTTGTCGTGGGTTGAGTAATCTCTTTATCGTTTAACAGCTCCTCATACAGCTTTTCGCCCGGTCGTAATCCGGTGTATACAATGCGAATATCACGATTGGGAACCAAGCCGGCCATTTCAATCATTTTCTTTGCTAAGTCGGCAATTTTAACCGGTTTGCCCATGTCGAATATATAAATGTTACCGTTATGTCCCATCACTCCGGCTTCAAGCACGAGGCGACATGCTTCGGGGATGGTCATGAAGTAACGGATTATGTTGGGGTGGGTGACAGTTACCGGCCCTCCGTTTTCTATCTGTTCTTTGAATAGAGGAATCACAGAACCATTTGATCCCAACACATTACCAAATCGTGTGGTTATGAATTTGGTAGCTGATTTTCCGTCCAGATGATTGGCCAGCGATTGAATGTATATTTCTGCAATCCGTTTCGAAGCACCCATCACATTGCTTGGATTGACAGCTTTGTCTGTCGATACCATGATGAATTTTTCAACCCTGAATTTCAGTGCGTAGTTTGCAATGTTACGGGTTCCCAGCACATTGGTAAGCACAGCCTCACACGGATTCCGTTCAACCATGGGCACATGTTTATAGGCCGCAGCATGATAAATGATGTGCGGATGATACTTTCTGAAAACAAATTCAAGGCGTTTCCGGATGCGGATGTCTCCCAATATGGCTTCGCAAACATTGGGATAGTATTTTTCCATCTCCAGCAGTAGGGAGTTGAGCGGAGTTTCGGCCGAATCGAATAAGATGATTTTTTGCGGTTTGAATGTTACCAGTTGCTTTACCATCTCGCAACCAATTGAACCCGCAGCGCCTGTAACAAGAACAGTCTTGTTTTCAACCTGAAGCTTTATTTTTTCAAAATCAATTTGAATTTCATCTCTTCCAAGCAGATCCTTGATTTGAGGATTCAGGTAATATTTTTGAGGTATCAGGTCGCGAAACATCTGTGCCTGGTCTGGAGATAATATTTTGATATGCAGGTCGATGCACTGCCGTAATATTTTTTTGTCAGGGATTTCTATCGGCTGTTTTTTTACAAGAAACAAGGCGCTGATTTTGTATTCTCTGATTACATGGTCGAGATTGTCGTCTGCATAATAAACCGGCAGATCGAATATTCGTTGGTGAATCATGTGTTTGTCGTGTGTCAGGAAGCCGACTATTCTATAGCCTTTATATCCGTCAGTCAGGAAAAGGCTTGCCAGTGCGATGCTTTGGCGGCTAACACCGTACACAAGGCTTCTTTGTCGGTAGCGGCCGGCAACGTAAGTGGTAAGGAAACGGTAGAAACTGACTACCACAAACCGGAAGGCGATGAGAATAATAAAATTGAGGGTGGTGTTTTTTACAATCAAGGAGATGAACATGCCTGAATAACCATATCCGCTGAGTAAACCGACGATATAATAGGAGAGATTGATTGAGACAACAGCGACTAACACTCTCCCGACTTCGTGATAGGAAGAGTAGCGGATAATTCCAGTATGTGTTTTGAAAAATAGAAAATACCAGGGGCAAATAAAGAGGCTGCCAATAATAAGATATTCGACTTTGGGGAGGGAGACCGCATCGTTGAAATGCAGACTTGAGTCGAATAAATAGCACCAAACAAGAGAAATGACAGATAATATGAGGTCAATTCCCAGAATAGTCCATCTGCTGACGTATTTGGAACTTACGATACGATGTACAATAACGTCCCAAAATTTATGTGTCTTTTTGAGCATAGACACCTCCCTTATTTCTCTTTAGTGCTACGAATTACTTTTCTCTTTAGAATAATAAATACCACAATTTTATGCTCAAGCTCTATACTTCAGTCGTGGTAAGTAAATGTGGTCTTGCGACGTTTTCAAAATAAACTTTTTAAACCATCTTTATGGTTTGCATATTATACAATAAGGGTTAATATATCTGTTACGAAGATATAAACAAACGCAACAAAAAACAAGGAATAGGCAGTTAATTATTTAAAATAAACAGTATAAATGAAAATAAAATATAAATATCAGGTATACTGGCCTGTTTATGAGATGTGTATGAAGTTTCGTTAGGCTCATTTGTAGGTCTTGTATTCAAATGCACCAATATCATAAGTGGAACCTTGCGGACGCCTAATTCCGTTGTAATCGTCAGTTACCAGGGGCGCAAGATTTTTGCCGGTATTGATGGCCGGAGATTTTTCCTGAAGGCGAAAGTCTGATTTTGAACTGTTGACAAATAGTGGGGATTTGTCGGTGAGGTTATTGGAGAGATATGTATTTATTCCGGCATTGGAAATGTTGCCGGCTATATGATTCCATGAAATATTGTTCACAATTCTCGCGTTGGTGCTTCCAGCTCCTGTTTTGATTCCATTCTCGTGAGTTTTACTTCTGTTATTCGACCAAATGGTGTTGTTGTAAATGATTGTGTTGACGGCGTGATAATCTATCTGAATTCCCCCGTTATTGCCCCATATAAGATTGTTATAGACGGAGTTCCCAGTTCCCGACGAAACGATAATTCCAAAACCACGGTTTTCTGCCCGTGCATTTTCATGAATATTGTTACGTCGAACAATATTGTAGTTAGCGCTTTCGGGCTTATGTTCCGTGTAAATATGGATTCCCCAACCAGCATTTCTGTAAATATCACACTTTTCAATCAGGTTGTTGCTGCCGCAGATGTACATGCCATGATCGAAATCAGTCGTACCGTTATCGTGAATTTTCAGGCTGATAAATTCGTTGTGGTTCGATTCCGAATCGACAAATATGCCGTTGGTTTTGGCCTGCTTAAGTTCACAGCTTTGTATTCTGATGTGGTGGGCTGTGTTGTTGGGATTGTTGCCTGTATAGGTGATCTTTACGATGTTGGACGTTACATTGGCCCCATCTAAAATAAGGTTGTCGAATATCACATACCGTGTTCCGCCGGACGACCCCATTAGTCGCAGGACTTCCGATTCGCTTGCATTGGGCTGGATGATAACCTTCTCTCCGGGATAACCGGCAATGGTGACCGCGGTTTGCCACGAATTGCCACTTGGGAGTTTTGTCCTGTATTCGTTGATTGCTTCGTTGTAGATTCCTTCGCGTATGTAAAGTGTGTCTCCTGCGGATAAACAGCGGATACCGGCTGCAATAGTTTGTTTGGGACTGGTTTTGTTTTGAGCGGCAAAATAGCTAAAAGCATCATTGCCGGATTTTGAAACGTAATAAACCGTTCCGAATACATTGTCTGTGAATTGAAGTGTCAAAAAACAGACAATCGTCAGTAATGTGTTTTTGCAGGTGGGCATAATGTCTTATAAATGTTTCAAATATAGCACATGCGGGATGGTTTTGTGATTGGGTAATATGCTTTTAGGATTTTATGCCTGCCGTTTTAGCATCCCAAATATAACCATTGAGGCATTAAGTAGCATGAAGGCATCTTCTCAATAACCTTCATATCTCAATGGTTTGTTGTTTGTAGATTATTCTGATTGGTCGTAGCCTTTGTTTACGCGTTGTGTTTTACAGATAATCAAAGAAAGGGGCATAGCCCTGTATTCTTGGTAGAAAATGGCAACAAAAGATGCATGGAGGAGCGTAGCTCTGATGTCTTTTATGTCAAAATCTGATGCCGTATTCAGACGTCAGGGCTACGCCCCTCTTTTTTGTTTTTCGGGAGATCATCTACCAAGACAATAGGGCTAACGACCCGCTTTCAGACAGGTGTAATTTTGAACAAAGAAATAGCCAACCATTCTGTTTTGGTGTCAGTGTGGTTGGCTATTGTGTTAAATTTGTCTTCTTGCTTATTTTCCTTCGGTTAATAGCAGATCATTGATGCGGAACCTGCCGGTTTGTTTGTCCGTTTTGGTCAATGCGTCATCGGTGGTAAACTCTTTCTCCAGTCGGTCGAATACAGCTTTGCTCACGTTCAGCTTTTGCCTGAGATTGAGCATAGACAACGGATAAACGGAAGAATGATCACCGGTCGAAAAGAAATATGCGGTAACGACTTTATTTGCCGTACGGGTGTGTGGTCCTTCCTGTTTTCGCTCACTAATAATCTTTTTTAGTGAGTAAATATAAAGACAGGATGTGTCGGCAATCAGATAGGGTTCGCGGTTGATAAAACGGAACTTTCTCCCGTCTTTCAATGTGATGGCAAAGATAGAGTCTTTGTAAAAGAGCTTCGATTGCCCATCTTCCGCACAGTTAATCGTTGGCGAAAAGAAAAACTGATTGAGTTTTACTTTGTCTCCATGGTGCTTTCCGTCAATTAAATAGGGGGTATTGTGTCGAAAGTCGGACAAGGTGGCATAAATTCCATTTACGTCGCCGTCTTTGATGATGTCGGGAGTCAAAGCGTTGGCTTGCAAAGAAATGAATGTAAAGCCGACTAAGAATAGTAATATTCGCATAACGTTGTTTGTTTAAGGTCTACAAATGTACGTGTTTGTTGCTACGAATTCGTTAACAACTCATTTCTCCTGCATTTTTCTTTGCCGCAAGTAGATTGTAAGCGCCTTTCGTCACCACCTTTGCTTTTGCCGGATCGAACTGCTTTGGAAGAACTATTTCTGTGTATCCGCCGTCCGAAACGCCTTTATGCACCTGCACCATACGGTATTCGCAGAATGCGCGTCCGTTCTCGGTTTTGTTGCGATCGAAGAGAAAGATATAGTCTTTATCGTCGAAGCTGACCACGGCCTCCGATGGAACAGCCGTTACTTTGCTTCCTGTCGCTTTCACCAGAGCGTTGGCATACATGCCGGGAAGAACGTTTTTGCATTCGCCTTGTATAGAGGCATACACTTTCAGGCTTCGATCACTACCGACCGTTTTGGAGGTTTGGTACACCTTCGCGTCGTGTTGTTCGGTTTCGTTGTTGATGTAGAAATGGATGGTTTCGCCAACCTTTACCTTGTCGGCATCTTTTTCAAACAGCGTCAGTTCGAGCAACAGATGGCCGGTATTCACAATCTCGAACAGCACGTCGGTGGCGGCAACCGATTTGCCAATGGAGACATTGACCGTCTTTACATACCCCGAAATAGGTGAGGTGAGCGCTACCGAACGGCTGATGCGCTCGTCGCTTAATCTGGAAGGATTGATTCCGATCAGTAAAAGTTTTTGTTCCAGAGCCCGTTGCTGGGCTTTCAATGCTTTGAATTCGGAAGTCGCCAACTGGATGTTTTTCTTCGAAGCCACATCATTTTTGTAGAGTTCCGATTGCCGTTTGTATTCCGCTTCGGTATATTCCAGTTTGCTTTTCACTTCCAGATAACTTTGCTGGATGTCGATAAACTCGGGGTTCTCTATAACTGCGAGAACCTGACCTTTTCGTACGGAACTCCCGGGTAAAAGCGAAGTAGATTTGACGAAACCGCCCATCGGCATACTCACCGAGGCCATATCCTGCGGCGATGCTGTGATAGTTCCGCTTACTTTCAGGGTTCCGCTCATGGAGCGTTCTTCGATTAAACCGGTTTCAATGCCGGCCAGTTTGATTTGGTCATCACGCATCTCCACAATGTCTTCGGGCAGGTTCTCCGCTTTTTTGGCGTTTGCCTCTTTTTTGCCTTCGCTGCACGATGAAATAAGTAGTGCGAAGGAGTAGATAACTGTAACTAATAGAAATTTATGTCGTTGCATAAGTATATGTTATTTAGTATTTTATTCAATAAAATTTATGCCGAATAGTCGATTGTGTCTCTGCAATTTCCGACCTCTCTCCCTAACTCTTTTCTACCCCTACATCCCCTTAAGGGGACTTTTGTGCCAATCGAAATAGCAGATTTATAGCCCCTTCAGGGGTTTGGGGTATAAGAACAAATATCTATTTTCGATTCGTAAGTTAGTATAAAATCAATATGCCTCTTGAGACATCCTCTTAAGAAGAGGTCAGTTGTTGAAACAATAAGAACTAAAAGGCCTGCCGCAGGCTAACTAATGATGTTTACGTGTTATTTAATTTTTCCGGTAATGGCTTCAAGGGCAATTATCGTTTGATTGTATTCATTCAACGCCTCCAGATAGTTCTGTTTGATGCTCAATGCCCTGCCGAGACTTTGGAGATAGTCGAGATAATCCATGGCTCCGGCACGGTAGCTTTGCGTGGATTGTTTGATAATCAGATCCGCTTCCGGAATAGCCTGTTTTTCGTAGTAATTCACATTGTCGCGATCTTTCTCCAGTTCCAGCAACAACGAACGGTAGTTGCCGGTCAGCGATTTTGTCCAGGCTTCGTGGGTGGCTTGCGCCTCTTTCTCTTTGAACCGTGCTGCTTTTACTCTCGCATTGCCGGGCACAAACCAAAGAGGAATGGATATTCCGGCCTGAATGGCTGTAAACCGGTTGGACAAAGTGTAATTGCGTTGCGTACCGTTCACGTCCTGTGTGCCGAGCATGGTCTGGCTGAAATAGCCAATCGAAAAGTCGGGCATCAACTTACTTTTCTCAACGGCTTTCTCTAAACGGGAGACTTCTACCTGCTGTGCCGTGATGCCGAGCGATGGGTTACCGGCGATTGCTTCTTCATTTGCAGTAGGTAACCAATCCAGACGTTTCAAAACCGAATCGGACGGAGCGACAGGCGTGTTGATATTCAGCAACAGAGCCAATTTTTGAGTAGCAATGTCGATATCGGCACGCGTTTGCTTCAATTGATTTTTGATTTCCATGCTTTGAGTATGTGCTGAAATCATCTCCAGCCGGTTGGTTTCTCCGGTAGAGGAACGAAGCTCGGCGGCTTTGGAAAAATTGCCGTATAGACTGTCCTGGTAGCTTTGCAATTTCAGCTTTGCATTGAGATAAATCAATTGCTGATAGAGCTGTTTTACCTCTGTGGCGATCTGTAACCGCGTGCCTTTGAATTGCCATTCGCTGTTTTTAATATTCGCTTTTGCCAACTTGTTTTGGTTGATATAGAGTCCCGGAAAAGCGAACGACTGGCTTACCGTGAAGCTATTATCCTTTCGGTAAGAATTCATCTGTCCGTATTGCCCCTCAATGCTGGTTTTGGGCAAATCCCAGGCAGTGCCTTTAAGGGCTTTTTGAGCGTCGACGGAATAGGCCGAAGAGCGTACCGAGAGATTGTTGTCAAGCGCCAGTTCAATTGCCTGATCCAGCGTTATTCTTCGGGGAGATTGCGCCTGAAGCTGACCGGCAAATGCCATGCAGAAACCTACCGTCAACAACGTAGCGGTGCTTCTTTTCTTTCTGAAAAACGAAAATTTTCTCATTGAAAAAATGATGTAAAGTACCGGCAAAATAATTAATGTCAACAACGTAGCGGTAATCAGTCCGCCGATGACTACGGTAGCCAGAGGCTTTTGCACTTCAGCTCCGGCAGAGGTCGACAAGGCCATTGGCAGGAAACCCATGGAGGCAACTGCAGCAGTCATCAATACCGGACGCAAACGGGTTTGTAATCCTTTAATCACCCGTTCGGTGATGTCGGTGTAACCGGCCTTCTCCAGTCGGTTGAATTCCGCTATCAGTACGATGCCGTTCAGGACTGCCACTCCGAAGAGGGCGATAAATCCTACTCCGGCCGATATAGAAAAGTTCATGTCCCGCAACCAGAGCGCAACAACCCCGCCAATGGCCGCCATCGGAACGGCCGAATAGATGAGCAGGCTCTGTTTTACCGAATGGAAAGTGAAGTAGAGCAGCACGAAAATCAATAAAAGCGCTATCGGAACGGCAATAGCCAGTCGGTTGCTGGCGGCTTCCAGATTCTTGAACTGTCCGCCGTACGAAACATAGTAACCTGTCGGCAGTTTGATTTGCTGGTCGATTTTGTGGTTCACTTCGTTGATTACGCTGCCAATGTCGCGGTTGCGCACGTTGAAGCCGATGGTGATGCGTCGTTTGGTATTTTCGCGTGATACCTGCGCCGGTCCCGACTGGATCGATATTTCTCCCAGTTGTTCAAACGGAATTTGTCCTCCGCCGGGCAGCGCCACCGAAATATTTTTGACATCTTCGAGGCTTTGGCGGTAATCCTTTTCAAGACGAACCACCAGTGCAAAGCGCTTCTCTTCGTCGAAGACCACTCCGGCCTGACTGCCTGCAAATGCTACGCGTAAGATGCGGTTGGCTTCTTCAATAGACAAACCGTATTGAGCCAGCCGGTCGCGGTCGTATTTCACTTGCACTTGTGCCAGTCCGGTTACTTTTTCTACATTGATATCTTCCACTCCGTCAACGTTTTTGATTAGATGCTCTATTGCTGAGGCTTTCTGCGCCAGCACGTCGAGGTTGTCACCAAAGAGTTTAATGGCAATGTCCTGTTTTGAACCGGAAAGCAGTTCATTGAACCGCATCTGGATAGGTTGCTGGAACTCAAATTTCACTCCGGCCAGCGGAATCAATGCCTCCTGCATCTTCTCCACCAACTCTTCGCGGGTTTTGGCTGAAGTCCATTCACTCTTGTCTTTCAGCGTGATAATGTAATCGCCGGTTTCCATTGGCGTGGGGTCGGTAGGAATTTCTCCTGCTCCGATTTTACAGACTGCATGTTTCACTTCCGGAAAGTTGGTCAACAGTATTTTGTTGGCCTTTTCCACCATGTCGATGGTGTTTGATAGCGAACCGCCCTGAAGCGTGATGACTCCGGCGGCCAGATCGCCCTCTTCGAGTTGCGGAATAAATTCGCCGCCCAAACGGGTAAAAAGGAAAATAGAGACGATGAAAGCTCCGATAGCGCCACTGATCACGCTCTTTTTATGATCTAAAGCCCAATGAATGACAGGCGTAAACCATTCGTGCAGTTTCTCCATCATGCGGTCGGAGAAGTTTCGTTTGTGCTCCGTATTTTTATTGAGGAAGAGCGCCGAAATCATCGGAACGTAGGTGAGTGACAGGATAGCAGCTCCGATTAATGCAAAGGCAACCACCTGTGCCATGGGGCGAAACATCTTGCCTTCGATGCCAACCAACGCCATTATGGGCAGATAAACGATCAGGATGATGACTTGACCGAAGGTGGCCGAACTCATCATACGCTTGGCAGATTCGAATACGTTTTCGTCCATTTGCTGTTGCGAAAGGCGCGTAATACCCTGATGATGCGTTTTGCTTTGGGTGATCCGGTGAACAACGCTTTCCACGATAATCACTGCTCCGTCCACAATAAGCCCGAAGTCGATAGCCCCGAGACTCATCAAATTGCCCGACACTCCGAAGATATTCATCAGCGAGATGGCAAAGAGCATGGCGAGCGGTATGACCGAAGCCACAATCAGCCCTCCGCGCAGATTGCCGAGGAAGAGCACCAGAATGAAGATTACCACCAGTGCGCCTTCCATCAGGTTGCGTGAAACGGTACCGATGGCGCGTCCTACCAGATCGGAACGATTGAGGAACGGCTCGATTTTTACGCCTTGAGGCAATGACTTTTGTATTTCGGCAATGCGTGATTCCACGTTTTTAATTACCTCGTTGGCATTGGCTCCCTTCAGCATCATCACCACGCCGCCCACGGCTTCCGAGTTGTCGATGACTAAAGCTCCGTAACGTGTTGCGCTACCGTATTGCACGGTCGCCACGTCGCGAATCAGAACCGGCATGCCCGAAGCGGTTGTCTTTACCACAATCTTTCCTATATCGTCCAGCGATTTCACCAGACCAATTCCACGGATAAAGTAGGCGCTTGGTTTCTTGTCGATATAGGCACTTCCGGTGTTCTCATTGTTCTTTTCGAGTGCGGAAAAAATGTCGGTCAGCGTGAGGTTCATGCCCCGTAAACGTTCGGGGTTGACGGCCACTTCGTATTGTTTAACATAGCCACCGTAACTGTTGATGTCGGCCACGCCGGGCGTTCCGAGCATTTCGCGCCGTACTACCCAATCCTGAAGGGTGCGCAACTCCATGGGCGAATATTTCTGTTCAAACCCCGGAGTCACGGCAAGGCGGTACTGATAAATTTCTCCTAAGCCTGAAGAGATCGGAGCCAGTTCGGTTTTTGCTACCCCGGGAGGAATTGCCTCTTCGGCTTCTTTTAGCCGTTCGGAGAGTTGCTGACGTGCCCAGTAAATATCGGTGTTGTCTTTGAAAACAACGGTAACCACGGATAGACCGAGTCGCGAAATGGAGCGCAACTCCACAATGTCGGGAATATTTGCCACTGCCACTTCGATGGGCGCCGTGATGGAACTTTCCACCTCCTGAACCGCCAGCGACGGAGCTAAGGAGATGATTTGTACCTGATTGTTGGTGATATCAGGAATAGCATCGATGGGCAGTCGGGTGAGGGAGTAGGTCCCCCAGCCGATAAGAGCCAACACAAACAGGCCCACGATGAATTTGTTTTTGATTGAAAATTGTATAATACGTTCGATCATAATGTTAGTAATGAGAAACGGGTAATGAGGAGCGAATGTGCCGCATTACCGTTTGTTTACAGACGTTAGGAAATTGTATTCGCAAATAAGTTGTGGATACAAACTGGAGTTTCCGGAAGAATCCGGAATTAAAAAAGAAAAGTGATTAACCCAGCTTGGGCGGTTGCCAGATCGAACAGTAGAGGTTGAATTCGGATGCAGGAAGGTAGCTCGAAAATCTGCGTGGTTCTGCAATAGCACCGTTGATTTCAATTTTAACAGAAGTACATACTACAGGTCCGGAGCAGCAATTGCAGGTACAGAAAGGAGAACAGATATCCTGATAATCATGATGTGTAGTACTGGTTTGGGCAGTTATCTCCTGTCGATGCAGACGGTTGTCCTGCGGCAGATCCACGCAGGGCATCAGCGTAAGCAGAATAACATAAAAGGATAATATGTAAGCCAGCAGTTTCATCATCGGACTGCAAAGATAAAAAGAGATGAGGAACTATGCAAGCTACAAGAAAGTAAGTCTTTGTTTATGACAGCGGGCTGAGTGCGGTAATCTCTCTTCCGGCACACCCTTTTTTGCGAATACAGGCTTTAACAACCGATCCGGGTTGGACTGAAATTTCCGACTTGCTTGTTTCCAGAGAACGGAATTCACCTTGTTCGTTCATGAAAATGTAGAAGGGGGTATCTTCAAAGCTGCTGATCTTTATCAGGGTCAGTATTTCGGTCGATTCGTTGTTCATCGTAATTGTTGTTGCGTAATTGATTTTCTTTCATCGTAATAAAAAGTGTGCCATTTGTCTAAGTAATTGGTAATTAGTGATGCCTGGACGGCGTAAAGAGTTGAGGCTAATACATTCGTGTAGTTTTTCATGCAATATGTTACCGAAATGTCGGCGATAAATGTTGGCGCAGTGGCCTGTGTCGTAATTCACTTTTCTCTTGACAAGCCCTTTTTGATGTTGTAACTTTCGGAATCAAAATGTTCAACATTAAAACAGCAGTATATTATGTCAAAACTTATATTGATACGTCACGGACAATCGGTCTGGAACAAAAAGAATGTATTTACGGGATGGGTAGACGTGCCTCTCTCCCGCGAAGGTGTGGACGAAGCCTTGAAAGCCGGTGAACAGATTGCCGGCATCGAATTCGATGTGATATTTACTTCGGTGCAGATACGCGCCATCGAAACGGCCATGATTGCTATGGCGGCCAATAATAGCCAAAAGACTCCGGTGGTGATTCACACTGAAGGAAAGATGGCCGAATGGACTACCATTTACAACGATGCCATGAGCAGGAATGTGATTCCGGTTTATCGCGACTGGCACCTGAACGAACGGTATTACGGGGAGCTTCAGGGAAAGAACAAAGCCGAAACGGCGGAGGTGTACGGCGAAGAACAGGTGCACATCTGGCGGCGCAGTTACGATGTGGCTCCTCCTGCCGGCGAGTGTTTGAAAGATACGGCAGAACGAACCATTCCGTTTTTTACCGAAACGATTCTGCCGCAGTTGCAGGCCGGAAAAAATGTGTTGGTGTCGGCGCATGGCAACAGCTTGCGGTCGATTGTGATGCACATCGACGGCCTGTCGGAAGAAGAGGTGCTCAAGCTGGAAATACCGACCGGCGTTCCGCTCTATTTCGAATACAAAGATGGCGTTGTAAAACGAGCCATGTGAGAAAATAAGTTGATTGATTGGATTAAAATGCTGCAAGAGAGTGTCTTTTGCAGCATTTTTTGTGTAAATAGAATAGCAATGGTCACAGTCGTTATTCTTTGAATTTTAATTAGATACATGACAGGGTAGAAAGAAAATGCTGGCTTATGTTAATTATTTTCTGAAAAGCTGTAATATTGCAGCCGTTTATGCGACTAATAGAACAAATACAAGAGTTAGCATGCATGCAACCGTGCCGGAGTTCGTAGCCGGGCCAGCTCGAATCCAACGGTTCAACTCATAAAACAACTATTATTTGAATGGAAGATCAACAACAACATTTTGTGTCACTGATTGAGCAAAACAAAGCGTTGATATACAAGTTTTGCTATATGTACGCCAACGAAGCCGATACTCCGCAAGATCTTTTTCAGGAGGTGATAATCAATTTGTGGAAGGGATACCCGACGTTTCGGGGCGATTGCAAGGTGCAGACCTGGATATATCGTATTGCGCTGAATACCTGCGTGACATTTATGCGGAAATCCGGTTCTAGGCCCAAAACTACCGCTTTGTCGGAGGATCTGATCGTGTACGACGATGCAACCGATGCCTCGCAAATAAAGGAGCTCTACACCCTGATTAACCGCCTGAACGAAATAGAGAAAGCGATCGTATTGCTCTATCTCGAAGAACGTTCGTATGATGAAATTGCTCAGATAGTGGGGATTACCCGCAATAATGTTGGCGTGCGCATCAATCGTATCAAAGAGAAATTGTCTCAAATGTCGAATTGTTAAAAATAACTACTATGGAACTTGACGAAATAAAAAACTCATGGAATGAACTGAACCAGCGTCTCGAAAAAACAGAGGTGCTGAACAAACGATTAATTAATGAAATGTTGAATACGCGTCATCAATCGGCAAAGGATAAATTGATGCGTTTCGAAGTGGCTTTCCTTATTCTCTGCATTGTGTTTTCCGGCTTTGTAATGACATTGTTCTTTACAGGCGTATATTCAGTTTCGATGGTAATACTGATGGAAGCAGTATTTATATTGTGCGGAATTTGGCAGGTGTATAAAATTTATTTATTGAACCGGATGCAAATTGATACCTGCTCAACGACTGAGCTACTTCAAAAGGCGATCCGTTATAAGGTACTTACTCGTATGAGAACAGTGGTCGGTTTGATTGCCATTATTCCGATATTGGTGTTGTTTGTGCTCTTTAATAAAGGTTTGCACAATACAGCTGAGATGACGGGCTTTATTGTGGGAGCAGGTGTTGGATTAAGTATTGGTTTATTGCTCTTCTTTAAGAAAATGAAAGATATCGACTCATTGATAAAAAGTTACAAGGATCTGAAAGATTTTGATAACGAATAATTGTCTTGCTTGACGTAAAAGCCCGTCGTTTGCTCTTAGTGGTCAACGATGGGCTTTTTTTGCGTAAAGCCGCTACTATAACTCCGCCACTTTAGGGCGGAGCAGGCTTGGAATTGAGTGCTTCCCGGCTTTAGCCATGAAAAGAGATAGATGAAACAAAGAACGCGTCAAACATCAAGGCTAAAGCCAATCATATTTGATCTGGTTTTATTCCCGACTTAAAAGTCGGGGTTATGAATTAGCCGGATTAGGTATTCGGCCTTAATTTTTAGCCTGATTTATAAATAATTGCTTATGAAAAACCGTATCTTTGCATTACTAAAATCGTTGGATGTTTAAATCGACTACGGACATTGTAAAGTAAATAACCCCGGACTGAAACTCCGCGGTTATCCCCTCGAATTCTCCCGGACTCTCACCTGGCCGGGAAACTTTATCGTATCTGTTTATTTATAAACCTGACTGCTCGAATGAGATGAAACCGTTCATTTCTCCCGTTGTTGCAGTCATTCAAATCATTTAAACATCATGAGTAACGAAAATAGTTCTATCCACGACTTCGACTTCGATTTAATCTGTGAATATTTTGCGAGTATCGACCGTCAGGGGCCGGGCAGCCCCGAAGTGACCCTGAAAGCGCTCAGTTTTGTAGATAACCTGACCGAACATTCGCGCATTGCCGACATCGGTTGCGGAACGGGAGGTCAGACAATGGTGCTGGCACAACATGCTCCCGGAGAGACTACCGGTATCGACCTCTTCCCGCGCTTTATCAACCTGTTCAATACCAATGCTGCGGCGCTGAATTTGCAGCATCGGGTGAAAGGTATCGTCGGCTCGATGGATAATCTGCCTTTTCAGGATGAAGAGCTGGATCTGATTTGGTCGGAAGGTGCCATTTACAACATTGGTTTCGAGCGGGGCGTGAACGAATGGCGTCGTTTCCTGAAGAGTGGGGGTTATCTTGCCGTTACCGAGGCATCATGGTTTACCGACGAACGCCCGGAAGAGATTGATTCCTTCTGGAAGAATGCATATCCCGAAATCGATACCATTGCGGTGAAGACGGCTCAGCTTCAGAAGGCTGGTTACGTACCTGTGGCTACGTTTATCCTGCCCGAGGAATGCTGGACCGATCACTTTTATGTGCAGCAGGCTGCCGTGCAGGACAATTTTCTGACTAAATATGCCGGTAACGCTACTGCCGAAGAGTTGGTTGCCTATCAGCGACACGAAGCAGAGCTCTATCGTAAATACAAGGCCTATTACGGTTACGTATTTTATATCGGTCGGAAGATCTGACGCAACGAAAAAGGATTGCTTCCATTGAGGAGGCAATCCTTTGATTTTTTTAATGACTATTGGATTATTTACCTAAAGTCTACTCTTTGAAGTCATCTTGACTTTTTATAATGTCACTCCTACGGAGCTTTTGATTCGTAAAGAATGATAATTTCTACCATAATATTGCTCCTAAAGGAGCTTTTATTAAGCTTCAGAGAAGCGACATTATGGTAGAAAATCGTTGAACAATCTTTTTTAGAGCTCCATAGGAGCGAAATTATTTTGTTTTAGAAAAGTCAAGATGACTTCTTTGTGTACTTTGCGCATGCTTTGCGTTCTTTGTGGTTAATCTCAGATTTGTTTACTGCAAAGAGAGCTAAGGAAACTGAATAATGTGTCATTCTTTTTGTTTAGGTACAATGCCCCAGATGATCATATATTTATTTATACGCCCGTCGGGTCAATGAATGCGAACGGGAGTGGAAAATAAACATTGGCAGGGTGGCTCCGATGGCCAGCAAAAAGATAACCGTCAGGGTAACCATACCATTTGAGAAAAACATTTCCATGTATTTCGCCTTTAAATCGGGTTGATTGATATTTTGCAAAAACATGATCTGAGAAAAGATGGTGTTATAGGCATATTTTCCCGGAATCATGGGCAACAGCGCCGGAATAAAAATCACGGTTGTAGGACAATAGATCGGTTTGCCGAGCAAAAGACTGCCGAAACCAATAATCAATCCGCTGACAAGCGAAGCCGAAGCAATGTCCACATGCAGGTACGTCATCAGGCAAAAGCGACAGGCATGACCGATAGCGCCCAGTAGAGCAATAAACTTGAAGGCCCGTTTCGGGGGATTGGAGATGGCGCCGAAACCGATGGCTGCGATGGCGCCGAATAATCCGTCTGAGAGTATATCGAAAATTATCATACTAAGCGATTGGTAAAGAGGAATAACGTGAAAGAAAGGCCGATGGCAATGCAGATGATAAGCAAAAAGGCATTCGTAAGCCGACTGATGCCGGTAAGGGTATGCCCTTCAATAATGTCGATCACGCCGTTGATTAGGGGAACGCCTGGAATGAGATACAACACGCTGGTGGCAAGCGCAATGTCGGAAGTGGTGTTGAACAGCAGAGCGGTCGACGACAGCATGGAGGCGATAAAGGCCGAAACGATAAAGATGATGTAATGGTTTATCTTGCGTGCTTGAAGAAACAGCCGGGTGTAGAAGCCTGCAAATGTGGCAATGCATACAATGAGCATCGAAAGCCAGTCGCCACCGAACAGGCGGCAGAAAGAGGCGTTGGCAAGACCTACCAGCAGTAAAACCAGCCACTGGTTCATTCTGGGTGCGGAAACAATCTTTTCGTATTTCGCCTTGATCTCCTCGAATGAGAGTTTTCTGTCCACCGCTTCCCAGCTCAGACCGCTGAGTTCGGAGTTGTGCTCAAAGCTGATGGGTAGCGCCGGAATCTCAATTACTTCACTAAAAATCTGTTGGGTTTCGTTTTTTTGAATAGTCAGAATAATGCTCTTTTGGAATACGCTGATATTTACATCAAAATTCAACGCGTCGCCCAATCGCTTTGTATTCCGGATCACTCTGGAAGTGTGTATGCCACAACCCATTAGGTGAGCGGCATATTCAGCGACAAATTTTACTTGATCCATTGAAAATGTCTTGGTTGTAATAAGGTGATTTCAGACTGCAAAATTAATACCGGAAATCCCTTGAAACAGTATATTTTTACCAAAATTATTAATTATGTGAGTTTTTTATAAAAAGTAGATAGGGCTGGATGGGCGTTTTCCGGGGCGATGGAAGGAATGGCGAAAATGACGACCGAATGTATTTCTGAATGGTTGATCATCGTTGCGGAAGAACATCGGTTAATTCAGACGCCATAAAATTTATCGCCTTGCCATTTTGCGGGGTTTTCGTTGATGTAACGGGCAATGCGGATATACGACAATTCGTCGCGGATAATGTGTTCGTAATAATTGCGTTGCCAAACGTGGTGTACGTTCGAATTTTGACGCATCCATTTTGTTACCCCGATTTTGAATCCCCGTACTACCGACCCGATGGTTTGTGACGTCCCGCGCGGATTCGACGGTTCGGATTCCGACGGTTCCGTCCGTTGGGGCGATTCGGTTCGTTGGGGCGAAAAATTTTTCGCCCAGTTATCCGGCGTACCGGTTTCGGACGAATCGGTTGAAATATTTTTCGTTCCTATCCCGGCCGTTTCGTTTTCCGTCCCGGAACCGGTCGTTTCGTCGGACGAAATATTTTCGGTCGTTTTTTCGGTCGAAATGTTTTTCGCCCCTACGGACGTTCCGGATAATTCGATGATGCCGTGAATGTGGTTGGGCATTACCACGTATTCGTGTAACGTTACGTTTGGAAAATGGGCGGGAATATCCAACCAACAACTGACGGCGATTTTACCCGCCTCGTTCAATGCCATTTTCCCGTTGACCACCGTTCCAAACAAACACGTTCTATCCTGTACGCATATCGTGATAAAATATAATCCGGCCTGCGAATAATCGTATCCTTTCAGCCGGATGGAACGGCGATGGTGTATTTCGGGTTTGTAACGGTGCATGGTTAATGGGTAATTAATAGCACAAGGAAACTAATCAGTTACAAACGATTTTATTTTGCGTCCAAGCTACACTTCGTTAAGCTTGAACGAGGATCCGCTGTCTCTACATTCTTGCTCCAAGAGGGGTCGAAATAACTACTAACGGCTAAGGCGAAGAGCACGGGTCAGGCTTTCAGAATGCACGAAAGTATATGTGTTATTTCCATATAGAATCATCAAATATCTGAGTGTTGTCAACCATCTCAGATTCATTAATTCTTAATTCCTTAATATTGCCTTTATAATCCTTGAATAAATATTTGACATATTCGAATTTTACATCCTTTGTTGAATCATAAGTAAATGAAATATAGCCAATAATTGGTTGCTCTTTAGGGAAAACTGTAAAGTGGAGTAAGTATTCTTTGGGGTCTATGATAAGTTTTTTCTGAATATTGTTTCCGTTCTCAACAAAGGTAAAAGTCAATTGTCGCCATGTCCAATTCTTGCAGTTTAATTCAGAATGACCAGGTAACTTTACAAATATTTCAATATCTTTAAGAAAAAAATTTTTGTTTTCCGAGAAAATAGAGATTTTCTGTAGAATTGTGGAATACTTATCGCCTTTTTCATTCAAACATACATTAGCGTACTGGCTAATTACTCTTCCTTTTATTTTGGGTTTTCTAAAGAAGTTAATTATTACAGGGGATAAACCAATAAGACCTCCTAAAATCACACTCAAAAGATTATACCAATCA
Source organism: Paludibacter jiangxiensis (assembly GCF_001618385.1). Lineage (NCBI taxonomy): Bacteria > Pseudomonadati > Bacteroidota > Bacteroidia > Bacteroidales > Paludibacteraceae > Paludibacter > Paludibacter jiangxiensis. The sequence continues at coordinate 628,383 of NZ_BDCR01000004.1, read as the reverse complement.
AAGCCTTTTTTTTCTTTGTCATTTGTTGATGTATTAATACTCAGTTTTTTGATATTTTTTGTTGTGTCGTTTGATGAGTTATCTGTTGAGGCTATCTGCTGTGCTGATAAATCACTAGTTTTGATTAATAGTGAATTAGCGAGGCAAAACTGCAAACTGATTAATACTCCAATAATAAAGATTACATGTTTCATGGCTCTTTTTTAAAATTATGTTTAACGCTGATATATGCAATCTACCTGTTAGTATCTCTCGGCTTTCGTTTCTGATTTCCCTCTGTGTAATCCTGTTCTCTGCGTTAATCGTGGTTAAGACTGTTTTGCTGTTAATCCGCTTCCAGCCATTGCTTTCTTTGCTTGTTATCTGGCTTCAAAACTACAAAAAACATCTCGTAAAACAGCTTTTAGGTTAAAATTAATTTTATGAAACTAGGAAATATAAGGTGCTTGACGTGTTTCTTCATTTTTCTTAATGCTTTAATGGTTAATATGTATTGGTTTGTATATCAATATTGTAATTGGTTGTCTGCCTCGCTGTGTCATTGTTTTGGAGAAATTATTTTGATTGTATCCGTTTGCAGTTTTCAAACCTTTCCTTACCTTTGCCGCCGCATTTGGTGATTGTTTCCTGTGCTGGAAACGATCCAAAAGGGAATCCGGTGCGTTTGTCGCTGACGAACTATTCCGGAGCTGTACCCGCAGCTGTAAATCCCATAAACGTATCTGAAATACCATTGCCACTGTTTTCGGTAAGCAGTATGCAGTAAAAAGTACGCAGTTCTAACACTCGATACTCATTACTCATTACTCATTACTAAAATGGGAAGGCCTCAGATACGGGGATGAGCCAGAAGACCTGCCAGTGCTTTTATCAACCGGAACTTCGGGAAAAAGGTTCTATGGGCATGTCTCTTACTTCCATTTGTAGTCATACTCCGAGCAGTTTCCCGAGCATTTATTTACTGTTTACACAATGCTTAAACGTTTATTGCTCCTCGGATTCGTCCTTTCATTCGGATGTGCTATGCTATTGGCAGCACCTGCCAAACGAATCATCTCTCTATCTCCCTCATTGACAAAAAACCTGCAATATCTCGGCGATGAACAGGAGCTGGTGGGTTGTACCAGTTACTGTAAAACCACCCGCAAGGTGAACGTGGTAGCCACGGCTGTCAAGGTGAACGTAGAAAAAGTGGTGTCGCTTAAGCCCGATCTGGTGGTTGCTTCCTCGATGACTCCTCCCGAAACCGTTGCGCAACTGAAAAAGTTTGGTATTCAGGTTGTGATGTTCCCTATGCCGAAGTCGTATGCCGAAATCTGTGCGCAGTTCAGGCAACTGAGTCGGTTGGTGGGGCGCGAAGCCGTTGCCGACAAGGTGTTGCAGTCGGTACAGCAGCGCATCGACCGTGTGAAAGCCCGCAAAGCCGATGGACGCAAGATATTTATCCAACTTGGTGTCGATCCTCTTTTTGCAGTAATTCCCAATACTTTTCTGAACGATTATATTTCGCTGGCCGGTGGCCGGAACATTGCCGAAGGAATGACTTCGGGTTCCATCACCCGCGAAGCAGTGTTGCTCAAAAATCCGTCGGTGATCTTTATTGTTACCATGGGCAATATCGATCGGGAGGAGAAGCAGCGATGGGAGAAATTCTCCAATCTGGAGGCTGTCCGCAAAAAGAAGGTCATTGTGATCGATTCCAATATGGCTTGCGTGCCCACTCCCGTCACTTTTGCCGAAACGCTGGAGGTGATGATGAAGGCGTTGAGATAGTAGGCAGTACTCAGTAGACAGTAAACAGTACTCAGTAAACAGTAATCTGGCATAACGGACGGAGTTATGGGAATCGTAAATCGTAAATGATAAAATTGTCAATGAAAAATAACGGTTTGATACATATATATACGGGCGACGGCAAGGGGAAAACCACAGCTGCTATCGGACTGGCGACCCGCGCGCTGGGTCACGGTCAGAAGGTGTGCTACTGCTCCTTTTGCAAAGACCCGGAGAAATACGGTTATAACGAGATGCAGAGTCTGCGTAAACTGGGCGCCGAGGTGTTCAATTTTGCCAAGGGGCACCCGCATCTGAATCGTTCGCTGGACGAGAATGTAATTAGGCAGGAGACATACGATGCGGTAGACAAGATCAAAAGTGAGTTTTTTGCCGCCGGTTACGACCTGATGATTCTCGACGAACTGAATATCTCGGTACGTGATAATTATCTGGAAGAGGAGCTGCTGCTCGACCTGATCAAATCGAAGCCGGCAACGCTGGAACTGGTCATTACCGGTCGGGGAGCCACCGAAGCTGTGATAGGCCTGGCCGATTACGTGAGCGAAATTAAAAAGATAAAACATCCCTACGATAAGAAGATTCGTAGCCGGGAGGGAATAGAGTTTTAAATGAAAATATTCAAACTATATCGCGTCGGATTTTTGGTGTTACTGCTGGTGTTGCTGGTAGTGGCATCAGTCTGGTCGCTGCTTTCGGGCGACATCAATATCTCGTGGAAGCAGTTGCCCTACGTGTTGCAACATGCCGACAGCATGGAGTATTCCGTATTGATGAACCTGCGCGTTCCGCGCCTGTTGCTGGCGTTTGCCGTGGGAGCGTCGTTGAGTTTGTCGGGCGTTATTTTACAGGGCATTTACCGCAATCCGCTGGTGGAGCCCTTTACACTCGGAATATCGGGAGGCGCTTCGCTCGGCGTGGCGTTGATGATCGTTCTGGGAACCGCTTTCTCGCTGGGAGGATTGCTTCTTCCGGTGGCCGGTTTTGCCGGGGCTTTCGTTACCATCTTTCTGGTGTATGTGCTGGGAATGGGCAAGAGTGCCGCCAATATCAACCGGATGTTGCTCACGGGCGTAATGATTAGTTTTGTCTGCTCGTCGTTGCTGATGTTTTTACTGTCGATATCGACAGCCGAAGATATGCACAATATTATCTTCTGGACAATGGGATCGCTGGAACAGCCCGATGTGCGACTCATTCGCCTGATGTTGTTCGGTAGTATTGGAGTATTTCTGCTGACGCATTTGTTTGCACATGCACTGAATGCCCTGCGTTTGGGCGAAGACGAAGCAATACATCTGGGCATCAATGTAAAGCTGACGATCCGGGTGCTGTTTGTACTAGCATCGTTGCTGACAGGTTTGTGCGTCTCCATTGCCGGTATTATCGGTTTTGTTGGTCTGGTCATTCCGCACCTGATGCGGCGTGCCGTAGGATCGGACTACCGCATTCTGCTCTCGGCAAGTTTTCTGGGTGGCGGTCTGTTTCTGATCGTCTGCGACGTACTGGCCCGCACGCTCATTGCACCCAACGAATTGCCGGTGGGCGTACTGACGGGAATTACCGGAGGCGTGTTGTTTATCATTCTTTTAAGTAGAAAGGGTTCGGCATGGAAGAAATAAAGAATCCTTTATTGCAGATAGACGCCTTGTGTGGCGGATATAAAAGCTTCAACTTGCAACAGATCGGCTTTACGCTCGATAAAGGTGATTTTGCCGGCATTATCGGGCCGAACGGGTCGGGCAAAAGTACGCTGGTGAAGATGCTGCTTGGCGACCTGAAAAGATCATCGGGAAGCATGCTGCTCGAAGGAAAAGAGTTGAGTGCGATGCCGGTGCGACAGAAAGCGCAGACTATTGCCGTGGTGACTCAGCATATTGAGGATACCTCGATGTCGGTATTGGAATATGTATTGCTGGGGCGTTTGCCTTATCGCGAACTGTTTCAGTTTTTTGAAAAGAGAGAAGATGTGGCGAAAGCCGAAAAATATATGGAGCTCACGGGTATTCTGAAATACCGCGATCAGCCGCTCTCGTCGCTCAGCGGCGGTGAACGGCAACTGGCGGCGATGGCCCGGGCGCTTACGCAGGAGCCGAAGCTCTTGTTGCTCGATGAACCGACCTCGCAACTCGACATCAGCCATCAGGTGCAGGTGCTCGATCTGGTGCGGGAACTCAATTGCGAACTGGGATTGACGGTGCTGATGATTATTCACGACCTGAATCTGGCCAGCTCGTACTGCAATAAGTTGTTGCTGCTGAATGGCGGAAAACTCCATACGCAGGGCATGCCCGATGAGGTATTGCAGTTCTCCATCATCGAAGAAGTATACAGAACGGTGGTGGTAACCCGCCCAAATCCCGTTACGGGACGCCCGACCGTTTTTCTGGTGCCGCGTCATCAGATAGAAAAATTGAAAAAAGAAAGAGAATAAACCTTTTCTAAAGTTTGGAACTTTAGAAAAGTTGAAAATAATCGAATTAAACGATAAACCCGTTCCAACCAGCCATTCCGGATAGTGCTGAGAGGAACCACATTCAATTCAACAAATAATTAAAAACAAATGAGAAAACTGTTACTATCGGTTGCGGTTTTGACGGCAGGAACTTCGGTTTTTGCTGCAGGACTTAAACCACAGGACGGCGATTCCATTCGCTCATATCAAATGAATGAAGTGGTTGTAAACGCTTCACGTTCCGGAAATTTACTGAAAAGTATTCCTCAAAAAGTGGAAATCATATCGGGAAGTACACTCAAAGCACTTCCGAACGACAATCTTGCTGAGGTGTTGAAACGAGCTACTAATCTGGATATTATCCAATACCCCGGGTTGTCGGCTCAGGTTGCTATGCGTGGCTTTTCGCCCAGCGCTCACAACCGCAGTGTAGTGCTTGTGCTTATCAACGGCGAATCGGCAGGTACCACCAATCTGGCGACTATTGCTGTCGATAATGTGGAACGCATCGAGGTGATCAAAGGCCCGTATGCAGTGTTGTACGGTTCGGATGCCATGGGTGGTGTTATTAATATCATCACCAAAAAAGCAGGTAAAAAATCTCAGGGTAGCGCCTCTGTCGAAGCAGGTAGTTTCGGTTATAACAAGCTGGGCGCTAACTTTACTGGTGTGGCGAACGATAAGTTCAGCTACGGTTTGAGCTACAGTCGCCAACAACAGACGAAAGATTACCGCATCGGTCAGCACAACTTGCTGAATATGACCGAAGCCGATAAATTGATCCTTGACAAGGCTTCGTATGGCGATGCAATGGACAACACTCAGTACGAGTTGAACGTAGCCAATGCTTTTGCCGACTATAAAATGAATCCGCAGTGGAAAGTGCGTGCCGAAGGTAGCTATACTTATGCTTACGATGTGGAGACTGCCGGTAATTACTGGAGTTCGTACGGACAAAGCAAGAAAGACGTAAATCGTTTTAATCTCTATGCTTCGTTGGAACAGCAAAACGCGGTGAATCATTTTCGTTTTGCGCCTTACTACACCAACGATAAGAATCCAAATTATTCGGACAACACCGACGCTGGATTTATCAATTTTACCAGTTCCACCAAAGAGTACGGTTATCAGTTGCAGGACGGCTATAAGTTTGGTAACCTCAATTTTACAGTAGGTCAGGATATTAAGGTGTACGATTATACCTCGAATAACTATTCAGCCAAAGGCGTTGAAACAGCTCCCTACAAACCAGATAATCGCTTTACCAACATTGCGTTGTTCGGTCAGGCCGTTTACAACTGGAATGATTTGAACGTGAATGCAGGTTTGCGCTACGATCGGTTCAATTACCATATCGATGCCAATGCAGCGTTGAATGCCCCGGATGCAAATGCCCATTACAATACCGTCAATCCGTCGGTAGGTGCGCAATATGCTTTCTGGAATTTCAAGGCTCACGCTTCGTACGGAACGGCTTTCTATGTGCCTGATGCTTATCAGATGTCAGGTAAATACACCATGAAATATACTTATGGCGGTGTGACCTATTCGACCGATTATATAGGCAATCCCAATCTGAAACCGGAAAAATCGCGTACTACCGATTTCGGATTGAGCTATACCTCTGCGGATGCCGGTTTGAAACTTGACGTTACCTATTTTCATACTTTGTACGACAACAAAATTGTGAACCAATACGTTGCTGCCGGTACTACGTTTACGAATGCCAATCAATCGACGATGAACGGTCTGGAGCTGGTTTCTGCATTTAATTTCGGTAAATTTATCAGTCCGAAACTGTTGCTCGAAGCGTATGCCAACTTTACCTGGATGCTGAAAAATGACTTTACTCAAACGGTAAGCGGTGTGGTAAAAACCTATGATATGCAGTTTGCCCGTAATACCAACGGTAACTTCGGATTGAACTATCAATACGGTAAAGTAAATATGCGCCTGAACGGACGTTTAATCGGCACACGTCTCGAGAAGGATAACTTCAGTTACCTTCGTCCGGGCATCAAATCGACCGATTATTATACTCAGGGAGGATATGCAGCTTCCGACAAAATGTTGCAGTTGCCGGCTTATATGGTTTTCGATTATTCTATTGGATATGCCTATTCGCAGAAAGTCAATTTCGGAATTACCGCTTCGAACCTGTTGGATGAAAACTATACCGAAAAAGACGGGTATAACATGCCGGGCCGTAGTATTGTGGCAAAACTGTCGTATGCGTTTTAAGGAAACAAAGAGTAAAGAACAAAGAACAAAGACAATCTGAGAAAAACAGAAGATGTCTTTGTCCTGACCAAATTATTTACGGATGAGAGCAAAAATATACATTCTTTTCTTTCTGTTGCTTGTTATGCCGGCCGTTTCATTCGGAGGAAATAATAAAGTGCAGCAGACGAAAAAGGAGATCACCGTGGAGATCGATTATGGAAAAGCTCAGTCCCCGAAAACGGTGAAAGTGGCGTGGTTTCCCGGCATCGCGGTGCTCGGCGCTTTGCAGGAAGCAGCCGAAACGGAAACACATCCGGTCGGGTCGTATGTTTTTGTGACGGCGATCGATCAGGTAAAGGGTGAACGGGGCAAAATGGCCTGGTATTATCGGATCAACGGTAAAGCACCGAAAAAGCTGGCATTGTACCAAATGCTGAAACCCGGCGATACCGTTAGCTGGCGATATGTGGAGGATGTCTGCTCGTGGAAAGTGGACAATCCGTCAAAAGGACAGTAGGCTTTTTATTACGCAGAAAGCGATTACAAAACTATAGAGAGTTTGCGCTTCCGGTACTTGGCTTCGAAATGCGGCAATCGACAGATTGTGAGTGTGTTTTGGAGAAAAGGATTCGGGAGCGCAAATTTGCCGTTTAAATCTAAAATAGGAAACAAACTAACAAGTTGACAAGTAAACAAGTTAATCTACAGAAGTCAGATTGTCTTTGTTCTTGATTCTTTGTTCTTTTATCTAACAAACATGTCTCATATCACATTTATCACCGGAGGTGCCCGATCGGGTAAAAGCCGCTTTGCGCAGGAGCTGGCCGAACAGCGTAGTGAACATCCCGTTTACCTAGCTACGGCTCGCGTGTGGGATGATGATTTCCGCAAACGGATCGAACGTCATCAGAACGATCGCGGACCGCACTGGATCAATATAGAAGAGGAGAAGCAACTCTCTTCTACACCCGTAGATGGCAAAACAGTATTGCTTGACTGTGTTACCCTTTGGCTGACGAATATTTTTTTCGATAACGGTTTTGATATGGAGAAATCGCTGGCGGAGGCTAAAGCGGAGTGGGGACGTTTTGCCGCCAAAGAGATGGATCTGATTGTGGTGAGCAACGAATTGGGAATGGGCATACATCCGGTGGAGGAGTCGGCGCGTAAGTTTGCCGATTTGCAGGGATGGATCAATCAGCATATTGCCGCCATGGCCGACGAGGTTTACCTGATGGTGTCGGGCATTCCGGTCAAAATAAAAAAACAATAATAAACACAAAGACGCAAAGTCACGAAGAGACAATCATTATTTTTTGTGTCTTAGTGACTTCGTGTTTGAAATAAACAACATAAAATGACTTTACAGGAACAACTTCAACACAAAATTGACCTCAAAACCAAACCGGTGGGGGCTTTGGGTACGCTTGAACAGCTTGCATTACAAATCGGTTTGATTCAGGACACGCTGACTCCCTCACTGAATAATCCATCTCTGCTCGTTTTCGCTGCCGACCACGGACTTTCCGACGAGGGCGTAAGTCCTTATCCCAAAGATGTCACCTGGCAAATGGTGATGAATTTCGTTGCCGGAGGCGCGGCAATCAATGTTTTTTGCCGGCAAAACAATATAAACCTGAAGGTGGTTGATGCTGGTGTCGATTACGATTTTCCGGCAGGAATCCCTGTTGTGAATGCTAAAGTGGCTAAAGGGAGTCGCAATATGCGTCGCGAACCTGCCATGACTGCGGATGAATGTCGTGCGGCCATCCAAAAGGGACGTGACCTTGTGAGCACTGAAGCGGCAAAAGGCTGTAACGTGATTGGGTTCGGAGAGATGGGTATCGGAAATACTTCGGCTTCTTCGTTGCTGATGCACCGTTTTCTCAATATCCCGATCGAAGAATGTATTGGTGCCGGTACCGGTTCGCAGGGTGAACATTTTGCAAAGAAAACGGAAATTCTGAAAGAAGTGTCGGAGAAGTATAATCCGCAGACACCAGAAGAAACGCTGGCTGTTTTTGGTGGGTTGGAAATAGCTATGATGGCGGGTGCTATGCTTGAGGCTGCCGATCGGAATATGATTGTGCTGGTGGATGGTTTTATTGCTTCCGCAGCCGCATTGTCGGCGGTAAATATTCAGCCGGAAGCGCGTCAAAAAATGATTTTCTGCCACTCGTCAGACGAGCGCGGACATCAGATGATGCTTGACGGAATGCGGGCCGACCCGGTATTGCATCTTAATCTTCGGTTAGGAGAAGGAACCGGCGCAGCACTGGCTTATCCTTTGGTGCAGGCGGCAGTCAATTTCCTGAACGAGATGGCCAGTTTCGAAGATGCCGGGGTATCGAATAAAGAGTAAAAAAAAACCTCTTACCAGCCCTTTTCTTGGGAGTAAGAGGTCAAACTGTATAATATTTGATGAAAAAACAATTACATATATTTCTCAATGCGATAATGTTTTATACGCGTATTCCGGTTCCGGTGAACGTGCAGTATTCTGATGAAATACTTAACCGTTCGACCCGTTATTTTCCTTTTGTGGGTTGGGTTGTCGGAGGTATCGGAGCTTGTGTTTATTGGGCGTTGAGCTTTGTGATGCCGGATGCATTGTCTATTTTGCTGAGCATGCTGGCAACCATCTTCGTGACAGGAGCTTTCCATGAGGATGGGTTTGCGGACTTTTGCGACGGAATGGGTGGTGGTTATACACGGGAAAAGATCCTGACTATTATGAAAGATAGCCGTATTGGTACTTACGGCAGCATAGGATTGTTGGGCATGTTGGCTACAAAATTTACAGCCTTGTTTTCCATTCATGATTTTTCAATTCCATTCGTGCTGTTAGCTGGTCATTCGTTGAGTCGCTTAATGCCTGTAATCGTGATTTATACCTCTAAATATTCCAGAGAAGATGCTACCAGCAAAACCAAACCTATTGGCAAGAAAGGGAAAGATTATGATTTTGTGATGGCGTTACTTTTTGGTTTGGGCTTGCAATGGTTGATGCCGCTCTCTTTTGTGGCTTGTATCTTACCGTTCATGCTACTCACCACCTTTATTTTCAGACGGTATATCACAAAAAAGATAGGCGGTTATACAGGCGATTGTCTGGGAGCACTTCAGCAAATCACCGAAGTTGAATTTTATCTCGGATTTGTTGTATTTCAAACGCTGATAAAATAAAATGTCGTTGTTGCTTCAGAATACCAACAAAGGGGTTTAGCAATATTTGACTTAGAATACCCGTTTAGAGAGGAAAATATATACGATTTAGCTAACCAATGATAGATAAAATAAGCAGAATTCGTGAACTTCTGACAGGAATGAATATTCCCGGTTCTTGCGGATTTTATTTGATTTTTAAAACTTGATTTATTTTCAATGAAACTGACAGTTGTAAGACACACTAAAGTAGATGTTCCTAAAGGAATTTGTTACGGGGTGACTGATGTGCCTTTGGCGAATTCGGCGCCTGATGAAATAGAGCGTATAACCAGAGAGCTGCAAAAAGAACAATTTGATGCCGTATTTACCAGCCCGTTGAGCCGGTGTCGCTTGTTGGCAGAAGCAATCCGACCCGCACAAGAGCTGATTATCGATCATCGCTTGCTGGAGCTTAATTTCGGAGACTGGGAGATGATGCCCTGGCAACAGATATATGAATTGGAATACGGAAAGAAATGGTTTGATAACTATATTTACCTTTCATGCCCCAACGGACAGTCGTATCTGGATATGGCGAATGAATTGAAGTCATTTATTCATGAGCTTCAACAACAAAAATATGATCATGTTCTGATTGTTGCTCATGCGGGCATTATCAGAGTCTTGATGAGTTTAACCCATCAAAGAAGTCCACTGGAGATATTTGACGTACCGGTGGCTTTTGGCGGAATTTTCACATTCAATATTTAATGAAGAACAATCAAATAAACATTCCATTACCCGACGAGTCTTTGCGTGCGAAAATTCAGCATAAGCTCGACAATAAAGCCAAACCGGTCGGATCGCTTGGCCGGCTGGAATCGATGGCTCTGCAGGTGGGAATGATTCAAAACACCCTCACTCCGGTACTTTCCAAACCGGTGATGCTGACTGTAGCTGCCGATCATGGCATAACCGCCGAAGGGGTAAGTCCCTGTCCGGTAGAGATTACCTGGCAACAGGTACACAATTTTCTGAGTGGCGGTGGTGGCATCGGACTGCTTTCCCGTGTTTATGGCATGGAGTTGTGGGTGGTCGATGCGGGGGTTAATTACCGTTTTGCACCGCATCCGCGTCTGATTGAGGCCAAGGTGGCGATGGGTTCTGAAAACTTTTTGCATCAACCCGCAATGAGTCAGGAACAGTGTATGCAGGCTTTCAACAATGGGCGTGACATCGTACGGCGTTTTGCCAAAGAGGGTAGCAATGTGGTAGGTTTCGGCGAGATGGGAATCGGCAATACCACGCCTGCCTCTGCCTTGATGTCGATTATTTGCAATCTTCCTGTTGATGAATGTGTGGGTCCGGGTGCAGGATTGAACAGCGAAGGGGTTCGTCATAAAGCCAATGTGATTAAAGCGGCTATCGAGAGGCATGGTGTTTCGGAAAATATTTTCGAGAATATGGCGCGTTTCGGGGGCTACGAAATTGCAACCATCGCAGGAGGAATGATCGAAGCGGCGGTAAACCGTATGGTGATTCTGGTCGATGGCTTCATCACGACTGCGGCTATGCTGGTGGCAAAAGAGATCAATCCTGCTGTACTCAATTACGCTGTTTTTGCCCACGAAGGCGAAGAGCAGGGGCATCGCAAGATGTTGCGTCACATGAATGCTTCGGCAGTGCTTCAGTTGGGACTCCGCTTAGGAGAAGGAACCGGTTCGGCAGTTGCCTATGGCGTGTTGAAAGGCGCTGTGGCGGTACTGTCGGAGATGACTTCGTTCGAAGAAGCACAGGTCATCAATACCAGCCACATCAGATTTAATTAATCATACGAATCATGAGTTGAAAATAGTCCGTTAGGACTTATATATCAATAGAAAATAAATATTGTTCCCAAAGTTCAACCCCATACGGGGTTGCATTAATGCGGGAATTACATTTTCTATTAGCTTTGCTGAACGTTGTTTGATATGTATGACCTACGGTCAAGTTGACGATCGAATGTTTAGTAATTATTTCAACTCCAGATTCTCATTAATCACTAACCATTAACCATTAATAATTAATGAAGTTGCGTCCCGTGATGTTTGTGGGTACCGGTTCGGATGTGGGCAAGAGCGTGATTAACGCGGCCTTTTGCCGCATCTTTTTGCAGGACGGTTATCAGCCCGCACCGTTCAAGGCACAGAATATGTCGCTCAATAGTTATGCCACGCCCGAAGGTTTGGAGATCGGTCGGGCACAGGCGGTGCAGGCTGAAGCATGCGGTATTCCCTGTCGTGCCGATATGAATCCGGTACTTCTCAAGCCTACCAACCATACCTCTTCGCAGGTGGTATTGAACGGTAAACCAATTGGAAATCAGTCGGCTTTTCAATATTTCAACAAAACCGACCGTCTGGAGCTTTTCGACCAAGCGATGGCCGCCTGTAACCAGCTTTTGGCGGAGTACAATCCGTTGGTAATTGAAGGTGCGGGGAGTATTTCGGAGATGAATCTCTGGGATCGCGACATTACCAACATGCGGGTTGCCGAGACGCTGGACGCGCCTACCTATCTGATTGCCGATATCGACCGGGGTGGGGTGTTTGCCAGTGTCTACGGCAGCATCAAGCTCCTGCCCGAAGCCCAGCGCAAGCTGATTAAAGGCGTTATAATCAATAAATTCAGGGGTGATATTGCCTTGTTTGAAGATGGACGAAAAATGCTGGAGGAGATCAGTGGGGTGCCGGTGGTGGGCGTGATTCCTTATTTTGACGATATTCACATCGAACAGGAGGATTCGGTGGTGCTGGAACATCGCAAAGAGAAGCAGATTGGCGGCAAGGTGAATATTGCGGTGGTTTTATTGCGTCACATGTCCAATTTTACTGATTTCAACCGTTTGGAGTTGCATCCGGAGGTGAATCTCTTTTACGCGGCGCACCCGGACGAATTGAACGAGGCCGATATCGTGCTGTTGCCGGGTTCTAAAAACACCATCGACGACTTGCGTTATCTGCGTCGCTCGGGAATGGCGAAGGCCGTACTGCAACATCACGAAGCCGGAAAAGCAGTGTATGGTATTTGTGGTGGTTACCAAATGATGGGTCTTTCGGTTGAAGATCCGATGGGCATGGAGGGTGATATTGTTGCCGTGCCGGGTCTTGGCATTTTGCCGGTGCGCACGGTGTTGACGGAAGAGAAAAAGACCGAAGCGTGTCGTTTCTCGTTTCTGGGAAGCGAAGCCGATTGCGATGGTTACGAGATTCATATGGGCGAAACGAAGGCTGAAATACCCAGTCCGCTTTGCACGACCGATAAAGGGATTGCCGACGGCTATTTTCTTTCGGAGAGGAGTTTTGGAACCTATCTGCACGGCTTTTTTGATAATGCCCGCACCATCGACTACATTTTGCGTCAGGTGCCGGAGTATAGAAGGAAAGAAGCAACCACAACCGATTATACTACGTTCAAAAACGAGCAGTACGACAAGCTGGCGGCGCATGTGCGCAGTTGTGTCGATATGGAGTACATTTATAAAACGATGCGCGAATGATTGAGGGACACGGTAATGATTTGCATCGTTACGGCGATAAGGTAAAGAGCGATTTCAGTTCGAATGTCGCGGCGCGTCGGGTGCCGGAGGCTCTGCTGTCGTTTCTGGCAACACAGTTGGAGGCGATCGCGACCTATCCCGAACCCGATTCGGAAACGTTGCGAATTGCTTTAGGTAAACGGCTTCAGGTTGATGAAAATCAGGTGTTTGTGACTAACGGTTCGGTGGAAGCATTTTACACCATTGCCGCCGCGTTTCGTCAGAGCCGGTCACTTGTGCTGGTTCCCTCTTTTGCCGAGTACGAGGATGCCTGCCGGATGCACGATCACACGATTTTTTACAAAAGCAATGAACTGTTGCATGACGCAGGCAATGTCCGTCCGCAGTTAGTGTGGCTGGGTAATCCCAATAATCCCGACGGCCGTTTGTATGCCGCGAAGGAAATTGAGGAGCAATTGCGGCAAAATTCCGATACCGTTTTTGTGGTAGACGAAGCCTACGGCGAACTATGTTCCGGCTTTGAGTCGGTAGTGGGGTTGGTGAATCGGTTTGACAACCTGATTGTGGTGCATTCGATGACCAAGCAGTACGTTTTACCCGGCTTGCGACTGGGATATATGGTGACGAGACGATCACTGGCCACCCGCTTGCGATCCTTCTCCGTTCCGTGGACGGTAAATGCACTGGCTCAGAAAGTTGGTATCTATTTAACGAGTCGCGAAGATTTGTATTTTCAAAACAAAGAAAATATTCTTCGCAATTCAACAGGACTGCAAAAACGGTTTTCATCTCTTTCGGGAATCACCGTGACACCTTCGCCTTGCAACTTCTTTCTATTGCGAACTGAACAGTTGGAAGCTGCGGTAGTAAAGGAACGGTTGATGAACGATTTTGGACTGCTGATACGCGATGCCTCCAACTTCCGCGGTTTGGACAATCATGCTATCCGAATTTCGGTGCAAACGGACGAAGAGAACGAACAGCTGTTTCGGTCGATGAAGAATATTTTAGAATCAGGAGCCAATCATTAACCATTGACCACTAACCATTATTCACTGATGCTTTCTCCTCTCTTACCCGCTTTTCTACTCGATGCCCTGCTGGGCGATCCGCGACGGTTGCCGCATCCCATCCGTTTGTTTGGAAATATCATTGCTTTTTTTGAGCAACGTTGGAATCGTGGGCAGTATCGCTTTCAGAAGGGAGCTTTGCTGACTATTTTATTGGTCTGTGGTGCGTGGGCAATCTTTTATGCGGCCGAGCAATTGTTGAGACCCTATCCGGTAGCGGCTTATCTTTTTGCCGTCGTTTTTATCTTTTACGGGTTGGCCAACCGCAGCCTAATCGGCGAAGCGTTGGAGGTGGAAAAGGTGCTGAGTATCGAAGGTCTCGAAGCTGGTCGCAAACGGTTGAGCTGGATTGTAGGGCGGGATACCTCGCAACTCAATGCTACGCAGATTCGTACCGCTGTACTCGAAACACTGGCCGAAAACCTGAGCGATGGTGTGGTGGCGCCCCTCTTTTATTTTGCCATAGGTGGCGTACCATTGATGTTTGCCTACAAGATGGTGAATACCCTCGATTCGATGATTGGCTACAAAAGCGAGCGTTACCGGCAGTTTGGCAGTTTTGCCGCCCGTACCGACGACGTGTTCAACTTTATTCCGGCGCGCATCACCGCCCTGTTGATGCTGTTGGTTACCTTCCGGTGGAATGTAGTTCCCTTTGTGCTGAAGTATGGACCGAAACACGCCAGTCCCAATTCGGGTTATCCCGAATCGGCCATGGCGGGGATTCTGAAGTGCCGTTTCGGCGGACCGAACGTGTATCACGGCGTCTTGGTGGAGAAGCCGTTTATCGGCGAAAACCAGCGCGAAATTACGGCTAAAGATATCCGCATGGCGTGTGCCGTCAACTTTGCCGTGGCAACGGTAGCTGTGCTAGTTATCGTCTTGTTACGGAGCTACGGAACGTAACACCTCTTTGCCGAATGCCATACATTCGCTGCGTTTCAGGTTGTCGTATTCGTCCATATTAAAAGCCTGTAACTGTTTGCGCGCATCGGGATCCATCAGTCCCCAGGTGATGCGCCCGAGAAATACCTTGGATGCTACATTGCTTACGCCCGTCAACTTGGAAAGGTGGTTGTCGATTAGTTGCTGGTACTGCACCTGAGTTACGGGCTGTTTCATATTACCGCATACGGCAAACAATCCTTTTATCTTACCTTTCAGCTGTTCATTGTGCTCCGTCAGGTAGCGTTGCAGTTCGGGAGTGGTTTTACCGGCGCGTATCGATCCGCCCACAATCACGTATTTGTAGCCCGATAAGTCTGGATTTTCTCTCACGTCGAATACTTTTGCAATGCCATTCATCCCTTCCGAAATCCAGGCGGCGGCATCGCGTGATGAACCGCACCAGGTACCGTAAAGAACGGCCCATTCGGCTTTTGACGTTGTGGGGTAAAAGTCCATTGCCCATATCTTTCGGGGCAGCAACAAGGCTCCCATTGTGAGCAGGCTGCCTTTTAAAAAATCGCGTTTTTTCATGTGGTAAAGGTTTTATATCAATATATTGTTTCAGACTTATATTCATAACTCCGTCCTTCAGGGCGGAGTAGCAAACTGGACTAGAAGAATGGGCTTTAGCCCTGAGTATTTTTAATTATAATCGTCAAGGCTAAAGCCAATAGAACGTTCTCTGGCTTTTGTCTCCGCCCTGAAGGACGGAGTTATGGGAGCAACTGCTCTGTTTTGGATAGGGGACATTCTATTATTCTGGTATATACACAGCACGATTGATCTTTCTAATCTCTGTGGCCTGTTATCTCTTTGTTCTTCACTCTGCAGATACCGGATCTACCCGACAAGGCGTGTTGTATCATAGCCGCCGCAACCTGATCGACGTGAGTGGGTGCGTATTGTTTTAGCATTCCAACTTTGTTGAATACAGATAGCATCTTTACTGATAGTTTTTCCACTAAGCGCTCTGTACCGGGACGCAGCAGCAAGCCGGGTTGTACGATTACAAGTTTGTCGAATCCGAGCGCTTCGATGCTTTGTTCCAGTTCTCCCTTCATGCGACTGTAGAAGAACGACGATTTCGCATCGGCATTCTGAGCCGACATCAGTACAAAGGTTGCGATGCCATTTTGCCGGGCAATTTTAGCAAAGTTATATTGGTAATCGTAATCCACTTTCCACTGCGCCTCTTTGCTTCCCGCATCCTTTAAGGTGGTGCCTAAGCAGGAAAAAGCCACATCTCCATTGATCTGTTCTGCAAAGTCATTCAGCTTGTCAAAATCGACAATGACCTGTTTGATTTTGGGATGTGTCTCTGCGGCTGGTTTGCGCAGTAGTAACACAATCTCGTCAAAACGGTCATCGGCAAGCAGTCGCCTGACCAAATATTTTCCCGTGGCTCCCGAACCTCCGATTACTATTGCTTTCATAAGTGATGAGTGGATTATTGAAGAGGTAAATTTTCGTAATTATCGACACAAATTTACATTTTCTTTTTTAATTGGCAGTCGCACAAACAAAAAGCCCGGAATCTTTGCAAATCCCGGGCATTCATTACGAGTATCTTGTTTTATCAGATCTTCATATTCATTGCAGCGCGAACCTCTTCGAGGGTGGCGGTTCCCACTTCCCTTGCCTTTTGTGCACCGTTGAGTATCACCTGACGTACATAATCCATGTTGGATTCCAGTTCTATACGTTTCTGGCGGAAGGGACGCAGGTATTCGTTGATCGATTCGGTAAGCATTTTTTTGAGCTGTCCTCCGCCTCCGTTACCGATTTTTGCTGCGATGGCTTCCGGTGTTTCGCCCGTGCACATCGAGATCAGCGATAAGAGATTTGCAATCTCGGGACGACGTTCGGGTTCGTAGGTAATGAAGCGTTCTGCATCTGTTTTTGCCTTTTTGATGAGAGCCGCCGTTTCGTCTTCGGTGGCGCTCAGCATGATGGCGTTGTTGCGGCTTTTGCTCATCTTCTGTCCGCCGTCCAGACCGAGAATCATCGGTGACTTGCTCAAGAGTGGTTGCGGTTCCGGAAATACGGGATTGTTAGGCGCAAATTTATCGTTGAAGCGACGGGCGATTACGCGGGTCAGTTCTAAGTGAGGCAACTGGTCTTTTCCAACAGGTACCACGTTCCCTTTGCAGAACAGAATATCGGCGGCCTGATGAACAGGATATGTGTACATGCCGGCGTTGATGCTCTTTAAGCCCGAAGCCTGAATCTCTTCTTTCACCGTCGGGTTACGGTTGAGTTCGGCGTTGGATACCAGTGTAAGGAACGGAAGTAAGAGCTGGTTCAGTTCGGGTACATAGCTGTGTGGGAAGATAAAGGTCTTGCCGTCGGTAGGATCGATGCCGGCTGCCAGATAGTCAAGTGTCAACTGACGGACGTTTTCGGAAATTTTATCGAACGAATCGCGGTCGGTAAGCACCTGGTAATCGGCAATGACGATAAAGGTTTCAACGCCCAGATTGTGCAGGCGTACGCGGTTTTGCAGCGAACCGAAAAGGTGACCGATGTGCAGACGGCCGGTAGGACGGTCGCCGGTAAGTACACGGTATTTTTCGGGATGTACGCTTAAATCCTCTTCCAGTTTTCTGCTTCTCTCAACGGTAGCCTCGTAGGTTCCCAGTTCCATTTTTTCTGTATCCGACATATTGATGTTGTTTTTCTTTGTATTTTAGGAAGTTATAATTTTTATTCCGTCTTATTCCGGCTGCTTCTGCACGCTGCCGAATGCTTTGGCAAATTTACTGATTATTCTGAAAATACGGAGAAGAATGGCCGCTTAGTTTTACAATTCTCCCTTTTCAAACTTCTCTATCAACTCGCCGCCCACGCTCACATTGGTGGGATGGTCGGGCAGGTTGCCGCGGGTGTACCAGGCAGCTTCGGCAATTTCGTTCTGATCGATCACTATCGGCTGGTTTTCGTCGGCTTCGGCCGTGAAACCTACCATTACCGATCCCGACAAAGGCCAAGGCTGACTGGTGTAATAACGAATGTTCTTCACATCGAGTCCTACTTCTTCTTTTACTTCGCGGCGCACGGTCTCTTCCAGCGTTTCCCCCACATCGGCATATCCGGCAATCAGCGAGAACCATCCGGGCTTGAAATGGGCGTTATGTGCCAAAAGAATTTTATCACCGGATGTTATAGCAACGATAATGGCAGGCGAAATCTTCGGGAAGAAGAGCGTGTGACAGTTGGGGCACATCATCGCCCGTTCGTCGGGTTTGTGTATGGTTTTTGTCCCGCATTTGCCGCAAAAACGATGTTCGGCGTACCAGTTGCGCAGGTGATAGCCTACCACGCCGACCCAGGCCACCTCTTTCCGGCTGGCGGTACGGAAGAAATTGATCTCCTGATAGGTGATGTCCGATTCTTTCGCCAGAGGAGCGTCCCACACAAGGAAACACGACACCTCGTTAAGCGTAAATAAAAAAGTAGCTTCCGTTTGGTCGGTGATGTTGGTGAAATCTTTTTTCTGCGGAAGTTCAAGCCCGGTTTTGTCGTTTTTTAGTAACAGTGTATTGTCTTTGTAATGAAGAACGAAGTCTTTGTCTTCTATCGATTTGCCGGCTACAAAATGGTTATCGAAGCGGTGCGGAAATATGTCCTGAATCATGCTGATAATAGAATTTGCAGGGGCTACGAATTGCCCCGGAGTAGAGTGCAAATTTACGCTTTATTTTCTAAAGATGCAGGCGCAATTTGTAATCGCAAACCGGAAATTAACAGGAACAGAAGTCAAATTTCCGGCATATCCGAAATAAGATTGGAAAACGGTGTTTCTTATTGTTATTGAAAAGATTATTAACTAAAAATAGATATTTGTAAAAGGAAATTTGTAGATTTGAAGCGAAAATGGAACAGGCTTGGTGATTGTTCGTAGTTAGCAAATGTCAGAAGCAGGATGTCTGAATTAATCTACTTCGGCTCCTGTGCAATTTTAGCGTATGGACAAGCTGAATCGTGATAAAGAGATAACTAAAATCTTATGTCAAGTAGGAGTAAATTGATAGATAGTGCTGTTTTAAGCGATAGGATGGGTAGAGTATGGTTATATGAGAGTAATATAGTTTGTAGCATAAGATTTATAATCTCAACTCGGAAGTAATGTATTTAAAATAGAATATTAAAAAAACATAAAATGAGTATTTTACATATTTCTCGAATAAAAACGCTTTTGGAAAATCAAGTTTTTCAACATGTTAACCTTGATCAAATTAAAATTGAAAAACCTAAAATATCAGCAGATGAATTAGAAAATATTTGTTTGACTCAATCATATCTTTTATATGCATTGAAAAGCATAACAGGTTTAGATTATTCAGAATTATCTGATTGTATAGTTGACAATTTCAAAGATAATGGTATTGATGCTATTTTGTATTCAAAGAAAAATAATACATTATATATATGTCAGTCAAAATTTAATAAGAGAGGAACATGCAGTGTAGATAAAGGTGAAATACTAAAATTTCTCGAGGGTATTAATGATTTGTTAGCTCTTGATTTCTCAAAGTTTAATTCAAAAGTGAATAGTTTAAAGGAGAATATTGAATTGGCTATTTATTCTGCAAACATTAGAATTCAGATTGTTTTAATACATTCAGGAAATATGTTGGCTTGTGAAATAAAAGACTTAATATTGAATAAGATCGAGTTATTAAATGATACTGATGAAGTGATTTTTTTTAAAGAATTTAGCCTTGTAGAAGCTTATAATTTTCTAAAGGATTCTGTTTCAGGAGAGCCAATCAATATTGAATTGGATTTGTCAAATTGGGGAATAAACGAAGAACCCTATAAATCATACTATGGAACTGTTAATTGTGGAAGTATAGCAGAATTAGCTCAAAATAATCCCAAAAGACTTTTTTCTAAAAACCTTAGAAGTTTTATTGGGTTAAATTCGGTAAATTATGATATAGTTAAATCAATAATTAAAACACCTGAACACTTCTTTTATTTGAATAATGGGATTGTCCTCTTATGTAAGCATATCAATAAGTCTCCATTTAATAGTGGTAAAAGAGATATTGGTAAGTTCAAACTTCTTGACGTATCAGTTATAAATGGAGCTCAAACTGTTGGTTCGATTAAACATGCTTTTGACAAACAACCGGAGAGAGTAACTAATGCGAGCGTGTTCGTAAAGATAATTTCATTGGAGAATACTCCGAAAGATTTTGACAAGCATATAACAATTGCAAGTAATACTCAGAATAGAATAGAAAAAAGAGATTTTATAAGTTTAGATGAACAACAAAGTAGATTAATAAATGAATTTTTCCTCAATAATTTGGTATATCATGTTAAGCGAGATGAATTGATTGAAAAAAAGAATGAAACAAATTATTATTTTGAAGAAGCTACTGTTTCATTAGCGGGTTTTCAAGAGAATGTTGATTATTCAACTTATGCAAAACGAGAGATTGGTAAATTATGGGAAGATGACTTTTACAAAACTCTGTTTAATAAGGATATAAATGTGATTTTTCTAGTTAATATAATTAAAGTATTTCGCGAAATAGAGAAGTATATAAAAACAATTGATGATAATTCAAGAAATATTTGTTTTAATGGTATGTATTTGATTTCAAATATAATATATGCCAAACATCGAAATTTATTATTAAACCCCAATGTGAATATTGCCGAATTCATAAATAATACGTTGGCTAATGATATAAAAGAAGTATGTCAAAAACTTGTTATAGTTTACAATACACGGTTCTCAGTGAATAGAATCCCCTTGTCTTCTTTTAAAAATTTTAATCTTTGTAGAGAAATTAAAGAGACAATATTAGAAATAAGAGGAACCGAATCAGTCATCCAAACTTCTTTGTTTGATAGTTTGGATGATAAGAAATCTACTTCTAATAATTAAGTTTTGGAATCTGATAGCCCTGTGTCCTTCCTCGAGTTCTTTTGCTAGCCTAACAGTTGTAACAAGCCAACTCGCCAGTAGGGAGAACATCTCCGCTAATGCACGAATTGAGTTAATTCAATCGTTCTGTAAATTCTGATGCTGACAATTGACGTGATCGTTTATAATTATTTGGTTTGCAATGATAATTTGCCTCTTTTTGTTGTATATTTTCACCGTAAATTGACAACAAAACCGAAAGGAGGCAACACACCATGAAAGCGTCTACACCATTAATCATTACCATTAGCCGTCAGTTGGGCTGCGGAGGTGCAGCCATTGGTCAGCAGGTGGCCGAAAAGCTGAATATCCGCTATGTCGATCGCGAGATTATCAGCCGGGCGGCGCAACGACTCTCCGTTGTGGAAAAAGAGATTGACGAAAAGGATGAAAAAATTCAATCGTTCTGGAAGTCATTCTTTCAATTGAATGCTCTGGCATCCGATGCCCCTCTTCCTCCCGATATGCGTATCACAACCACGGGAGAAATCTTCAAGGTAGAAAGTGATATTATCCAACACATTGCCAGGGAACAAGCGGCCGTTATTATCGGGCGTTGCGGGTATTATATCCTGAAAGATCATCCCAACGTAATTACGGTTTATCTCCATGCCGACAAAGCTTACCGTGTGGATCGCATTGCCCGTCAGACCGGCATGACCGACAAAGAAGCTCTCGAAATGATTGAAAAAAATGATAAGGAGAGAGGGAATTACATTGAAACGTTTACCGGTAGTAAATGGCATGATGCACGCCAGTTCGATCTTTGCATTGATACAGGCAAGACCGGAGTGGACAATGCAGTGGAACTAATCCTCAATTATGTAATAATGGTTCATTCGTAGGTAAAGGGGGTGCCGCATTTAAGGATTTGGCAAAGAAAAGATGCTGGATTTGTAAAGGATGCTATGCCAGATTAGGAACGGCCTTGTCCGGTGAGCCAAAAAACAAGAGAGACAAGCGTAAAATTGTCCATTGTTTGAAGCTCCTGACGCAAGGAAGGGGCAAGTTTGGACAATTTAGCTTGACGAGCGCCGGTTTTTTGAGCGAAGCGGGCATAGCCTTGACGTTTTTGCTTCCTTTTTGCGTCAAGGTAAAAAGGAAGTCGGGGTTGCAGGGGCGGAAGCCCCTTATCTAATTCTAAAATGCGGAATCTCTTTCATTCGTAGCCTGTTTGGAGGTAAAATAACTTCTTGTTATCTTTGTTGACAAGTGATACCCGTCTTGCAAATCGCATTCAGCGTACACGGCGGGTATTGTTGTGTCTGGCGAACATATTACCGGCACTCATTCTAATCAACAGAATATCTCTTTTTATGCGAAATTACCTCCTCTCTATTATCATGGCATCGGCAATTGTGGTGGGCGGATGCACACAGTCTGGTAAATCTACTCCTGCAGCAGACCATACCGATAAGAATAGCTTGTCGGAAGCGGCACCGAAAAAACAGGAACCGGTTGACTCCATAGCTTACAACAAGAAACTGGCGGTGCTGGCCAATGGCGATACTACCGGGAGATGGCCGGTGAAACATTTGGCCTATCCCATGAAAGGAGCTATTTTGCCGTATAAACGTATTATTGCTTATTATGGTAATCTCTATTCAAAGCGAATGGGTGTGTTGGGCGAATATGCTCCTGACACGTTGTGGGAAATGCTGCGTAAAGAGATGAAAGCCTGGGAAGCTGTCGATCCGTCGACTCCTGTGATACCGGCCATTCACTACATAGCGGTAGTGGCTCAGGGCAATCCCGGCAAAGATGGGAAATACCGTATGCGGATGCCTGCTCATCAAATTGATTCTGCGCTGACCATCGCAAAAATGGGCAACGCCATTGTTTTTCTGGATATACAGGTGGCGCTTAGTAAGTTGAAAGACGAAGTGCCATTGTTGGAAAAATACCTCAAAATGTCGCACGTGCATCTGGCTATCGATCCCGAATTTTCCATGAAAGATGGTAGTCTGCCGGGTA
The DNA here is from genome assembly GCF_001618385.1 of Paludibacter jiangxiensis. Lineage (NCBI taxonomy): Bacteria > Pseudomonadati > Bacteroidota > Bacteroidia > Bacteroidales > Paludibacteraceae > Paludibacter > Paludibacter jiangxiensis. The sequence goes on along the minus strand of NZ_BDCR01000004.1, from coordinate 605,290 downwards.
AAAAAATTGGCACGTTCGATGCTGAAGATGTCAATTACTGCTCGGAATATCTGGCCGATCTGGTCAAACAATACAACCTTCCGCCAAAAATTCTGATTGTGCATCGCTTTACACAGGGCATGGTGACCAACTACAAGCAAATCAAGCACCATCAGGAAGTCCAGATGGTAGTGAACATGGACGGGTGGGGTGCGCCTTACCTGAAATACGACACTTATCGTCAGTATATCTTCCGTGAACCTGTTCAGTTTACCGGATTCAAACTGTTCTACAAAAACGACATCAAAAATCCTCCGCATCACATGTTGACACCGCCGGAGCTGATCAACCTGAAACCCAAGCCGATTTATATTCAGTATCAATAATTCACTGGTTGAGATTACCAAAAAATCATCCGGCAACCATTCTTTTTGCTGAAATCGGGAACGATTCTTCCATAAAATAGCTAGATTTGGAGAAGCGTAAGAATAGGTCTGTGTAGCTACTATCCAGACCGGAATAATGATACGGATATGGTTATTGAAGATTTCAACAGGATAAAAGAGCAGTTGGGCTTCGAAGAAGGTATTCACGGGAAAGAAGAGTACTTCAATTCGGTGGTGCTGGTGCTGCTCATGCCGGTAAACGGTGAATATCATTTTGTTTTTCAGAAGCGTGCCGCCAATATTCGTCAGGCCGGCGAAATTTGTTTTCCGGGCGGCAAAATAGACGAAACCGATACTTCGCTGGAGCAGGTTGCCTTGCGCGAAACCTACGAAGAGATGGGGATTCCGGCAGATAAAATTGAAATCATTGGTCGGATCAATACGTTGGTGGCTCCTATGGGTGTGACGGTAGATGCCTTTGTGGGCATCGCGGATGTCAGCTTAGGCGAGCTTGCGGTAAACGTGAGCGAGGTGGAACGGGTGATTACTCTTCCCGTTACCTATTTCTTGGACAATCAACCGGATCGGTATAATGTAAAAATCGAGGTTCATCCTACCACTGTCGATGAAAAAAGCGGTAAAGAAATAGTTCTCTTGCCAGTGGAAGAACTTGGCTTGCCGGCTGTCTATAAAAATCCATGGGGAAACTATCTCTACAAAGTGCTGGTTTACAAAACCGATCAGGGTGTAATCTGGGGAATAACCGCCCGCATTGTCCACGAAGTAGCCCGAAAAATAGCAAAGATAAAAAATGAACAATAATAACCTGCTGTTCGCTGTGTTTATTTTACTTTTTGTCTTGACACAAAAAGTAAACAAAAAAGTCAAGGCTTAGTCCGCTTCGCTCAAAAAACTGGCGTTCATCGACGCAAATCGCCCAAACTTGTTTTCTCCTTTTGTCGAAAACTTCAAACAAGGACGATTTTTGCGTCGTTTCACTTGTTTTTTAGCTTACGCTGACCGTTGGTTGGCTCACCGGACAAGGCCGTTCGAATCTGCATGAGAAAGACTTATGGAAATCGAACTGAATTATTTTTTTATATTTTCTGATAAAACCAGATCCGAAGGATAAAAAAAGAATACCAAACTGACGAAAAGCTGTTAGAGAGAGTAGGCGAGTTACTGACGGTTAGGTGATGAGAAGATGTTTCATGGCCGAGCGAACGAGTTCTTTTCGTCAATGTTTTTTGCTTTCTTTTTGCGCCAAAAAGGAAGGCCTGCCGCAGGCAAAGCATGACTTAATTTCAGCATATCAAAAGAGAAAAAAGCCATTATTTTTTCTCTTTCTTCTCAAATGTCTTATGCATAGCCTTTATCAAGCCCTGCGGCGTCCATGCCGGAGCAACCATTCTTCTGACCGTTTGCAGCGGATAAACGGAATCACGTTTTGAAATCAGCGTAAACGAGAGCTTCATTTGTTTATGCAACTCTTCGGCAGCCTGATGGTTCCAGATTCCATACGGGTAAGCAAAATATTCTACAGGCTTGCCTGTAATTCCTTCCAGTCCTTTTTTCGGATCGGCAACTTCCTTCTTCCAATCAGCCTCTTCCTTGTATTTTGTCACCATGGTATGATCCCAGGTGTGCAAACCTACCGTGTGACCAGCTTTGGCCAGTTGTGCGATCTGGTCCTTACTCATGTAGTTCTTCTTGTTGTAGGTGATAGTCATGATGAAAAATACACCCCGGAAACCATGTTTTTCGAGTACGGGAGCCGCAATTAGGGCATGTTCAACGCGCGAATCGTCAAAGGTAATCATCACCGGTTTTGAGGGCAATTTTTCGTTGTGAGCAAGGTATTCATACAGCTGATCGGGCAAAATGGCATGGTAACCGCTGTCAGCCAGCGCGCTGATCTGGGCTTCGAATTGAGCCGGACTAACCGTGTAATCATCTTTGCGCCCGTCTTCAATGCGGTGGTAGCAAAGAACTGGGACTTCCTGTTTTGCAAGTATTTCGGAAGCACTATTGATAGTCTTGTCTTGAGACGGCTGACTTTGCTGCGACAGGGGAGCGGAAGGTGCATTACTACCGGCACTGCGATTGCAGGAGATAAAAGGACATCCTGCGGACAGGATTATTATAACTGAAAGGATTACTTTATGCATTGGGCGATGACTTTAAGAAGGACAAAAATAGCTGATTTTGCCGGTAATTTTTAAAGTCACATTTATTTCGTTTATGAGATTTCCGGGTGTTTATGCAAAGTGTTTATTGGTAGAGTGATAGCGTAGTTACTAAATGTTCTGAAATAGTATAAAAATAGGATGGGGAAGGAATAAAACGGGACAATACACGCGCAATTTGCTGCGTTATTTAAGAAACTATTACCGGTGATACGTTTTTTAATTTCAGTGAAACACATCTAAAAGTAGCATGTATGAAAAAATTGTTATTTTTTATGGCCGTTGCGGCCACTTTGCTCGTAACATCGTGTACCAATACGATAAATGAGCCTGGCTCAAGAATTGTGTCAGTTTACCTGACCGACGATCCTATGTTTCATCGTCCGGATATGCCCTGGCTCCGCTATAAGTCAGTAAATCTTGACGTCAAAGCGATTCAGTATATCGGCAAGGATTCTATCTGGAAAGATGCGACTTTTACCGAAGCTGTCTATAACATCAAAATGTTGGCGAATGGCGACAGTGCGCTGCTTTCAAAAATCAACATTCCAAGTGGCGAAATTGTACGCCATATTCGTTTTGTTCTGGGTAAGAGTAATTCGGTTGTTCTGTCGGATGGCACCACCAAACAGTTAATCATTCCTTCTAAAAGCGACAGTTCTATTGTGGTGAAAGCAAGAGAAGTAGCTCCTACAGGCAGTTACAGTATTATGCTCGACTTCGATATTGCACGTTCCATCATCAGAGACAGAAGCGGAAATTACATTCTGATTCCTAAAATGAGAGGCTTTATTATGGAATGTACGCAAAGTATCGAAGGTTTTATTTTACCGCGTAAATTGCTCACCAAGGTGTTTGTGGTTAACGGAACGGATACGGTTTCCACTCTTTCGGATACCCTCCGGATGAATTATTTCAAGTTAAGCGGATTTGTCCCCGGTTCATATACGGTTAAATTTATGCCGGTTGACAGCGGATATGTCACGTTGTCCAAAACAGTAACTCTGTCGGGTCACAACAGAGCGATGCTTGGCGAAGTGAAAGTAACTCATTGATAGTTAGGTGATGTTTTTATGAGCCCTGAGTGTTTCCACATTCAGGGCTTTTTTATGACCAATACGTATCATCCGGTCTTTTTGTTTTGAAGCCAAATGAATAGCTCTAAGTGTTTGAATGACTATATTTTCTATCAGTAGATAACTTATTAATATATTTATTGTGTTTTGTCAAATAGTCTTAATGATCAATTATTTAACTTTGAAGATTAAATGTATTTATTATATGACAAAAGAAACCCCAAGATACTATATTTGAAATATTTATGAGAGTAGATTTTTATTAGCAAAACAAGCTAAGCGTTTCTCGAATTGTTGGTCTGACTCTTAGAAATTAGGCGTAACCAGTAGAATTATAGATGCTTGATAATAAGCAACTAATCTTGCTAATCTCCATAGCCCTTCTAATTGTATTTTAATAGCCCCTTCTTTCGCATAAATATTATGATTTCCCCGAAAGGTGCTTTTGTACTTATTTCCAGCTTTCTTTTATCACTATTGTCGACTAATGTTTTTGGAACGGTTTATTACGTTGCAAAGACGGGTAGTGATGCAAACTCCTGTACGCAAGCCAAAAATAAGGCGTCTCCCAAATTGTCGATTGCCGCAGGTATTCAGTGTTTGTCTGCCGGCGATACACTTTATATTCGCGCTGGCGTCTACAATGAATCAATAAATGAATACAATGTAAACCTTCCCAGCGGAACTTCCTGGCAAATGCCAGCTACCATTGCAGGATACCCGGGCGAGAGTGTTACAATTCAACCCAATGCGGGTGCAACTGAAGTCATACGCATCATGGGACCGACAGGAGGAACTCGATATCTGATATTTGATAACCTGATTTTAGATGGAGTAAATGGCGCAACCAATGTGGTGGAAATTACCTATACGGGGAATGATCCAAATAATACGGCAAACCACATCAGAATAAAAAATTGTGAATTGAAAAATGCCCAGAACAATGGTATTTATGTAGATTCTGGATCAAGCAGTAATGAATTTATCAATTTGAAAATTCACAATAATGGCTTATCCGATTTTGATCATGGCATGTATGTCTCAGGCGGTAATAACCTGATTGAAAAATGTGAGGTATACCAAAATGCAGGATGGGGCATTCATATTTTTAATGAGCAAGCGCCTGCGAATGCGACAAACAATATTGTACGCAATAACAATATACACCAAAATGCCCGAGTAGGGAGTAGAGGCGCTGGCATAATTCTTTCGTCAGGAGCAAATAATATAGCATACAATAATCTTATTTGGGGAAATAGTGGGGGCATTCAAATTGATTATAATGCCAGCAACACAGGTGTGTACAATAATACTATTTGGGCAAATAATGGCGGCAATATAGAGAATGCCACTGGAATCGATATCGGTTCTGGTAGTACTGGCGCTATCGTGACCAACAATATAAGCTGGAATCATAAAGCCGGCAATATTTATGATATAGGTGTTGGTTCATCTTTGGCCACTAATTTAACAAACAAATCGCCTTTGTTTGTAGACAGTATACAATACAATTTTCACCTGCAAAGTACTTCGCCAGCCATTAATGCCGGAACAAATCTTACTCCAACGGTTATTGATGATTACGATGGCATCGCTCGTCCTCAAGGTGCCGGATATGACATTGGAGCATTCGAATATTATAGTACACAAGCTATATCTACCATTGCCGTAAACAGTCCGACAGTTACCGAGGGATCATCTCTTGTTTTTAATGTGACATTAAGCATAGCCAGTTCAACTGCTGTTGTTTTTACCCCCGCATTAATCAGCGGAACGGCTACCGTCGGCACCGATACCGGCACTCCGATACAGTACAGCACCAACGGAGGAAGTACGTGGACAACCTGGAGCAACGGTTCCATTACTATTCCGGCGGGAGTGACAAGTCTCAGCATTCGGGTACCGACCATAGATGACACTATTGTCGAACAACCAGAAACGTTTCAGCTCAGCGTGAACGTTAGTAGTGGCAACACGACCAATACCACAGCCTCCGGTACGGGGACAATCAATGATAATGATGTGGCCACTATTGCCACCATAGCAGTAAGTAGCCCGACAGCTATCGAGGGATTACCCCTTGTTTTTAACGTGACATTAAGCATTGCCAGTTCAACTGCTGTAGTTTTTACCCCCGCATTAACCAGTGGAACGGCTACCGTCGGCACCGATACCGGTACTCCGATACAGTACAGCACCAACGGAGGAAGTACGTGGATAACCTGGAGCAGCGGTTCCATCACTATTCCGGCGGGAGTGACGATTCTCAGCATTCGGGTACCGACCATAGATGACGCTATTGTAGAACAACCAGAGACGCTTCAGCTCAGCGTGAATGTTAGTAGCGGCAACACGACCAATACCACAGCCTTCGGTACGGGAACAATCAATGATAATGATGTGGCCACTATTGCGACCATTGCAGTAAGCAGTCCGACAGTTACCGAGGGATCACCCCTTGTTTTTGATGTGACATTAAGCAAAGCCAGTTCAACGGCTGTTGTTTTTACCCCCGCATTAACCAGCGGAACGGCTATCATTGGCACCGATACCGGCACTCCGATACAGTACAGCACCAACGGAGGAAGTACGTGGACAACCTGGAGCAGCGGTTCAATCACTATTCCGGCGGGAGTGACAATTCTCAGCATTCGGGTGCCGACAATAGATGACGCTATTGCAGAACAACCAGAGACGCTTCAGTTAAGCGTGAACGTAAGTAGTGGCAACACGACCAATACCATAGCCTCCGGTACGGGGACAATCAATGACAGTATGGCAATTTATCCTAATCCTGTTGCCGATAAACTTATCGTAAAAATGTCGGACAAAGCAGACCGAATGATGACCATTATGAGTGTTCTTGGAATTGTTGTTTTAGAATCACCAATCAATGATGTGTACAATGAAGTAGATATGTCAAACCTTCCGAAGACTTTATATATCTATAAATTAGTAAGCGGAGCAATAACTTTAAAAACAGGGAAAGTAATCCTAAATACTCACTAAATGTCCGTATTGAGGAAAATGCCTGTAAGAGGAGTAAATAAAGAAGAAACGCCCCAACAACTTTTGGTTGTCGGGGCGTTTGTGTTAGTTACCGTATGAGATTTTCCAACTGACTGAAGCATTTTTTGCCTTGCAGGTAATACATTCGCAAAAGACTTTTAGTGAGCATCCCCGACGGTTTGGCAACTGTTGCGAGGCGCAGGTTGGTTTCCCGTTTGGCTGCAAGATCTTTTCGGATGGCTTTGTAATCTTTTCGGGCTTTAGGAACCTGCAAAGCGTGTTTGAACTGTCCTGTCAAAAGCATCTGCATTGCAGCTACATAGTCGAGTACAAAGCGGGGGAAAGCAATTTTTTGCAACTCTTCGTCGGTCAGGTTTTTGTATAACATGCTCCAGTTGTTGCGAAAATTGAGATAGGTTTTGCGGCTGTTTTTAGCGCTCATACTGCCACCGCCAAGGTGATAGACAGTACTTTGCGGGATACATAAAATAGAACGTCCGCGACTTTTCAAACGCCAGCACAGGTCGATCTCTTCCATGTGGGCAAAAAAGGTATCGTCGAAGCCACCGGCATCAAAAAATTCTTTGGAGCGAATAAACAGGCAGGCACCTGTTGCCCAGAAAACTTCCCGTACGGTGTCGTATTGACCTTTGTCTTCTTCCAGAGAGGAGAATAACCGTCCACGGCAGAAGGGGTAACCCAACCGGTCGATGAATCCGCCGCAAGCTCCCGCATGTTCGAAGCGGGCTCGGTCATTCAGAGCTCTTATCTTAGGTTGACAGGCTGCAACTTCCGGGCGTTCATCCATCACTTTTTCCAAGTGTTCAACCCAGTCGGGCGTTACTTCCACATCCGAATTGAGCAAAATAAAGTATTCGGCTTCTATCTGAGCTAATGCTTTGTTGTAGCCTCCGGCAAAACCATAATTCTTGTCGAGCTGAATCAGTCGTAACTGCGGGTAAGTGCTTTTCAAAAACAGAATAGAATCGTCTGTAGAACAATTGTCTGCAATTACAATTTCGGTATCGGCGGTGGTGGTGTGCTGCACTACCGACGGCAGAAAACGTTCCATGTGGCGTTTTCCGTTATAATTCAGAATAACAATGCTGATTTTCATTTTTCTCGTTTATGTTTCCAGCGTTTGTGTGACCAAAGGTAAAATGCCGGATCACGTTGTATAGTTTGTTCTACTTTGCGAATAAAGCGCTCGCATATTTCATAAGGCTCCAACGAAGCCGGATCACTTTCAATAATCGATAACGTTGCTTTGTAATAACCTCTTTTTACAACCTGACAGTCAATGTAATATACTGAAAAGTCAAGTTGTCGGGCTATTTTGTCCATGCCTGTAAGTACAGGGGTGTCCTGATGGAGAAAGTTGGTCCAGTATTCCAGATTGTTAACGGAAGGCGTTTGATCCGAGACCATGGCCACAACGTGAGGCTGTTTGCTCTGCTTGATCCGTATCATCGCTCTTAAAGTGTTGTTCTTCGAAATATTGAGTGTGCCGAATCGTTCCCGCGCTTTAATGAAAAGCTCGTCGATGCCGGGGTTTTTCAACGGACGGTAAACAGCTGCCAGTGTTACACCCGGGCGAAACCGGCGTTCAAGCGTTGAGAGCCAGTCCCAGTTGCCATAATGACCAAGAAGCAGAATGATGTTTTTCCCTTTGTCGAGTTGTTCGTAAAACAGATCGAAATTGTCGATTGTTATCCGCTTGTCTAGCTCTTTTTCTGAAATGCGGGTCATCTTTATCAATTCAACGCCATAATCGCAAAGGTGGCGATAGAATTTATTTTCGATAGATTTCAGCTCTGCATCGCTCTTTTCGGGAAAAGAATTGCGAAGATTCATTCTTACAATGTTCAGACGGTAGCGAACAACTCTGTGAACGAAGAATGCTGCAATATCCGAAATCAGGTAAAGCACAGTCAACGGCAAACAGGCAATTACTCCTGCAAATGCGTAGAAAATATAATAACCTAATGTGTCGCTAAGTTTTTTCATCAGCTAACTCTGCTTTATTTGAGGGGTATTGTATATCCGATATTGTAAGAGAAGCCCCAAACGGTACCACCAGTAATGCCATACCCCGGAACATACCAGGGAGAATAGGTCTGGCCGCCGGTCGACAATCCCATTTTCAGGCGTCCGCTCCAGCCCATTGTGATATTCTTGAGAACATTGAGTCTGACTCCGGCAACAAATTCACCCCATTTTGCAGAGGCTTTCAAATCGTTGGCATTTGTTACATTGCCGGTTTTCCAGTATTCGTCTGCCATCGGAAGATTGCGGATGTCATAGCTGAAGGGAGCAAAACCAAAACGCAGTCCGACGAACAGGGCGGATTGTGCAATTTGTTTCGGATTGTTAGTTTTCAGAAGATTGACGTTGATACCGATACGGTTGTATATCCCCTTAGCAATATATTGGCCTCCCTCGTCGGCGACATGATTTATATTGGCATAACCAATTTCCCATACAGGAAACCATTTATTGCGCAGGTTCAGGTCAGCGGAAGCTTCGAAATAGGATACCCCCGAGCTTTGTAATTTGCTGATAAAGGGACCTGCAACGTCTGCCTGAACCGATATCGCCCTTAGAAAAGGCTGTGGTTCCGCTTTTTTTGCTACAGGTTTTTTAGCTGCTTTCTTTACCGGAGGTTTACGGTCCTTGTTTTGTTGACCCATAACTCCAGAAGTGAAAACGACCAGCACCAACAAGCTAAAAATATATCTGGAGATTTTCCCGTTTAGTAGTGCTGACATTATCGTATTTTACTTTTATTCGTTTTACTTTGTGCTGAGTGTAAGATAATTTGGTGGAATCCAGTTTGTGCGTCACCAGGCAGCCACATTCGAGCGACAGATACTTCTGAATATTGGCGTGAATTACCGTCAGCGTATCGTAAATGGTGTTGAACCGGATAACAAACCTGCTGGTATCGTTCATCTTCTGCAAAGGCATGCTGATTGACGTTACCGACTTGGAGTTAGAATACAGTAAGGAATCATTTCCCAAACCTTTGACCCAAATACTGTCAACGGTAAACGTTTTGGTAGTGTCGTTCTTAATTGTGTAAAAATTAGAAGTCATCACCACATAACGATTTTCGTGGCAGCTGTTGTCGTTGGTACAGGCTATATAAGCGACGGCCAAAAGCAAAAATAAGGCTATGGAAAGCAGTTTGTTCATTCGCTTAACGATATTCCACCAATTCAGATAAAGGCTTGCGTTGCTTATCTTCTTCCGTTAAGTCTTCAGGGTCAGTTGGATAGCCAACAGGAATTATGGCGATGGGTTCCATGTGCTTAGGAATAGACAGCGCGGCTACGCATTTGCGTACATCAAAATTGCATATCCAGCAAGTGCCTAATCCCTGATCGGCAGCAGCAAGAGTGAGGTGTGTGATGGCAATGGCTACATCCACATCGCAATAGTCTTTTTCGTCGGAAGAACGTTTCCACGATCTGTTGTGGTCGCCGCAAACAACGATACATGCAGGCGCAGTGCTGAACCATTCGCGGGGATAACAATCCTGTAATTGGTTAAGCAGGGCTTTGTCTGTTACTACAATCATTTTCCACGGTTGGAAATTTACGGCAGAAGGTGCGATACGTGCTGCTTCAAGCAGATATTCAATCTTTTCCTGTTCTACGGACTGTGCCTTGAAACTACGCACAGAATGACGTTTGCGGGCAAATTCTATAAAGCTCATATGATGTTCAAAATTAAAAGTTGCAAGTTCAAAGTTAGAAAATTTATCCTGTTTGATAAAGACAATTTATTGACGGGCTACTTTTTTAAGCGCAGCTTCGGTAGCATCCAGTAAGGGTTGTGTCGAAATCTCTTTACCTACAGCTCCTTTCATCCATATCTGGGGTGTAAATCTTCCCTGAGAATAGATTCTCTCTATTTCGGAAGCCAGTGTTTCTTTTGTGAAATGTTGTTCCAGCTGAAACTGTATAAGGAAACCGAAAGGATAGTTTGAAAGGTATAACGGATCATTGATCATGTGCGAATAAATGCCCAGAATGGGAGAGTCCTCGTCCCCGAGTACCGGTGCATAAAATCGGTTCCATACGTCTTTGGCGCATTGTACAACGGCATCTCTCAGTTCGGTCGCAGTAGCATCGGGATGTGCATAGAGCCATTGCCATGTGTGCAAGTCGACAAGCGAAACGCCCATAATTTCGTAGACATCCCAGAATGTGTCGAGTGTTTGAAGTACTTCAAGATTTTCAACTTTACCGGAATACCCCAGTAAGTCTAAATCGCGTTTTTGGAAAACAAAGGCAAGCGCTTCGGTATGAGCTGTGTTAGGAATGCCATGCAGCATATAATCGTCAACGTCGTGCAGACTAATGGTTTGTTCTACGTTATGTCCAAATTCATGCGTGGCAATGTTGTAGCCTTTGTAATCCATTCCGTTCGCTCCCACGCGGGTACGCAACCGTACTTTTTCGGATTTGGATTCCGAACCCATCGCGTGTCCCGATCCCCGTGCCGGATCAATCGCAACGTTTTGAGCAATGCGGTGTGCTTCACTTTCGCTGAAACCCAGTTTTCTCAGAATGTTTTCCATGTCAGCACCATAAGCTTGTGCCGTCGGGTATAGCTTTTGCGTTTTAGCAGTCAGTTCATCCTCCGGGATAACGCTTCTTGCCTTGAAACCATCGTACCAGATGTCGAACGGTTGCAGTTTACGACCCAGTCGTTTGCTGATCACGGCAGCAACCTCTTTCACTTGCGGCGACGACAGGTATGATGTGAAAAGCTGTTCAACCTCCGAGGAAGAAATTTCCATTCCGTGATCGAATGAGCGTTGTATGTAAGTCGGGTAGAGTGGGCTATAGGCGTCTGCTGCTTTCTGAGCCTTGAACTGGTTCAGGAGGATGTTGTAACGTCGGTTGCCTTCAGCTGCCAGTGTAACTTCTTTTCCGTCTTTCCAGGTCTTATTCAGGTAAGGATTCCATTCGTATGCCGGATTGTTGATGACGTCGGCTGGTATGGACTGATCCACAATGTGTTTCATTACAGAGTAGATCATTTGTTGTTTTTCGAGGCCGCGTTTCTTGTCTGCATAATCCGATTTGAGTTCGTCACGCAGGTTCCAGTGACTAAGCAGCTTCATCGAGGCCGGGAATAATTTCTCCCCTTTGTTGTTTACAAGATGCCCCATCATGATGTTGTACTCGGCAATGTAGTTCTCTCCGGCCATTGAGGCCGCCGAAATATTTTGATTCAACGCTGCCGGTACACGTTCGATAAACATGTCTCCCATACGGGCATATCCCCATTGCTCCCGGCTCCATAGCTTGCCTGCTTCATTTTTCTCCTGAAGCGAGTAGAACGGGAAATTCAACATGGTAATGAATGCAATCTTGTTGGCAAACATATCATCCTGGAAATGAGCAGCAACATCGTAGCTGGCAAAAATTTCGTCGACTGGCGTAATGGTAGGACCATCAATGTGAACTGGCATCTTTAGGTGAACGTCCATCGTGCTGTAACCACCGGTCAGCGTTTCAAATGCCGTTGATAATTTTGAATATAAGGCCTTTTTTGCTTCCGGTGTGGATGCGTAATTATCGTTGCAGAAACGTGTGAAATCAGCTTCGGAGCCATCCTGTGAAGTCCAGAAAGATGCAGTCTGGCGCACACCTTTCACCATCAGGTCATTGTTGCCAAATTTGCTAACCATGCCGGTAATTGTGGCTTCAACGGTTTGGGGAGAAATAGCTTTAGAGTTGGCAGCCATAGACGTTACAGAAACAGATGTCAGCAGTGCCATAACGGTTAGTTTAAACAGGTTCTTTTTCATTCTTTTCAGGCTTGGGAGACGGCTAAAATGCCGGTCGAAGATTATCCTAAACGTTCATTCATCTCTTTTTTCAACATGTTGAGAGCGATGTCGAGAGTGGTTCCGCTGGCAGCATTATAAGTTTCGATAATAAGTTGTGCCAATGCGATACCCGATGATCCGGCCGGCAAACGCGTCGCGCAACTGTTGACCAGTTGCAGCATGCTTTCTTTGGCATTTTTCACCATAATCCAAACGTCGTTACCGACATACAGTTGTTGAGATACGTTGTGCTCGTATTCGTTGCGTATAATTTCGAGCAACTGACTTTGAAGTGCCGTAGCGGTCAAAGTTGAGCACGGTTGTCTCATGACAAGATTGTCCGGAATCATTCTTTCAATGAAAAGGGTGAGCCTTTCGTAAGCCTGCAACCTTGCCGGAGTAATAAGTTGTGCCGAAGTTCGCAAAAATTCGTAACGACGATGTTTTTCGTTTTCGTTATGCATTTGCTTAATGACAACATATGTGGCAAATACAACAAGCGCTGCCGGTAAAGTGTATTTTAGTATGTCGAGAAGAATGTCCATCTGATTTACGATTTAATCATTTACGATTTACAATTTTCCAAAGGCCAGACTGAGCCTCAAGATGCGGGCTTTTCGCCTCCAAATTCTTAAATCGTCTTTTCGATATTATAATTGTTGCGCTCGGCTGAGTTTCTGGATACGAGTTCGCCTAAAAATCCGGCAAGAAACATCTGAGTACCTAAAATCATGGTGGTGAGTGCCAGATAAAAATAAGGCGTTGAAGTAACAAGCGGCGAACGGGTTCCGGTTGAAAGAGCGTACCACTTCATTCCTCCGACAACCAATACTGCAATAAATCCGAGCAGAAACATTACGCTGCCCCAAAAGCCGAAAAAGTGCATCGGACGTTTGCCGAATTTTGCCAGAAACCAGAGAGAAAAGAGATCGAGGTATCCATTCACAAAACGGTTCAATCCGAATTTTGAAGTGCCGAATTTGCGAGCCTGATGTGAAACTACTTTTTCTCCGATTTTTTTGAATCCGGCAACTTTCGCCAGATAAGGAATATAGCGGTGCATTTCGCCATAGACCTCAATGTTTTTTACAACTTCGTTGCGATAAGCTTTGAGACCGCAGTTCATATCGTGCAGTTTCAGCCCGGTTACCTTGCGTGCCGTAGCATTGTAAACTTTCGAAGGAATATTTTTAGTCAGAGTACCGTCATGACGCTTCTTCTTCCATCCTGATACGAGGTCATATTTCTGATTGACAATCATATCGTAAAGTTCGGGGATTTCTTCAGGACTGTCTTGCAAGTCAGCATCCATAGTGATTACAACATCACCCTGAGCCATGTCAAATCCGCAGAAAAGAGCCGGCGATTTGCCATAATTGCGACGAAATTTGATGCCTTTGACAACATCGGGTGCCTTCTTTTGTAGTTGTTCGATTACTTTCCACGAATGATCGGTGCTGCCGTCGTTGATAAAGATTATTTCGTAACTATAGTTATGTTTTGTCATAACTTTTGCAATCCAGTCAAACAGCTCCGGAAGCGATTCTTCTTCGTTGTAAAGCGGTACTATTATTGAAATATCCATATTTTAAAATCGAAATGGTGTGTGATTTTTTATGAGTTATTGAAATGGGTTTGCTTTGCGTTGAACAAAACCTGCGATGATGAGTGAAATGATGCAACCACCCAAAATGAATGACACAAAAAAGTCGCTTATCACATAAAAGTGAGGTTGCATAATTTTGTCAAGCATATTAAGGTTTTCGGCTGATACGTTGAATTTTTCGTACATCACTTTCGCAGCTTCCGCGGCTTGAGCGAGAATATCCTGATTAATAAAGCGGAAATACACAAACTGAACCAGCTCTACTATCATTCCGGAAAAGAAATAAAGTCCGCAGCCGAGCCCCCAGGCAGCGCCGAGGCTAATGGCTCCGTTCAGATGTTTGTCCCTGTAATTTTTGATAACATAATAAATTAATACGGGTATCCCAAACAGCATGATGAACGATATAACCGAGAACAGGGCGAGGTGAGTTAATCCTAAAAAGAATCGTAAACAAATATAAACTCCTAAGTATAAGCCATATTGCATGGCATATTTTGTTTTGCTTGGTTCCATTTATTGAATCAGTATCTGTGTCGTTTAAATAAAAAAATCCCTACTTTTTAACGTACAAAAGTAGGGAAAATTTTTTGCAATATGTGTGGTTTTTCTCGTCTGCCGGCTGAATCCGTTATAGCAGGGTTCATCCTAATCGGCAACGGTATAAATGGCCGCCATGCCGCATTTTCTGACACATTTACCACATTGAATGCATTTGGAACGATCAATCACCGGTAAACCGAATTCGGTTTGAGTGATGGCTCCTGTAGGACATATATTTATTAAAGGGCATCTATGGTTTTGAGGACATAGATTGCTGTCGATTACCAACGCCATATTTTCTATTTTACTGCTTCTGCTTTCTTTAATAAGACTTCATTAATTGCCTGATTTAAGGTCTCTTTGGGGAGCGCACCCATTGCCATTTGCGGTTTTTCTCCCATCGGGCAAAAAAGAATGCTGGGAATGCTTTGTATTCCGAACAGGGCTGCAAGCTCCTGTTGTTCTTCGGTGTTGATTTTATAAAAATCGACTTTGCCGGCGTATTCATGCGAAAGCTCTTCCATTATGGGTGCAAGCATTTTGCAGGGGCCGCACCAGTTGGCATAAAAGTCTATGATACACGGTTTGTTACCCAGAAAAACCCAATCTTTAGGATTTTTCTCGAAGTCCATTACTTTGGTAAGAAAATCTGCTTTTGTTAGTTCTATTGTTCCCATTTTATTTTCTGTTTGTTTGTTGTTTACTGTTTTTGTTTCTTTTTTTGCACTGCACGATAGTGTCGTGAATGCCAATATGATGCTGAATAATAATGTACGGGTCATATGAATTCGTGTTTGAAATTATTCTGTTGTCTCAGTTTTCTCCTTGCCTTTCTTTTTGTCTGGCTTGCCCATGCTGAATAGCAGACCTCCCATAAGTGCTCCGTAAAGCGTGCTATTGACCGGCGAGCTGGTGATGGGGCAGTGTCCGGACGAGCATCCGACGAACTTCCAGTAAAGAAATCCTCCTATTGCCCCTACAGCAATGCCTGCAACTATCAGGATGTTCTTTTTTATGAATTGAAGAATTTTTTGTCTCATTGTGTATATTGTTTAGAATGTCAATGGTTTGGCTTTAAATGAGTAGTTTGAGTATTTCCGGTACACAAAGTTGATATCCGGTTATTTGTTTTTGGACTTTGTCGCCTGTTTCGGTCAGTACGAAGAACATATTTCTTTTGTCTGATTTACCAAGTTGACGCTCAAGCAGTCCTTTGTCTTCAAGAGACTTAATGACTTTGGATGTTTGTGAACATTGCATCCCAGCGGCTTCCGCAATCTCGGAAGCACATAATGATTGCTTGTTCAGTGTACAAAGAGTCATCGCTTCGTTCAGATTTAATCCGAACTCTTGTATCAGCTGCTGTTCACATTCTCCTATGGCTTTGTAAATATTGCGCAGGGTGCATATACAGTTTGATCTTTGCGTGTCGTTCATTTTGCTTCTATTTTGATGCAAAGATAATATGATAATTTCCAAAATAAATAATTTCCAGTGGAAAATATTTATAAAAAAATAAAACAGAATAGCCAATGTTAGATATTCTGTTTTATTTCAGATGTTTATATTATAATGAATTGAGAATGCTCTTGACTTTTTCAGAGATCAATCTGCCTTCAGCTTTGCCTGCCAGTTGTTTGCTTGCAACGCCCATTACTTTGCCCATTTCTTTAGGTCCGGTAGCACCGACCTGAGCTACAATTGCCTGAATGGCAGCGGTCAATTCTTCGTCACTCATTTGTTGTGGAAGATAAGCTTCGATAACGGTGGCTTCTGCCAGTTCGGTTTCAGCTAATTCAGGACGACCTTGCTCTGTGTAAATAGAAGCGGAATCCTTACGCTGTTTTACCATCTTTTGCAGAATTTTCACTGCCTGTTCGTCAGTAAGTTCTCCATCCGATCCTTTGGCTGTTTTAGCTTCGAGGAATTCTTTTTTTATTCCACGGAGAGCTTCCAGTTTTACTTTTTCTTTGGCAAGCATTGCAGCCTTAATGTCATCACTTACTTTTTCAAAAAGTCCCATAATGTTTATTTTTCAGGTTATTATCCTTGTATAACGGATTAAAATTATTTTTGTTTGCGCAGATATGCAGGCGTATTTTCAATTTCAGACAAGGTGTCGTCATTTTCAATATCTTCCAGCATG
The DNA here is from genome assembly GCF_001618385.1 of Paludibacter jiangxiensis. Lineage (NCBI taxonomy): Bacteria > Pseudomonadati > Bacteroidota > Bacteroidia > Bacteroidales > Paludibacteraceae > Paludibacter > Paludibacter jiangxiensis. The sequence goes on along the minus strand of NZ_BDCR01000004.1, from coordinate 588,514 downwards.
AAACTTAACTGTGACATGTCTTTTTTTACTGTATTGCCGTAGAATCTGTCCATTTGTTTGTGAGAAGGCTGCGGTTGTTGTTCAGCCTGAGGAGTAGGGGTCGGAGCTGCAACAGGTGCTGGTGTGGGTGACGGTTTTGGCGCTTCCACAACGGGTGCAGTTGCTATAACAGGACGAACTATTTCCAGTTCAGGTTCTTTCGATTTCTTTGCAAAATGAAGTTCTTCGATATTCTTGTCTCCAATCATATCGGGAATCTGATCGATGCCGAACCCTGTAGCTATAATTGTAATTTTCACCTTGTCTTCCAGTCCGTCTTCGAAACTTGCACCCCAGATAACTTCCATATCCGAACCGGTAGATTCCATGAAGCGGTTGATTTCGGCCACTTCTTCCATCTTGATTTGGTTCGAGTTGGAACAGTAGACATTCAGCAATATTTTCTTTGCACCGCGTATATCGCTGTTGTTGAGCAGTGGAGAGTGAAGTGCATCCTCGATTGCACGGCTTACACGGTTTTCACCTTCTGCAAAACCGGTGTTCATGATGGCAACGCCGCCTTCTTTCATGATGGTGTAAACGTCGGCAAAGTCAACGTTGATATATCCGGGAACAGTAATGATTTCGGCAATTCCTTTTGCAGCATTGGTCAATACATCATCGGCCTGAGCAAATGCATTCGAAAGTTCAAGATCGGGATAGATCAAACGGAGCTTTTCATTGTTGATTACAAGCAGTGCATCAACGTATTTTGCCATTTCGTCCACACCGTCCAACGCCTGAGCGATTTTCTTCTTTCCTTCGAAAGCAAACGGGATAGTGACGATCCCTACCGTCAGGATGCCCATGTCTTTAGCAACCTTTGCAACAACTGGCGCAGCTCCGGTTCCTGTTCCGCCACCCATCCCGGCAGTGATAAAAACCATTTTGGTGTTGGAACTAAGCACTTTTTCAATGTCGGCTAACGATTCCATAGCAGCATCTTTAGCGCGTTCAGGACGCCCACCGGCACCTAATCCTTCGGTAATTTCCGCACCAAGCTGAATCTTAATGGGTACGGGCGACTTTTGCAGGGCCTGGTTGTCGGTGTTGCATACAATGAAAGTTACGTCGGTGATGCCGCGGTGAAACATGTGGTTTACCGCGTTGCCTCCGCCACCTCCTACGCCGATTACTTTAATGATAGAAGTGGTTTCCATCGGAAGGATGAAATCAATTAAGTCGTTGTCCTGTCCCATAGTATTGTTGAGTTATGATTTTCAATTCGTTAGAATTAATTTTTGTTTTCGTTCGAAGATTCCTCTTCTTCACTGAATAGATTTATTAAGCTATTGGCAACTTTGCCTCCGATTTTGTTGAAAACGTTGTTGCGCTTGATTTTTGGCGGTTTGGCTGGCTTTTGCGGTTTTTCCGGCTTGCCAGTCTCAACAGCTTTCTCTTCTTCCTGATAGGCACAATCCATGTCAGCAGACAATAAGATTCCGATCAGAGGAGAATAACGAATGTCATAAAAACGTTCGTTGGTACCATCTTCCAGATGTAGATTGTGCGTTCCGATACGAACCGGTAGCTGAGTCTTTTGTTGTATAAGAGCATCCAGATTTTGCAATTTGGATGCATTCCCGGTGATAATAATGCCTGCGCCCAAATGTCCGGCTAATCCTGATTTTTGAATATGAACAAAAATCAGATCCAGAATCTCGCCAGCACGTGCTTCGGTAACCATTGCCAGAGTTTGAAGCGGAATCCGTTTCGGCTCCATTCCTGGTATTTCCGATTTTATAGTGATGCGTTGCGATGGATTTACAGTAGATCGTATTGCATTGGCAAACTGAATTTTTATTTGCTCGGCAATAGTTTCCGGTAGTTCGAGACTGGTAATATCTTTAGTGATATTCTTGCCGCCTAATGGAATTACCGATAAATAACGCAGGTAACCGTGGTGGAAAATAGCAAGCGAGGTGCAATGAGCACCGAAATCAACTAATACACAGCCCTGCTCTTTTTCAATGTTGGATAAAAGAGCGTCGGCTGTGGTTACAATTTGAATAGGAGTGTTGACCAGTCCGTATCCTGTTCGTTCAATACAGCGCTCAATATTGGTTTTGAGTTCGGGTTTGCCTAATATAACACGGTAGTTTGCCACTATCTTTTCGCACAGACAACCAATTGGTGATGGTTCAATTTCATCATCAACTTTGGTTTCCTGCATGTAGACTTCATAAATGGCGCCTTGTTCTGTTTTTGCGTCTTTCACTTCACTAATCATTTCGTGAAGTAGCACGTCTGTAACTTCAGCCCCGCTGTTCAACTGACGTCCGTTGGATGCTTTCAGCGTTTTAAGAGAACGTCCGTTTAATCCTACATATATCTGCCCGATATCACGTCCGATTCGGTTTTCCAGAAGCTTTAGCAGGCGGTTTACAACAGCGCTGGCACTACTGGGGTTGATAATTTCCCCATAGCGGACACCTTCCGAATTGCCGGTTTCGACACCCAGGATTCGTAGCTGACCCTCTTCGTTTTTCTGAACGGCCATTGCTGTAATTTCGGAACTTCCGATATTAAGAGCAACATATATATTGTTTGTATCCATATTCTTTTTCTTCCTTACCTTAATTCTTATTGTATTGGTTCGCTACCTTCCACTTCCTGCTTCACTGGTACCGGTTCGTCCGATTTTTTCGAACAAATTACTTTGTCCCTGTATTGCAGGTCGATATAGGAATATCGGTTCCACCCGATTGTGTTAAAGGCTTTGTTGTAAAGCTCCATCAGCTTGCCAAGCTTTTGTTCATATCTGTCTACAGATCCTAAGTTGATAATGTAGTCGCCGACTCTGGGTACTAATTCCACTGTAGAATCGTTTTGTACATAAATTTGTTCCACCTGCGCGTTCCAAAACTCATTTCCCTGAAGAAAACGGATGAAAGGAAATAGCTTGTAGTGGATATATGCTTGACTCACAGTTCCCGATACGATAGGTACATATGTTGAATATCCGGGTACAAAAGGCATCTTGTGAAAATCGTTGTCCAAATAGTAATTTTCGGTCGTCATCACATGTACGATAGGCTGTCGTTGCCAGACACTGATTTTTACATTTCCGTCAAGCGTTTTGTAGCAATCCACCTTATCAATGTACGGGTTTTTTCTGATTTCCCGTTCAATTTTTCCGATATCGATATGCTTCATCGTTTGGCCGACCAGATTTAGGTTGCGGCTCTCAAGCAATCGAAATACTTCTTTAGAGGTAATAAAACCAATTTTAGAACTGTCTTCTACAGTAACCTGTACGCCATGACAAACCTCTGTCGATAATCTGCCTGAAAACGAGATTCCGGCAAAAATCAAGTAGGAAACGACTAATAAACAGCCGATTGAAATGAATACTATTTTCCAGCGAATTTTCATAATATAGAAGACAAAGATAGAAAAAAGTCTATTGTGAGAGATGTTAATATTAAGAAAAAACAACATGGATCTCATTTTTATTGTTGGTGCATTTTAAATAAAACCGGGTTTGGAGATAAAGTCTTTTGTAATTGAGCGTTGTCTCCATTTTAGTTTTGCTATCGTAAATCGAAAAACATTCGTACTTTTGTGTCTTAATTCATTTAATGCGCATTTCCTTTCAGATGGAATTCAGATATCATACTTTCCGATGTTTTATAGTTTTAGTTTTCAGTGTTTTGCTGATAGCTTGTGCCAACAGGGGGATGGGACCTACCGGTGGCCCCAAGGATATTACGCCTCCGGTTTTGCTGAGAAGTGTCCCTGCTGTGCAACAAACAAATGTGACAGCGAAGCATATTGATCTTTATTTTGACGAAATAGTTCAATTGACTAATCCGTCTGAAAAGGTAGTTGTTTCTCCGGCGCAGATTGAACCGGCAACGATTAAAGCTATTGGCAAAAGAGTGTCGATTGTTTTGAACGATTCTCTCAAGGCAAATACAACGTACACAATTGATTTCGGAGGATCGTTGGCTGACAATAATGAGAAGAATATCCTAAAAAATTTCGCATTTAGTTTTTCAACAGGTGCGTCTATTGACACGATGCAGATTGCTGGTACGGTTCTGGATGCTCACACGCTTGATCCTGTTGCGAATATTATTGCCGGGATTCATCAAAATGTAAACGATTCTGCGTTTACACATATTCCATTGTTGCGAGTTGCAAAAACCAGTGAAAAAGGAACTTTCTCAATCAAGGGGGTTCGTAACGGAAAGTACCGGGTATTTGCTTTGAATGATCAGAATGGTAATTTCTTCTTTGATCAGCCAGCCGAAGGTGTGGCGGTGTATTCCAATCCCGTTCAGACATCTTTTAAAATGGATGTGCGGAACGATACTATTCGAACAGACTCGGCTAAGATAGATACCATAATGCAAGTGAATTATGTCCGCTTCTTGCCGGATACGCTTGTTTTGCGCTATTACAAAGAAGAATTTTCGCGTCAGCGCTTAGTGAAGAGCGAACGATTAACCCAGGATAAGATAACACTCTTTTTTGGTGCTAAAAATGACACGCTTCCGGTTCTTAAACCATTGAATTTTAAATGGAAGCAGCCTCCATTGTTGCAACGTAGTATAAAAAATGATACTTTGTCTTATTGGATCAAAGATACAATTGCGGCTAGGATGGATACGCTTAAAATGGCATTGTATTATCACAAATCGGATTCCGTGGGCAACCTGATTGCTGCCACAGATACTCTTTTATTCAAATTTCATCACCCTAAAAAGACTTCTGTAACGACGAACAGCAAAGCGGGGAAAGAAACTAAGAAGAAAATTGAAACGTGGAGAATTAACGCCGATTTGGGGCAGGATGTAGATGTTGATAAACGCATTTATTTCAAATTCGAGTCGCCGGTGGTGAAGATCGATTCATCCATGCTTCATTTCTACGTTAAGGTGGATACGCTTTGGAAGCCTGCGGTCATTCATCTTAAACGGAATGACGATGTCGGACTTGTTTATTCTATGACGTATCCATGGAAACCTGACACACACTATAAACTGGAGATGGATTCGGCGATGTTTACCAACTGGAAAGGTCTGGTGAACGACACTTACAAGCAAGCCTTCAGAGTGAGGGCTTTGGAGGAATATTCCTCTCTAATTGTCAACCTTATACCTTTTGTTGAGCATGCTGTATTAGAACTTCTGAATAGTAAAGATGAAGTGATCAAAACCCTGAAAGCAAAACCGACCCAGAATACATTCAGTTATTTACTCCCTGGCGATTATTACTTGCGGATGTATATCGACGCAAATGATAACGGGCACTGGGATACCGGTAATTACAAGCTGAAGCGTGATCCGGAACAGGTCTATTATTTCCCGTCAAAAATCACGTTGCGGGCTAATTGGGATATTGAGCAGGATTGGAATCCAACAGAAATTCCACTTGATAAACAAAAGCCAAGAGAGCTTGTAAAGAAGCCTGAAAAAGATAGTAGCGGAAGTCGCTAATGGATATCAAAACAAACCCCGAAGAATTTTCTAAATTTCTTCGGGGTTTGTTTTGATGTGGTATAATCAATATCAGAAAGCGAGTGGTTTGAGCTTAAGTCCGGTGTTTTCGGGAAGCCCGAAAATAAGGTTCATGTTATGGACAGCCTGTCCTGAAGCTCCTTTCAACAAATTGTCGATTACGGATATGATAAGCAGTTTATTGCCATGCTTTTCCAGGTACAACACGCATTTATTGGTGTTGATTACTTGTTTCAAATCAGGGTTGCTGTCAGCAATAATGGTAAACGGATGGCCAAGATAATAATCGCTGTACAATTTTTTCGCTTCTTCGATAGTAAGATCACATTCTGTATAAACCGTAGCAAAGATTCCTCTGGCAAAGTCTCCGCGCACAGGGATAAAGTTAATCGGAGCGTCAAATGATGATTGCAATTGCTTTATCGATTGCGTTATTTCGGCAAGGTGTTGGTGCTCGAATGCTTTGTAAACTGAAATGTTGTCGTTTCTCCAACTGAAGTGTGTGGTAGAACCTGGTTTAACCCCGGCTCCTGTAGAACCCGTAATGGCGTTCACATGCACTTCGTTCAAAGAGCCGTTTTGTGCTAAGGGTAATACAGCCAACTGAATAGCAGTAGCAAAGCATCCTGGATTGGCGATGTGTTGAGCTTTGATAATGGCCTCACGGTTAAGTTCAGGGAGTCCGTACACAAAATCGTGGTCATCTCTTTTTGCCCGGTAATCAGTTGATAAGTCAATGATTCTAAGGTTTGCAGGCAATTCATGACTGTCTATGAATTTTTTTGTGTCACCGTGTGCCGTGCAGAAAAAGAGCAGGTCGATCGCGGATAACAATTCCAGACTATCGGTAAAAACAAGATCGGTTTCTCCGAGCAAACCGCTGTGTACAGCCGTGATTTTATTTCCTGCATTACTCCCGCTGTGCACAAACGTAATTTCCACCTCCGGGTGATTGATAAGTAATCTGAGCAATTCTCCGGCTGTGTAACCGGCACCGCCAATTATTCCAGTTTTTATCATAGTGTTGGTATTATGCGTTTATAAAAAAAATATTTTTCCGGTACATTATTACTGCTATCCAAAGAAAGAGTAGGAGATATGTAACGGCGTAATAGCTGAATTTCTTGTTTTTATGACGAATAGTGTACATCAGTATCCAGTTGATAAACACTCCGCCCATTAATTCAAAAAGGTGTAACCGGATTTCCGGAACACGTCTTAACCCGTTTCTTGCAGCTCTTTTATCCCAGAAAAACAAAATGCCGCTAAGCACATTGACGACCCCTAAATATAGAATAACATATTGACTCATTAGTCGTTGAGTAGATCCGGTCTGAGGCGTTTAGTTCTTTCCATGGACTGTTGAAATTGCCATTCATGAATCTTTCTTTCATGTCCCGACAGCAGAATTTCCGGCACTTTCCAGCCATTAAAGTCAGCTGGCCTTGTATAAACCGGTGGCGCCAGTAAGTTGTCCTGAAATGAATCAGAAAGGGCAGATTGTTCGTCTCCGATAGCGCCTGGAATTAAGCGAACGATAGCGTCGGTCATCACCGCAGCTGCCAATTCGCCACCCGTTAATACATAGTCTCCGATGGATATTTCTTTGGTAATCAGGTGATCTCTTACGCGTTGATCAATGCCTTTATAGTGTCCGCACAAGATGAGTAAATCGCCTCCCATCGAAAGCCTGTTGGCCAGTGGTTGCGCAAATTTTTCCCCATCCGGCGAAGTGTAAATTATCTCGGCGTAGTCGCGTTCTTCCTTTAGTGCTGTGATTGCTCTGAAAATCGGCTCCACCTGCATTACCATTCCGGCTCCTCCGCCAAATGCATAATCATCCACACGGTGATGCTTCTTATCCTGCGAATAATCACGCAGGTTATGTACCACAATTTCAACTAAACCGTTGTCTTGGGCACGTTTTACAATAGAATGATTCAGAGGACTTTCTAATAATTCGGGAAGGACTGTGATAATATCAATGCGCATATCTGCAATTTTGATGCAAAAATAGCGATTTTTTGACGGGAAAGCAATTGCTTAAATAGTTTGCAATTTCAATTCGGCCTTTGAGCGTAACGTGCTATCCAAATTGATTTATAAAGATAAATCTCTTGCAACAATGCTCATTGATCGTTTATAGCATTGTTGCAAGAGATTAAAAGTGTGTTTTACAGTAAGTCGGTAAACCAGTGCAGATATGCAAATTGAGAACTGAGGCTTACCAATAAAAACAGACCGGCCAACCAAAGCAACAGAGCTACCCATTTTGAAGTAGAAGATAGATGTGCGTCGCCCGATAGCACTTTTATGGCAATGTAAAATAGCATGTAGACAGGGACTCCGATTAAAACCAGAAGAGCCACAAGCACCATAGCAATGTTGCCGGTACTCAGAAAACATGCACTGACAGCCTCATTCGGGAAATGGACAAAAAACCATGATGGTTCAATAAGCGAGAGTATTAATGCAATCACCAGCCCCATAACTATGATGGCACCAGTAAGGCCAACAACTCCTGCGATGAAAGCAAATAAGCCTTTGAAAAATCCCCGGGCAACACGGTTTGCTGTTGAACCGACCTCTTGAACTCCGTGCTGAAATTCGTTTGATCGTACGTATCCTTCAACATTGTCTTTTACACGGTAGGCTTCAGCTTTGATTTGCTCTTTTTTTTTATCAATATTCTCGGGTTTCACATAATCCTGAAACCGTTCTTTTACCTTGTTGGCTTCAGCTTTTATGTTTTCAATTGTAACATCAATGCCTTGCATCTCCATGCGTTGAGCAGTGGTTTCTGCTTTGGGGATAACAATCCAAAGGACAAGATAGATAGGAATAACGGTTCCAACTCCGAAAATAACCAATAGAGCAAAAATAATTCTCAACCATACCACATCAATTCCTAAGTATATGGAAAATCCGCTTAAAACACCGCCTAAAAGTGCTTTTTCGGGATCCCGGTAAATGCGTTTCGAGGATGAATGATAATAAGTCGAAGTTGACTCTTTCTTTTCTTCCGTTCCGGGTTCTTCTTCTCCATAATCGGAAGGGCGTCCCATTATCCCAATTATATCATTGACGAGTTCGATGGTAACCACTTGTCCTGATTTATTGAGCCGTTCTGTAAAGAGCTCGGCAATTCTGGCTTCAATGTCAGTCATAATTTCCGACTGTCCGTTTTCTTCCTGTAAGTGCTTGGATACAGCATCAAGATATTCACTTAAAGCCTGATATGCATCCTCATCAATTTGGAAAACAGTACAGTTCAGATTGATAGAAATTGTCTTTTTCATAATGGCGGTAGTTTTTTAGTCTTGCTGACTTTTTATATATGCAAAATTAATTCTTGTGTTGATAAAATATTCTTTAGTCGTTCGCATTGTTACGGATGGCCTCAATTGTTTCGGATAGTTCGTCCCATGCTTTTTCCAGTTCCAGTAAGAATAGTTCTCCTTTTTCTGTTAGTGAGTAATATTTTCGGGGAGGCCCCTGCGTGGATTCTTCCCACTGATAAGCTAGCAGATCACTATTCTTTAATCGCGTGAGTAACGGATAAAGGGTTCCTTCAACTACAATGATTTTGGCTTCTTTGAGTGCTGTGATAATGTCTGAAGCATATGATGGCTTTTTGTCCAGAATTAACAGAATGCAATATTCAAGAATGCCTTTTCTCATTTGAGATTTTACATTATCTGCGTTCATGTTGTTCTAATGTTTGATTTTTAATCGAATAAAGTGATATGTGTCTCCGTTGATTTCTTTTTACAGTACAAAGATAATGCAAAAAATAGTACATTGCAATACATAGAACTATATTTTTTCATTTATGTGGAAAAACAGGTCAATTGTAAAACTTTGCAAAATGTTGTTTGAAACATATAAATGGACTTGCTTTGCTCGTTTTTTATGTATAAATTTGCGCCCATAAATGAATAAAAATTCACAATGGGAAAGAAAGACCGTTTAGACAAAATCAAGGAGATTATCGTTTCTTTCAATATCAGCAGTCAGGATGAATTGCTGAATGTGTTGAAAACAAGTGGTTTCGATTTGACTCAGGCCACGTTGTCCCGTGATTTGAAGCAGCTGAAAGTTGCAAAAATTCCGACTGTAAGTGGTTACCGTTACTCTCTTTCGAGTAAAGTGGTTGAGTATGGCCGCGCAAAAAGTAATACAAAATCAACAAGCCGTATTCCCGGAGGCATCCTTTCTATTGACTTTACAGGTACAATGGGAGTGATAAAAACAAGTCCCGGTTTTGCCAGTGCTTTGGCTTGGAGTATTGATAATTATGCAGACAACCGGATTTTGGGAACTATTGCGGGTGACGATACCATTTTTCTGGCTCTTAATGAGAAATCATCCAGACGAGAAGTGCTTTCCCTATTGTCAGAGCTTTTTCCTGAAATAAAAGCAGAAAAAACGACGTAAAAAGCAAATGTTCATTGAAAAACAGAGGGCAGTTTGTAGCTGCCTGAGTTATTATCAAGTTTCATTCCTATAAATGTAAAATACAAAATGTCAGAAGGAGCAAAAGTTGAAATTGTGGTTGCCAATGAAAGCCATTTAGAGTATGTAAATACTATATTGGATACTATTAGTGCAGCAGCCGCAAAAAGAGGAACCGGTATTGCTAAGCGTTCGCCCGAATATATTGAAAAGAAGATATTGGAAGGAAAAGCTATAATTGCATTAACCGAAGATGGTGAGTTTGCAGGTTTTTGCTACATCGAAAGTTGGGGCGATAAGCAATTTGTCGCTAATTCAGGTCTTATTGTTGTTGAAAAATTCAGGGGACAGGGATTGGCAAAAGCGATTAAGAAAAAATCGTTTGACTTGTCGAGAGAAAAATTTCCAAATGCAAAATTGTTTGGATTAACAACAGGACTGGCGGTTATGAAAATCAATTCCGAATTGGGTTACAGACCTGTGACTTTTTCAGAACTCACCCATGACGAAGCCTTTTGGAAAGGTTGTGAAGCTTGCGTGAATTTTGATATCCTGAAGCGCAATAACTATAAAATGTGCTTGTGTACAGGTATGCTGTATGATCCGGAAGAGCATGCAACAGAAAAGAAAACGCAAAGTGCATGGAAAAAAGTGTTCTCTCAGCTTTTTCCAAAGCCCAAAAAGAAGGCCGACAAGAAGGTGGTGAACGTAAAAACAAAAGAATAACGAACTATCCTTCGCTTTCGAATATACGATAAAAATATTACTATAATGAAACGCTCGTGTTTCAAGCATATCCAACAAGATGTTAATGTTGTAACATGGAGTTCCATTTGACCGTTAAAAAATAAATTATAAACAAATGAAAGAAAAAGTTGTTTTGGCATTTAGTGGTGGTTTGGATACTTCCTTTTGTGCCAAGTATTTATCGGTAGAAAAAGGTTATGAAGTTCACACTGCGATTGCAAATACAGGAGGTTTTTCTGAAAAGGAACTGAAAACTATTGAGGAACGTGCCTTTAAACTTGGAGCAGCTACTCATGCTACGCTTGATGTTACCAAGGAATATTATGAAAAGAGCATCAAATATATGGTGTTCGGGAATGTACTTCGTAATGGTACATATCCTATTTCGGTAAGTTCTGAGCGCATTTTTCAGGCAATTGCAATTATTGAATATGCAAAGAAAATTGGAGCTAAATATGTAGCACACGGAAGTACCGGTGCAGGTAACGATCAGGTTCGTTTTGACCTTACATTTCAGGTTTTAGCCCCTGAAATTGAAATTATTACTCCGACTCGCGATATGACCCTTACCCGTGAATATGAGATTAATTATCTGAAAGATCACGGTTATGAGGCAGATTTTACAAAGATGGAATACTCTATAAACAAAGGTTTATGGGGAACCAGCGTAGGAGGTAAGGAAACATTAAAATCGGATCAAACCTTGCCTGAAGAAGCTTATCCAAGTCAGATTACAAAGAACGATGGTGAATTACTGACGATTGATTTCAAAAAAGGCGAAATTTGTGGTGTAAACGGAGTGACTTTCGAGGATAAAATCGAAGCTATTCGTGCTGTTGAAACCGCCGGAGCAGCATATGGAATTGGTCGTGACATGCACATCGGAGATACAATTATCGGTATTAAAGGACGCGTGGGGTTTGAAGCAGCGGGTGCGCTTTTGATCATTAATGCTCATAAAATGCTGGAAAAGCACACTCTGACCAAATGGCAACAATATTGGAAAGATCAGTTGGGCACCTGGTACGGCATGTTCCTGCATGAAGCTCAATACCTTGAGCCGGTAATGCGTGACATGGAGCAGTTTTTGGAAAGCACCCAGCAAAATGTAACCGGCACTGTCAAAATACAGCTGCGTCCTTACAGTTATACATTGATAGGTGTTGAAAGCTCGTTTGACCTTATGAAAACGGATTTTGGAGAATATGGCGAAGTAAATCGTGCATGGTCAGCTGATGATGTAAAAGGTTTTACCAAGATTCTTGCCAACCAAATGAAGATTTATTATAACGTACAAAAAAGAAACGAAAAATAATAACTCAGAAAATTCGTGCAAAAATCAGCAGCTTTTCCAGGAAAACTGCTGATTTTTTTTGTCAAAACGATAAAATCGTTAGTCTGGGATAAGAACTCAACGAAAAAAATAGTATGTTTGCTTAAACTTAATAATTCAATTATGAGTTCACGCGTTAAATTAACTATTCAAGGTCTTATAAGCAGTAAAACGCAATACAATACTTATGCGTTGGTCTTGGGAGATGAGAGCCGCAAACGTCGTATTACAGTGATTATAGGACATGCAGAGGCGGAATCTATAGCATTGCAATTGCAAAATATAAAAACCCCACGTCCAATGACTCATGACTTGATGTTGAATGCGTTATCCGGATTTAAGATTGAATTGGTGGAGGTAAATATTCACCATTTTGAAAAAGGTATATTTCATTCGGAGCTTCTTCTTCTGAGTAATGAAAAGACTCTTGTTGTTGACGCCAGAACATCCGATGCCGTTGCTTTGGCAATAAGAGCATCGTGTCCCATATTCATCGAGCAGGATTTGTTCGATCAATATTCCATATCGTTGGATGAAGAAGAAAAAGAAGCGGAAGTAGCAGAAGAGGCTGATCAGGCAGTTTATGAGGAGCCATCGCTTGAAGAGCTCGAAAAACGCTTGCAACATGCTATTGCCAACGAACAGTATGAAGAAGCTGCCCGTCTTCGGGACGAAATAAACCGCAAAAGAAATCCTAAAGATTCCAATCAATAAAATTTAGTAATGAAGAAAAATTCGATTCTGCTGCTTGGTGCTTTAATGTGTGCCGTAAGTATCCATGCAGTATCTATAGTTCGTGTGACTATAGAAAATCCATCAGTATGGGCGCAAAACAATGTTCCTGTAGTTGTGCCTGTCAGTAAATTAAGTGCGAAAAGCGGAGCAAAAGTTGTATCTGCTGCAGTTGTTGTGAATAAAAAGCAAGTACCGTCTCAGTTAGATGACCTGAACCGTGATGGCTCTGCTGATGAATTGGCCTTTCTGGTCAATTTGCAACCAAAGCAAAAAATAACAGTATCGGTGAAAGTTGCCGCAGATAGTTCTCTTTATAAGCAATTTAAAGAGAAAACACATGCTCAAATGTGGAGAAAAGATAAACAGACCAAAACGATAGTTCCAACTATTGAAGAATCATCAACGACAGGGAATCTATATCAAAGTTTGCACCATCATGGACCTGCTTTTGAGTCGGAATATATGGCCTATAGACTATATTTTGACGAAAAACAGACTGTTGATTTGTATGGAAAGAAAAAGCATCGTCTTGAATTGATGGATACAAAATGGTATCCTACCGACAAGCAAATTGCTGAAGGCTATGGAGATGATATACTGTGGGTAAAAGCTACAGCCGGTTGTGGAACCCTGAAAGGATGGGATGGTGCAAAAGCGACTCATATTTCTCCTGTGAGCAATCGTACAGGCCGTGTTGTCGTGAGTGGTCCTGTGCGTTCAATAATTGAAATGGAAGCCGATGGATGGCAGTATCAGGGCAAATCTATTGACCTTAAACAACGCTATATTATTTATGCGGATCACCGGGATATAGAGGTGCAGGTTATGCAAAATCTACCAACAACGTTGTGTACAGGTGTTCAAACATTTTTTGATGCTTCGGAGAAAATGACAGACGCAAAAGGAGCTGTGGCTATATGGGGAACTGGTCTGCAGTATCCTGTGACAGACAATCCGAGAACTAAACCTCAAACTGTAGGATTGGCAGTGTCTGTTCCTCTTGCAACATTAAAAGAGTCAACTCAGGACAAAGATAATTTATTACTCTTGCTTGAAGGAAGGGACTTTACATACCATATTACCTCGGCTTGGGAGCAGGAGGAAGGTGGTTTTAAACAGTCAAAAAACTTCTTTGATTATGTAAAAAAATGGAATCAGGAACTACAAAATCCGATTAAGGTGACGGTTCTTTTTTATTAATAGACACTGTTTATGCTTAAATGGCCTGGTGGAGTTATCCATCAGGTCATTTTTTATTCTGTTTTTTTTATTGGTATTTTGATGCAAAGAGTGTCTTGGTTGATATTTTTGTAGATTAGTGTTTGATAAATCAATTTGTTATTATTCAGTAGTTTAAGCAGGTGTATCCCTTTACTCCATAGTGAAGTGTCAAAATCAAGATGAATTTCATTTAGAATATTTTCTATGGACGAGTTATAGACAATATGTCCGTATTCACTCTCCACAATAATTCTAAATATGCAGCTTTCATCAGTTGCATGGAAAAGCTGACTTTTCCCAATATTTTCAGTCATATTTATGAGATGTGCTTGAGAAGATGCCAATTATCTTTTATAATTCAGCATAAATTAATAAGATTCCCGTCACTGTATACATAAACAAAAAGAAGCTAAGAATCAGGATGACATTTCTGATTTTTACCTCTTTTCATTTTAGGCAAAACGATCGTCAGTTTGCATTAATTGTCTGTTCACATTCTGCTTTCATGAACGCGTTGCCTGGTTTTTGGAAGGTAGCAGGAGCGACGTCTCGTCGATCCCGCCTACACTAACCAAAATCTAATAACCAAAACTCTGATAAGAGCAAAGATTATTGGGAATAATGTCTTGAAAAAAACTCTTTAAATTTCTCTATGATTATTGAATGTAATTAAATATCCTCAGGGTTTTATCGGAGGATTAGTAGGATCATCATCTCCACCACCAAAAACGACCGCGCCTTTGAAACATCCGAAGGTTAGGGTGAGAAGAACAAAACGTAATGTCTGTATTGTTTTCATAAACAAATTAATGATTATTGTTTCTGTAAAATTATTGGTTATTCGTTGATATTTCATTAAAAAACGACAAAAATCGCATACCTATTTAAGAATTATTACATAATTCATAATGTACAGTATTTTAATGATATACATGGGATATTTGTCTTTTACAGATACCTATTGATAAAATAGGCCATTTTTGCAAGGGAAAAACAGGCTTAAAAATTGGCAAGAAATTCGGTTAAATTAACTTCGTGTGGAATATTGAGCTTCTTGCGTAAGATGGTTCTCCGCATGTTATATGATTTTGGGAGAATATCTAAAAGTGATGCTATAGAGATATTATCGAATCCGGCCAGCAGCAGGCAACAGATTAAAATATCGCTCTCGAGCAAATCTGGAAATGAAGCGGCTAACCGTTTTGAGATATTATTGTAAAGCAGGTCTACATTCTCGATAGTGTTTTTATAAAGAGCAGAGAGGGCTTCGTTTTGTTGGGTAACAAATTCTTTTTTTGTTTTGGTATCTTTGAAGACATCATCTGCCTTAATGAAAGTAGATGCATTTTGCTTCAACAGGCTAATCGCTTTCAGGGCATTTTGTTGTATGTCAAACTGTTTTGCGAGAATGGTGTTTTTTTCCTGTTCTTTTTTTACAAGAGCTTCTTCTTTAGATGTTAAAAGCCGTTGTTGAGTCAATAATTTGCGATGTTGACGATTTTTGAAGATGAAGAATAACATGGCGACACTGCTCAAAAGAAGAAGTAAAACGAGAATCAGAATATTTTTTCTTTGATTGTTGATAGTGAGAGACTGATTTTCAGTTTGGTATTTTTGATAGTTGTACTTTTTTTCTAATCCGGCAAAACTCTCAGAGAGAGATTTTTGATTCAGAGAATCAAGGATAAATGCGTATTTCTTTTCGTAAATAAGGGCACTTTTGAAATCTCCGCGCTTTTCATGCAGGGTTTCCCATAATTCATAGTAGAATTTGATTCTATCCACAGAAGGTGAACCCTTGGATAAATAGTAATGCGCAGAGTCTAATGCCCCTGTTTTAATATAAATTGAAGCCATGTTTATCCATTTGTTATAATCATAGTAGTCTGATGTTTTTGTGGATAAGCGTGAATATTGAAGAGCTCTTGGGTAGTTGCCCATTTGATAGTAAGTATAGCATAGTTGGGTATATGCAGAAGATAATAAAAGAGGTTCATTGGTGTGTTTCGCAAGTTCCTCTGCTTTTAGATAATAAGCTAACGCTCTATCCAGCCGTTTTGACATAGAGCTGTTTATTCCCATATTTAATAAACAAACAACCGCATTACGAGTATCTTTTTGTTTTTGAAACGCCAAATAAGCCAGATTTGCATAGTGATACATGCTGTCCAGTTTGTGCTGACTCTTATACATTAATGATTTTGCATCCCACACGCAAGCCTGAAGTTTAAGGTTTTTACTGTAAATGGCATATTCCTGAGCTTTGAATAAGGCATCGGCTTCTCCTTGTGCATTTCCCTTGCTTTTTTCGCACCTTGATAATAAATACCATGCATATCCGGCATTTATAGGGTCATCTTTTCCATAATGATTTGTTGCGTAACGGATTAAAGTGTCAGACGAAACTTCTATGTCATTTTTTAAAAGAGCTTTATTCCAAAGTACAGCAAACCATGCTTTGTCTCCATTTGCAAGTTGTTTATAGTTGGTGATTTTTTTTAATAGATAGAGAGCACTGTCAGGCTTTATTTGCATAAGACTGTCAGCCCGGGAAAGTAGAAGCTTCTGTTCATGTGTAGAATGACTACATGACACGACTAACAGTGCATACATAAAAAGCAAGCACAGGGAACGGTACATTCAGAATGAATTAAATGGTTATTAATTTTTGGCGGAACAAATTTAGTGAAAATTTTGTTTTCGGGAAATTATATAAGAGCATGGTACAATTTTCCCTGCTGGGTATCTCTTTCTTTCATTCGGCGTTGCAATTTAACAACAAATTCGTAATTCTTTACTTTCCAATCTGGAGCTAAAAGTAAACGGGAGGGAGACAGGGAAGTGAACCGTTCGATAGATATATCAGGATGAAGCAATTCCAGAAAATCAATACACAAATCAATATACTCATCAACAGAAAACAGACGAAACCATTCCGGATGTTTTATGTATTGTTGAGCCATTGTTGTCCCTTTTATTAGCTGGAGCTGATGCAGTTTAATAGCGGTAAGCGGTAGTTTTGATAAGTGCAGGGCATGTGAAAGTAAGGTAGTCCGGTCTTCGCCGGGAAGTCCCAGTATAAGGTGCGCGGCAGTATATATGCCTCGTTCCGCAGTTGCGCGAATGGCATTTTGCGCACTTTCGAAGGAGTGACCGCGATTGATAAAATTGAGCGTTTTATCGCAGGTAGACTCCACCCCGTATTCAATCATTACGTAGCATTTGCGGGATAGCTTTTGAAAATAATCGAGAAGTTCTTCATTAACGCAGTCAGGTCTGGTGCCAATTACAAGGCCGATCACATCAGGATAAGCTAACGCTTCTTCGTATAGACGGATTAAATGGCAGAGTTCACCATAGGTATTGGTATAGGCCTGAAAATATGCCAGAAACTTTTGCTCTTCGTGCTTTTTCCTGAAAAACAAAATGCCTTCAGTTATTTGTTGAGTTACACTTTTATCCTGCATACAATATTCAGGATTAAAAGTTTGATTGTTGCAGTATGTGCAACCCCCAGTCCCTACTTTTCCGTCGCGGTTTGGACATGTAAAGCCGGCATTAATAGAAATTTTCTGAACACGAACACCTAATATTTCCCGGAGTCGTGTTGTGTAATCGTTGTAAGGTAGTGGCATGGGACGGCTTTTAAACAACAACAGAGCATAAGACAAGCTTGAGTCTTGATGCTCTGTTATTTATACATTGTATAATTTTGAATTATCCGTTCATTGTCGCCAGAAATTCTTCATTAGTTTCTGTACGTTCGAGACGTTCTTTCAAAAATTCCATTGCTTCAACAGGGTTCATGTCGGAAAGATATTTCCGCAAAATCCACATTCTGTTGAGCGTCTCAGCATCGTGAAGCAAATCGTCGCGCCGGGTGCTTGAAGACATAATGTCTACAGCAGGGAAAATACGTTTGTTCGACAACTTACGATCGAGCTGTAATTCCATATTACCAGTTCCTTTGAATTCTTCAAAGATCACATCGTCCATTTTCGAACCGGTTTCTGTAAGAGCCGTAGCAATAATAGTAAGGCTGCCTCCGTTTTCAATATTACGGGCAGCTCCAAAGAAACGTTTCGGTTTGTGAAGCGCATTTGCGTCAACACCACCGGACAAAACTTTTCCGGAAGCTGGCGCTACGGTGTTATAAGCACGTGCCAAACGGGTTATAGAGTCCAGTAAGATTACAACATCGTGGCCACATTCTACCAAACGTTTTGCTTTTTCAAGAACAATGTCGGCTACTTTTACATGGCGTTCTGCCGGTTCGTCGAATGTAGAAGCAATCACTTCGGCATTTACGCTGCGTTCCATGTCGGTTACTTCTTCAGGACGTTCGTCGATGAGAAGTACAATCATGTAAACTTCAGGATGGTTCGCTGATATTGCGTTTGCAATGTCCTTTAGTAATATAGTTTTACCGGTTTTCGGCTGAGCTACAATCAATCCACGTTGGCCTTTACCGATAGGTGAAAATAAATCGACAACACGAACCGAAAGAGGATCATTTTTGCTGGTTGTCAGTTTGAATTTTTCATCCGGGAAAAGAGGAGTAAGGTGGTCGAATGCCAAACGATCGCGCACAAATTCGGGAGTACGTCCGTTGATTTTCGTAACCTTTATAAGCGGGAAGTACTTTTCACCTTCTTTTGGAGGGCGAATTGCGCCTTCGACTGTATCTCCTTTTTTAAGACCAAAAAGCTTTATTTGCGACTGAGAAACATAGATGTCGTCAGGTGAAGTGAAATAGTTATAATCAGGAGAACGCAGAAAACCATAGCCATCCTGCATTGGTTCAAATACCCCGGATCCGGTAAGAATACCCTCAAATTCGTAAGGCTTTTCGGTCGGTTCGCTTTGTTTTTTCTGGTTGTTCTGATTGTTTTGATTCTGATAATTCTGATTAGAATTATTGTTGCTATTTTGTGGGCGTTGTTGCCTGTTTTGCTGATTTTTATTAGTGACAACAGGGGCTTCAACAGCCTGAGGCTCTTGAGGCAAAGCAACTTCCACTATCGGAGAAAATTCTGGCTCTTCGGGCGTGCTTTCAGCGACAATCTCCGAAGTGTCTTTTACCGGTTGTTTTGCAGAAACAGGTGCTGGCTTAGGCGTATCCTGCTTAGGTTGTTGATTTTTCGGCTTTTGCTGTTGTTTCGGTTTTTGATTTTGAGGAGTTGTTGTTTCCTTTGAAATCTCTTGCTTTGGAGAGGATGAAGATGTAGCAACAGAAATTTCTTTTTTAGGGGAGGGAGTTGGTTGTGCAGGAGATGCAGTTTTTTGTGATTCCCCGCTACTTCCGGCAACTGGTTTGTTGTTGCTTTTCATACGTGTTCTTCGTTTTTTTGCATCATCACCATCTTTTACCTCACCTTTTTTTTCTGCGGCTTTGGTAATAGCTTGTTCATCAAGAATCCTGTAGACCAGTTCATCTTTTGACAACGATTCGAAGCGTTTAATCTGCATGTCGTTGGCAATAGCTTTCAGGTCAGCAAGATCTTTTTCTCTTAGTTCTAGAATGTTATACATATTTTTGTTTGTGGTAATTTTGTGCTGAGCACACAAGCAATTCTAATATCGGAATCGTTAAGAGTCCGGAAGTATTTTTGTAAATTGAAATGGGATTATAGTGTATGATAGGTACAAAAGACGAAGTAGCTCGTGAAGTTTTGCGATGCAAAGATATATATTTTTTATAAATCACACAATATCTTTTGATAAACTGATTTTTATCATTTTTTTTGAATTATCGTCGATTTTAAAACGATCGTCGATACGATATCCAATAACCCAAACAATCTGATCTTCAGATGTTAGAAGCCAACAATTTTCTTTTTCAAGCAGATTGAGTTTTTTGTCGATAAAAAAATCGCTTATTTTTTTTTTGCCAGTCATTCCCAGGGGATAAAAGAAGTCTCCCTCTTTCGGGCGTCTTATTTTAAGCGGAAAAGTAAGCTTTTCAAAATCAATACAGGCAATATTGCTGTTTTTTACAATGCTGGCAGGTTCAATACTGATCGGTTGTGATAAATAAAGGTTGATCGGTTTGTCTATGCTTGATGTTCCTTCTGGTATCAAATAACTTGAATTATCGGCAGCTATAGAAGACGTTACTAGCAGATGATTCCTGTCCTTAATTATTCTGTGTGTTGAAGAAAAGAATGATTTACCAGATTCTCCATCAAGATGATGCAGTATGTCGTTTACTGTTGCGTCATTAAAATTATACGGTTTAAGCAGTTCAAATAGAAAATAGTGGGCATTGGATTGATTATGCAATTTGCTTATGGAGATTGAAAAATAGTCTTCATGATCAATCACAGCATCTTTTCTAAACGACTCAATAAGATCATTTGCCACTTCATTCAGTTCTCCTAACCGTGAGAAATTCTCCGCCATTATTTGCCTGAAAGATGGATTGAAAGATTCAAACACCGGAATCAATGAATGTCGGATCTTGTTGCGAATGATTAATTGGTCAAAATTCGAAAGGTCCATTCGTGACCGTAAGTTATTGGCAGATATGTAATTATTTATTTCATCTCTGGAAACGGATAGGAACGGTCGTATAACGTAGCCTTGCTTAGGTTGAATTCCCAATAGTCCACGCAATCCGGTGCCTCTCGAAAGGTTGATGAAGAAAGTTTCAATTGAGTCATCAAGGTGGTGGGCAATAGCAATTGCATCTGCGTTTTGCTCTTTTTTTAATGTTGCAAACCATTCATACCTGAGATCGCGTGCTGCCATTTCAATTGAAATTCCGTTTTCTTTGGCGAATGTCTTAGTATCGAATGATGTTGAAAAAAAAGGAATATGCCATTTGTCGGCTAAATCTCTTACAAAAGTTTCGTCAGCATCAGATTCAACTCCACGTAAATGGAAATTACAGTGAGCAACGATACATTTATAACCGGTATTATGCAAAACGTGAAGCAACGCGACGGAATCGGCTCCGCCGCTAACACCCACAACCAGCTTTGCACCTTCTTTGCAAAGTTGATGGGTTGTAATATAAGATATGACTTTATTGGTAAATTCCATTTCTGGAGTTATCGTTTTTCGCTAAGTGCTTCAAGCTCTGTTTGCCGGGCTTGTAAGTAAAGGTTTTGAGGTTTGTTTATCAGTCCGTTTACTTCTCTTTCAAGGCGTAATATTTCAGGCTGAATTTTACTTCTTTCTTCAGCTGATTCGGTGGCGCCATAGGCCGAACGCTGTTGGTTCAACTCACCTTGCAGTCTCGTTTGTGCTTTTTCCAGCGAATCTGCCTGTAAATATATTTCACGGGCTTTAGCACTTTTAAACTGGTCGATTGATGTGTAGCTAATAGTGTCATTGACCCTGAATCCCATAGAGGGCTTGACGGTAGCAGGAGCATCCTGTTCTATTGTAGTGCGGGTGTTCGTTTTAGTTGCTTTGCCTTTTTTGTAACTTTTCAATTGAGCTGCAAGTCGCAGGTAATTAGTGTCGGAACTCTGTATCAGCTTTTTCTCCGGATTGGTTAGATACTTGTAAATCATTACTTTCCCTTCCGGTTGCGAACGGTCCGTGGCAAACCAGCCAAGATTATTAATCTCATCAACAACCATCAAATAGTCATTTGCAGTAGAATTGAATGGAAATCCTAAGTTTTGTGGAGCGTAATAATTGTTGTCTTTTGAGTTGAAGCGGGTGATGAACAGATCGTATCCTCCCAGCGAATTAGCGCCTTGCGCTGCAAAATAGAGCGTAACTCCGTCGGATGAAACAAACGGATAATTAATAACACTGCCAGTTCCGTTTACCTGGTCGCTCAGAGGTATTGGCTCGCTCCAGGAGTCAATCATTTGAAAAGTGCCGTATAGACCGAGCTTGTGCTTCAAGCTGTCTGCAAAAACAACTCGATCGCCGCGTTGTGATTTATAAGCCAGGGCGCCATCGGGAGCAGTTTTGCGAATTTGCTTTGAAGGTATTATAGTGCCAAGATCTTTTCCCATTGAGTAGTATTTGTAGAATTCATTTTTGGCAACCTGCATGCTGTCGACAATAGTAATGGATTCTACGTGTTGTAATAACTGCGCTCCGATTTTGGCTTTTTCAAGTAGTTTGTTAAGCTTTGCAGCTTCTGCCTGTGTCGTTTTGGGTAAAGCAAGGTATGCTTCAATATTAGAAACTGCTTCTTCAAAATGATATTGTTCAAAACACAATTCGCACAACAAAGGATAGGCAGCTGTTATTTTTTTATTAACAGCGATTTGTAAGGATGTGATAGCCTCCTCTTTATTTCCCAGTTTGTTTTGACACTGGCCATATCCATAGTTTGCCGCACCATCATTGGGGCGTTTTTTGAGAATATTTCCGAAAACCCGTGAGGCTTCGGAATATCTCTGGCTATTGAGCAGGCTTTGGCCTTCAGCTATGGTTTGTGCATTAACAGAAAGAGAAAAAAAGAAAAGAACCAAACCGATGATTGAGTATTGGCGCATAGTTCAATATTTTGAAAGAGGGTTATGGAAGCCGTTTTGTTGCCTCTTTTGTGAAAAACAATAATGCTTCGTCTCAGTTAAAGAGTTGAGAATAAAATTAGTGCGTTTTGAAACAGATTGTCCTGTTTTGTATGCAAAAGTAATTTTTTTCATCGGATGCATCACAAGGAACCTGGGATTATTTTCAGTTGAAAGATAAAAATTGCATTGTTCTGTTTGAGAGCTCTTTTTTTGTCAATTAATTCAGATTTTCATTGTTCTACACTAAATAAATGATACCTTTGTGAAAAAATTTTCAGTACAAATATAATTATGGATTCAATTAACTGGTCGGAACTTTCATTTGGTTATATGCCAACGGATTATAATGTTCGTTGTACTTACAAAGATGGCCAATGGGGAGAAATTGAAGAAACAACCGACTCTACTATTACGTTGCACATGGCAGCAACTTGTCTGCACTACGGACAAGAGGCCTTTGAGGGTTTGAAAGCATTTCGCGGTAAAGATGGTAAAATTCGTATTTTCCGTATTGAGGAAAACGCGAAACGTCTGCAAGCTACATCAGATGGTATCATGATGGCGAAGTTGCCAATTGAGAAATTCGAAGAGGCAGTGAAACGAGTGGTAAAATTGAATGAGCGTTTTGTACCTCCTTATGAAAGCGGAGCGTCTCTTTATATTCGTCCTTTATTGATTGGTACGAGCGCTCAGGTTGGTGTGAAGCCTTCCAATGAATATTTGTTCATGATATTTGTAACTCCCGTTGGACCATATTTTAAAGGTGGTTTCCAAACAACTCCGGTAGTTATTCTTCGTCAATTTGACCGTGCAGCTCCACTTGGAACCGGTACGTTTAAGGTTGGTGGTAATTACGCAGCCAGTCTTGTCGCTGGTGAAAAAGCTCACTCAATGGGTTATTCGTCTGTTCTTTATCTTGACGCAAAAGAAAAGAAATATGTTGATGAATGCGGCCCTGCCAATTTCTTCGGAATCAAGCAAAATACATACGTTACTCCGGAATCGACATCTATACTTCCGTCTATTACCAATAAAAGTCTGATGCAACTGGCAAAAGACATGGGTATGACAGTTGAACGTCGTCAAATCCCGGAAGAAGAACTGGGAACTTTTGAAGAAGCCGGTCAATGTGGTACAGCTGCTGTTATCAGCCCTATTTCCCGTATCGATGATGTAGATCAAAATAAATCGTATGTCATCTCTAAAGATGGTACTCCGGGACCGATTTCAAGGAAATTGTATGAACATTTGCGAGCCATTCAGTATGGTGATGAGCCTGATACTCATGGCTGGGTTACCGTTTTAGACTAATATTATACTTTTCAATATAAAAGCATCGCTCGCTGTGGGTGATGCTTTTTCTGTTATTATCAGTGCTTTTTTTATAGTTTGATATGCTATTTAACTCGATAGACTTCGCGTTCTTTTTTTGCATTGTATTTTTGCTTTACTGGTTTCCTGCCCGAAAATCACTGAAAGGACAAAACTGGCTTCTGATGATAGCCAGCTACTATTTTTATAGTTGTTGGGATATCAGATTTCTTTCTCTGTTGGCGCTATCTACCTTTCTTTGTTACATTACCGGCTTGCAGATTCATAAAACAGAACCAAGGAAAGGACGGAAAATTTGGTTGTGGTCGGGTGTCGCGATTAATCTGGGATTGCTCGGCTTTTTTAAATACTATAATTTTTTTGCCGAATCACTGTCGGATTTATTGAAAACGGCAGGTTTTGCTACTGAAATCTCTTCTCTCAATATTATTCTTCCTGTCGGGATATCGTTTTACACGTTTCACGGACTGTCCTATATTTTTGATATTTACAACGACAAGATAAAGCCTACCCGTAACTTTGTTGACTATTCGCTTTTTGTTTCGTTCTTTCCATTATTAATTGCAGGACCAATTGAGCGGGCTACCCACCTTTTGCCTCAGGTGTCGCGACCACGCGAATTCAATTACGATCGGGCAGTGGATGGGTTGAAACAAATTCTTTGGGGACTGTTCAAGAAAATGGTGATTGCCGATAATTGTGCGCAATATGCCAATCAGATTTTCACCCATTCCGAAGCGTACTCGGGAAGTACATTGGTAGTAGGTGCCGTCTTTTTTGCGATACAGATTTACGGCGATTTTTCGGGATATACCGATATCGCGTTGGGAACAGCCCGTTTGCTTGGTTTTGAACTGCTTCGAAATTTTGCCTATCCCTATTTTTCGCGCGACATTGCCGAATTCTGGCGTCGCTGGCATATATCCCTTTCCTCGTGGTTTCGCGATTATCTCTATATTCCGTTGGGAGGCAGCAGGGGTGGAATGTGGGCGAAAATCCGAAATACCTTCATCATTTTTGTAGTGAGCGGATTTTGGCATGGAGCCAACTGGACGTTTATCGTCTGGGGCGCACTGAATGCATTATTTATGATGCCTTTGGTAGTGTTCAAAATGAATCGTAACCATATTGATGTTGTGGCAAAAGGGAAAATATTGCCATCATTGCGTGAAGCCGGAGAAATGCTTTTAACTTTCGCACTGGCGGTTTTTGCCTGGATATTCTTTCGTGCCGAGGATATGGGTCATGCATTTTCTTATTTGAGTGGAATTTTCAGTAAATCGTTATTTTCTTTACCTCAGGTATGGCCCTGGTTGACAATTGTTTTTGTGCTTTTCTTTTTTGCCGTCGAATGGCGAGGAAGAGAGTATCCGTACGCTTTGGGTGGCGTTGCCGGCGATTGGCATAAGGCATGGCGCTGGAGTCTTTATTATGCCATCTTTATCGTGATTATATTATTCAGAGGTAGCGGCCAACATTTTATTTATTTTCAATTTTAAGAGTATATGATGCAGCCGCAAATGAAACGTTTCCTGAAGAAGTTTCTACTGTTTACTTCTCCTATACTGCTTTTCTGGATCACAGAGGCCTTTGTTTTGCCTCCAAATTTCTTTACTTACCGACTTTGGGAGAGCTTGCTCTATTCGAGCCAGATTCCACGCGTGGGACCGTTTTATCCGAATACAACGCTCGATATGACCGAACAGGGAGATTTGGGACACCATACGGGAGAAGCTGTGAATAAAAAAGTAGTGTGGAAAACAGACGAGTGGGGGTTCCGAAATGATCATTTTATAGCAAACCCGGATGTGCTGATTATTGGCGATTCATTTGTGGCAGGTACCGGCTTGAGTCAGGATGAGACCTTGACAGCACGCTTAATGAACCTGACCGGAGGAAAATTACGGATATATAGTATGGCACCTTCCACGCTTGACGATATGATTTATCTGATTCAAAACGGTATCATGCATAAACCAAAATTACTTATCTTTTCGATGGTGGAACGTAATGTGCCGAAGCCAGTAACCGGAGAGATGAGTCGGCCTTTTGATCTCAATACCGCTTCGTATAATGTGAAGCGAAAATTATATGGATTGACTGGTTTTGATGCTTTTTACGATCGGCTGACTCGTTTTTATAATATCCGTTGGGCACAGGCTCGTATTAATAAGCAGCAGGGGAGAGGACTGGTCTCACCGGTAGATCATCACATGTTGTTTTTGCAGGGGAAAAAGTCGGTGGCAAAAGCTGATGCACGGCTGAAATCTGTAACCAAAGCGTTGGTTTCTTACAAGAAATATTGCGACTCTCAACAAATCGAATTCTTGTTCTTGCCAATGCCAAACAAAGAAACAGTTTATTACGATCTGGTGCCATTCCCAACGCAGCCGGATTTTTTATTCCGGCTTGATTCTCTTCTTAAGAACGAGGGCATAACGACTCTAAATGTGCTTCCTCTTTACAATTATGAACGCAGTAAAGGTTCTTTACTGTATCATTCCGATGATTCGCACTGGAACGGATATGCAGCACAACTTGTTGCAAGTGAGGTGAAAAAATATTTGAATACCAAGAAGCTGTGATCATTGAAAATTGTGCGTTTTCGCTGGTTTTTTTTCAATGAAGAAGCTTTATATTTCGGTGAATTTTACAATAATTTCTTCTTTGCCTTCAGGTTGGGTGATTTCATAAGTGCCTTTGTATGTAAGCTGTACATTGTTTAGATTAGCCGATGTTGCCAATGATCGCAACAGAGCAAGCCTGTCGGGAGCATTGCATTCGTGATTGAACCAACAATTCCAGCTATTCGTTGATTGTCCGTCAAATTGGATGATGAACAATGCATGGTCGGAAAATACCAAATCTTCGTAAGCGTATGCAATATCAAGTCCGGTTCCGTCTTTAACGACAAACCGAACTTTTTCAAGTTCGTAGAACTCGATTTTATCTTCAGGCAATAATGCAGCTTCACTCATCATTTCTGTTGTCATAATAGTTTAAGCAAATAAATGGAACCATAATTCTGTTTGTTTTACCTCGTCAGCTTCGTCATAGGTCTGACATTTGAATAACGACATGGTAACAGCTTCTTCAAATTCAATTTCGGTAAAACCGATACCTTCGTTGTGAAGCAGTTCAAGAAGATCTGCCTTAGAACGACATTTGTAGCACGCTTTCCGCAAAGGAGCGTGTTTGTTTACATTCCGAATGAAAATTAAAGCATTTTGAAGAGACATAACTAGAATAATTTCGTTTCAGTACTTTAAATCAGATGCAATTGTTGTGCCAGACGATATATTGTGCTTAATATCAATGATATTTGTTTGTATTGGGCAGTGTGAATAAATAAGAAGCCTACAATTTTGTATGTTCTTGCGTCCATTTTTTACATAATGGTATGTTGTATCTGTCTTATGTTTCTAAAACCGAATAATAATTGCGTTTGAAGGCTTCCTTGAAGTTTTACAAGCTCAAAAGTTTACTGAATAAGCAAGTTGTGTTTAATGGTTGAAAATCGTATAAATCTTCATTTAACTTCATTTCTAATTTTGTTATAATCTTTTACGTGATAATGCGGAGTAATAATTTCTATATTTGTGTTCGGTAAAATGAGCAATGTTCATGTTTACTTGTTATAACTGAAATTAATTGAGATAAAAAGAATTGCAAATGTTCAATATTATTCGCCTTCGGGAAACTGTTTCAACTAACAACTATCTTCGGGAGTTGCTCGTTTCTAGCCGGGAACAATTGTCGGAAGGTATGGTAGTGAGCGCCGATTATCAGACCAAAGGTCGGGGACAAGTGGGCAATGTATGGGAATCGGAAGATGGTGAAAATTTATTGTTCAGTATGTTGCTGTTTCCGAGTAGTATTGAAGCTAACCAACAATTTGTACTGTCTAAAATGGTATCGCTGGCTGTCGCTGGTGTATTGAAAGAAGAAATCGACGACGTTTTTATTAAATGGCCTAATGATATTTACTGGCGGAATAAAAAAATTGCGGGAATCCTGATTGAGAATGACTTGTGCGGTTCCAATATTCAATATTGTGTGATTGGAATTGGACTGAACGTTAATCAGGAATCTTTTGTGAGTAATGCTCCTAATCCTGTTTCTCTAAGGCAAATAACGGGTAAAACATACGATAGAGAAGATCTTTTGAAGCGGATTGTAAAGCGTATCTATATGCTCTATATTCAGCTGTTGCGGGAGGAATTGAATTGCTTTGATGAAGATTATAAGACTGCACTTTACCGTCACGACGGCTTGCATGAATATCGGGCAAATGATGAAATCTTTAAGGCCAGTATTGAGGATGTTCTGCCAAGTGGGCATTTGGTGTTGCAAACAGAGAAGGGAACGCAACGAACCTTCGCCTTTAAGGAAGTGAGCATTGTCCTGTAATGGACAATGCTTTTTTTATGGAATGAATAGATTATCAGAAAGGAACATCGTTGCCTGACCCGCTTAAAAATGGAGGTGGTGTCGGGAAATCAGGCATAGCAGGTGCTGCTTGTTGATTGAATGAATCTTCGTTGCTGATTTTTGATACGAATCCTTTATATTCGTCCTGTTCTTCGTCGTCACGATTCATAAACTTGGCGTACTGTCCTTTGAACCGGAGTTGTACGTCGTCGGTTGCACCATTACGGTGTTTGGCAATGATAATTTCAGCAATACCCAACAGTGAATTTCCCTGGGCATCTTCCGTTATCTTGTAATATTCGGGACGGTGGATGAAACAAACCATATCCGCATCCTGTTCAATAGCTCCCGATTCACGCAAGTCGGACAACTGAGGACGCTTACCTTCATTTCCGGCACGTCCTTCCACACTACGATTCAACTGCGAAAGCGCAATGATCGGAATGTCCAGCTCTTTGGCAAGTCCTTTTAATGAACGCGAAATCATACTTACTTCCTGCTCGCGGCTACCGAAGTTCATTCCACTTGCATTCATAAGCTGCAAGTAGTCAATGAGCAGAATTTTGACGTTGTGCTCTTTTACCAATCGACGAGCCTTTGTTCGGAGTTCGAATACAGATAAGCTTGGCGTATCGTCCAGATAAATCGGAGCATCGATTAGCTTTTTAAGACGGTAGTCAAGTTGTTCCCATTCGTAAGGAGCCAACTGGCCGTTCTTTATCTTTTCACCTTCAATTTCACAAACGTTCATTAGTAAACGGTTTACCAGCTGAACGTTGGACATTTCCAACGAAAACATTGCTACCGGAGTGTTGTAGTCAACAGCCATATTTTTTGTCATCGAAAGGACGAACGCCGTTTTACCCATAGCAGGACGTGCAGCAATGATGATAAGGTCGGAGCGTTGCCATCCGGAAGTCACTTTATCGAGGGCATGGAAACCTGTTTGCACGCCACTTAATCCTTCAGGACGATTTGCTGCGGCCTGAATACGTTTGATTGCTTCATCAATAACAGGATTGATTTGGACAACATCTTTCTTGACATTCTGTTGTGACACTTTGAAAAGCATCCCTTCGGCTTCCTGCATCAGGTCGTCTACGTCGGTGCGTTCGTCAAAAGCTTTGCTTTGGATTTCGCTTGAAACGCGAATTAATTCACGGGCAAGATATTTTTGTGCAATAATGCGGGCGTGAAATTCGATGTGTGCTGCTGAAGCCACTTTCGCCGTCAGCATAGTGATGTAGTACGCTCCGCCTACTTCGTCCAGTTGACCGTTCTTTCGCAATTGCTCGGTAACGGTGTGCATGTCTATCGGTTCCTGCTTAATGGCAAGGTCGACTATTGCGGTAAATATTTTAACATGTGTGTCTTTGTAAAAACATTCCGGACGCAAAATATCGCTTACAATAGAGTAGGCATCCTTTTCAAGCATAATGGCTCCCAACACGTCTTCTTCCAGCTCGACAGCCTGTGGCGGGAGTTTTCCGTATTCATTTGCAGTCGGGATAAAGTTATTGGAATGAGCTTTTCTTCTAGAATTCTTTGTGTTAGTTTCCATTCTTTAGTTTCAAAATTGGGGTTCAAAATTACGAAAAATCTTAGTCAGGGAATATAGTTTGGCGTAAATAGTTTTGAACGGGTGTTGATAACTTTCGACTTGGTGAAAATTTTATTTTGCAGGCATAGAACTGTTGGTTATTTTTGTACACTATTTATACAAAATACTCATGATTACTTTCCCGAATGCCAAAATAAACCTCGGTCTGAATATCGTAGAAAAACGACCGGATGGCTACCATAATATTGAAACAATTTTTTACCCGATAGGATGGAAAGATGCACTGGAAATAGTGCCTTCGGATGCAACTAGTCTGACGATTTCAGGTATTGCAATTGACGGAGACCCGGAGAAAAATCTGGTCATGAAAGCGCTTCGTTTGTTGCGTGAGGATTATGAGATCGGAGAGTTGTCTGTTTCTCTGCAGAAAAACATTCCATTTGGAGCAGGATTGGGTGGTGGTTCTGCTGACGGTGCTTTCATGTTATCGTTGTTGAATAAATTTTACGAACTGCATGTCTCGGAGGATGAACTGGCAAGTTATGCAGTTCGATTGGGAGCTGACTGTCCTTTTTTTATTTATAACCGTCCGGTTTTTGCTACCGGCATAGGAGATATTCTTGAGCCGGTCGATGTAAATCTGGGACAAAATCATTTTGTTGTCATTAAACCGGATGTTGCAGTGCCAACAGCAGAAGCCTATTCTAACGTGAAGCCTCATAAACCGGAGGAGTCTCTTAAAACATTGATTGTTTTGCCTGTTGAAGAATGGAAAGATGTTGTGGTAAATGATTTTGAACAATCTGTTTTTGCTAAGCATCCGGAATTGAACGATTTGAAAGCTCTTCTTTACAAGCAAGGAGCTCTTTATGCATCAATGTCTGGTTCCGGTTCTTCGTTGTATGGTATTTTCCCGCCTGATATCAGACCGGAGTTAAGCTTACGCAATTGTGCCATCTGGAGAGAATTAAAATGAGGCAAAATAAGGGTTTCAAAACGATTAGATTGTTAATAAATAAATCCTAAAGGTTTGGCGGTACGTACAAAAAAGTGTAACTTAGTGCGCTTTTTGAAGCAGAGTGAATAAAATCAAATTTTGCATTTTAAATGATTGATAACGATAGAATTATAAAAGTTAATATCGAGGAGGAAATGAAATCATCATACATCGATTATTCGATGTCTGTGATTGTTTCGCGTGCCTTACCCGATGTTAGAGATGGCTTTAAGCCGGTTCACCGCCGTATTTTGTATGCCATGAACGAGTTGGGTGTGAATGCCAACAAGCCATATAAAAAATCAGCGAGAATTGTCGGTGAAGTTTTGGGTAAGTACCACCCGCATGGCGACTCTTCTGTCTACTTTGCTATGGTTCGTCTTGCTCAGTCATGGTCCATGCGTTATATGATGGTTGACGGTCAGGGTAACTTTGGATCTGTAGACGGTGACTCACCAGCAGCTATGCGTTATACTGAGTGTCGTTTGCAAAAGATTGCTGAAGAAATGCTTGTCGATATTGATAAGAATACGGTTAATTTTCAACCAAACTTCGACGAATCTCTTCAGGAACCGACTGTATTACCAACACGTATACCTAACCTTTTAGTTAATGGAGCTTCGGGTATTGCCGTTGGTATGGCTACCAATATGCCACCTCATAATTTATCGGAAATCATCGATGCTACTATTGCATATATTGATAATAATGAGATTACTATTGACGAGCTTATTAAATATGTAAAAGCTCCCGATTTTCCAACCGGAGGTATCATTTACGGTTATGCCGGTGTGCGAGAAGCGTTCGAAACCGGTCGTGGACGTATAGTGATCCGTTCGAAAGTGGAAATCGAAGCCGAAGCAAATGGGCGTGAAAAGATCGTGGTCACAGAAATTCCATACATGGTGAACAAGGCCGAGCTTATTAAAGCTATTGCCGACATGGTGGAAGATAAAAAGATAGAGGGTATCTCCAATATTAATGACGAAAGCGACCGTGAAGGTATGCGTATCGTGGTAGATATTAAACGCGATGCCAATTCCAATGTTGTTCTCAACAAATTGTTCAAATATTCGGCATTACAATCTTCTTTCAGTGTCAATAATATTGCACTGGTACATGGCCGTCCGCGCACGCTTTCATTAAAGCAATTGATAACATATTTTGTAGAGCATCGTCACGAAGTGGTTGTGCGTCGTACACAATTTGAACTTGCCGAAGCTGAAAAACGTGCACATATTCTTGAGGGCTTGATTATTGCAAGCGATAATATCGACGAAGTAATTGCAATTATCCGTGGGTCGAAAACACCCGACGAAGCTCGCACAAGTTTGATGGAACGTTTCTCTTTAAGTGAAATACAATCGCGTGCCATTGTTGAAATGCGTTTAAGACAACTTACAGGTCTTGAGCAGGATAAATTACATGCCGAATACAAAGATATTCAGGCATTAATTGCTGACCTGAAGGATATTCTTGAAAATAAAGAGCACCGGATGAGAATTATCGTGGATGAACTAACAGAAATCAAAAACAAATACGGAGACGAGCGTCGTACTCAAATTGTTTATGCTTCTGAAGAGTTCAATCCTGAAGATTTTTATTCTGATGATGAAATGATCATCACAATTTCTCATTTGGGTTACATCAAACGGACTCCGTTAAGCGAGTTTAGAGCTCAAAACCGTGGTGGGGTAGGCTCAAAAGGCAGCGATTCCCGAGATGAAGATTTTATCGAATCAATCTATCCGGCGTCCATGCATAATTATATGCTTTTCTTTACACAAAAAGGACGTTGCTACTGGTTGAAAGTATATGAAATACCGGAAGGTACTAAAAACTCTAAGGGGCGTGCTATTCAGAATCTTCTCAATATAGAGTCTGATGATAAAGTAAATGCCTTTATACGCATCAAGCAACTTGACGATCCGGAATTTACACAATCGCACTATCTTGTATTCTGTACTAAACAGGGCGTTATTAAGAAAACCAGTCTGGAAGCTTATTCTCGTCCACGTTCGAATGGTGTTAATGCTATCACTATTCGTGAAGACGATGAAGTAATCCAGGTTCGTTTGACAGATGGCAAGTCAGAAGTTGTTATGGCTAATCGTAATGGTCGTGCTATTCGTTTTAATGAAACGAAAGTTCGCGAGATGGGTCGAACAGCAACCGGCGTTCGGGGAATGGCTCTGGATGACGATGATGATGCCGTTGTTGGAATGGTTTGTATTAAAGACCCTGCAAATGAAACTGTTTTAGTTGTCTCCGAAAAAGGATATGGTAAACGTACCTTGTTGGACGAAGTGGACGAAAATGGTAATGTAGAAGCTGTTTATCGTGTCACTAACCGTGGCGGTAAGGGTGTAAAAACAATGAACATTAGCGAAAAAACCGGTAAATTGGTGACAATCAAGAATGTTACGGATGATAATGATTTGATGATTATCAATAAATCGGGAATTACAATTCGCGTGAAGATGGCCGATATTCGCGTAATGGGTCGTGCAACACAGGGTGTTCGCCTGATTAATCTTGACAAACGGAACGACGAAATTGCATCTGTTTGTAAAGTTCAGTCAGAACCAGACGAAGAAATTCCGGCAGAACCTATTGAATTAAATGAGGAAATAAACCAAAGCACTCAGGAAGAGTCAAATTGAAAAAATCTCAAATAAGTTAAACTCTCAAAAAACCTTGTTATGAAAAAACTATTTTTATCTGTAATGCTTATTGCCGGTTTTACCTGCAGCGCATTTGCACAGAAGGCTAACGTTACCAAAGCAAAGCGTGACGCCACAGCCGATACTCCGGACTTTAAATCAGCAGTAGCTGCTATCGAAGCTGCTTTGGCTGATCCTACAACAAAAGATCTTGCAGAAACATGGTACACTGCCGGTTATGTTTACAACGAAATGAACTCTAAAGAGTACAAGAAAGAATTGTTGAAACAGCCGTTTGATCAGGAGATTGCAGGTTCCAGCATTGTGAAAGCATTTAGCTATTTCCAGAAAGCATATGACTTTGATCAAAAGCCGAACGAAAAAGGTAAAGTTAAACCTCAGTTCTCAAAAGATATCAAATCCTTTTTGCAAACATATTATACTGATGGTCAGTTGATTCGTTACGGGAGTAATTTGTTTGATAAGAAAGATTTTGCCGGTGTGGTAAAAGCTTTTGATACATACCTTGCAATCCCTGATTTTCCTGCTTTCAAAGCAAATGAACTGAAGAAAGATTCTACCTACAAGATGGTGAAATATTACGCTGCGATTGCGTCTATCAATGCCGGTGACACTTTAGGTTCTATCAAACGTCTGGAAAGCCTGATGAGTGATAATTATGAAACAAAGAATGTTTATGAACTTCTTTATCAACAATATTTTGCAAAGAAAGATACAGTAAAATATATGACGATTTTGAAAGAAGGTTTTGATAAATATCCTGCTGAACCTTTCTTCCTGCAAAATCTTATCAATAATTTTATCTACTCAGGTAAAAACAAAGAAGCTTTGGAGTATCTGAACCAGGCTATTGCTAAAGAACCTAACGTAGCTCAGTATCACTTTGTAAGTGGTCGTTTGAAAGAAGAAAGCAAGGACTACGAAGGAGCTAAAGCTGCTTTTGAAAAAGCTATCCAGTTGAAACCGGACTATGCAGAAGCAGAAAATGCTATTGCACGTATGTATTACAATAAAGCTGCTGCTATTTTGCAGGAATCTAATGATATTAAAGATATGGTAGTGGTAAAGAAAAAACAGGACGAAGCTCAAGGTTTGTTCAAAGAATCATTGCCGTATTTCAAAAAAGCCTATGAAATGAATCCTAAAGATGCAGAATTGAAAGGCGATTTGAAACGTATTTACTATCGTTTGCAAATGAACGCTGAATATGAAGCATTGAACAAAGAATAACAACAATTACTTTTTCAACTAGAAGGCCGTCTCTTAGGAGATGGCCTTTTTTCATTCTCCGCTTTGTTTACTATCTTTGCAAGAATAAACACAAGGAATGGTAAAAGAAACACTACTGGGGAAAACCCTGGAACAATTGAAAGAGGTAGCTTCTGTTAATGGCATGCCCGCTTTTACTTCGAAGCAAATGGCCGATTGGTTGTATGTGAAGAAGGTGACGGATATTCAGCAAATGACAAATTTGTCTGTGGCAAAGCGTGATGCGCTTTCTCTTAAATACGAAGTTGGGAGAAAAGAACCTGCTGAAGTGTCAATTTCTCAGGATGGTACAAAAAAGTATCTTTTTGAGACGTCAAACGGTAATTTTATAGAGAGTGTTTTTATTCCGGATGATGACCGGGCAACTTTGTGTGTTTCTTCACAGGTTGGTTGTAAAATGAATTGTCTCTTTTGTCAAACGGGAAAGCAAGGTTTTTCGGGCAATCTTACTGCCAATGAAATTGTGAATCAGATATTCTCTATTCCGGAGAGCGATCAATTGACCAATCTCGTTTTTATGGGAATGGGAGAACCCTTTGATAATACGTTGGAGGTGTTGAAAGCCCTTGAAATACTGACTGCGCCCTGGGGATATGCATGGAGCCCCCGCCGGATTACGGTTTCAACCATTGGCCTGATTCCCGGAATGAAGCAGTTTTTGGAACATTCGCAGTGTCATCTGGCCATTAGTTTACATTCGCCTTTTGACAAGGAACGACTCGAATTGATGCCGGCTCAGAAAGCCTATCCAATTGAAAAGGTGCTGGAGATAGTCAAAAAATATGATTTCAGGCATCAGCGCCGTGTTTCTTTTGAATATATTGTCTTTGACCATCTGAATGATTCAATGCGTCATGCGCGTGAATTGGTTCGTATCCTGAAGGGAATTCCTTGTAGGGTAAACCTGATACGTTTTCATGCTATCCCAAATGTGGACTTAAAAGGTGCTGATAATGAACGGATGGTGTTCTTGCGTGATTATTTGACTGAAAATGGTATTACTACAACGATACGTCGATCCAGGGGAGAAGATATTCTTGCTGCATGTGGAATGTTATCCAGCAGTAAACAGTCTCCGGAAAATGAGATTTAAGGCATTGCCGATTTTTTGAACTTGAAACTTTGAACTGATATACAATGGAAGAAAAAAAGATGATTATCGGGATAACACATGGCGATATTAATGGTATCGGCTATGAAGTTATTCTTAAGACCTTACTTGAAAACCATGTTTTCGAATTTTGTACACCGGTAATTTATGGTTCGCCGAAAGTAGCGTCCTATTACCGTAAAACGTTAAATATTGAACACCTTGGTCTGACGACTATCAACGATGTAAAAGATGCCGTAGGACGTAAAGTGTATATCATAAATTGTTGTTCGGAAGATATAAAAGTGGAACTTGGGCGTTCAACAGAAATGGCAGGTCAGGCCGCATTTGCTGCTTTGGAAGCAGCTACACGCGACTTGGCAGCCGGAAAAATTGATGCTATTGTCACTGCTCCCATCAATAAAAGTAACATACAATCGGCTCAATTCTCTTTTCCGGGACATACTGAATACCTCGAAAAAACATTTATCAATCAGGGTAAAGCTCTGATGTTGCTTGTTAGTGAGATTGCTCGTGTGGCTGTTGTGACAGGACATATTCCTATTTCAAAAGTGCCGGCTGCAATAACACAGGATCTGATCATCGAAAAGCTCCGGGTGTTGAATCAAAGCCTGAAAGAAGATTTTGGCATTACACGTCCCCGTATCGCTGTTTTGGGACTTAATCCCCATTCGGGCGATAATGGCGTAATTGGAACAGAAGAACAGGATGTGATAATACCGGCTCTGAAAAGATGTGCTGATAGAGGTATAGTGTGTGTGGGTCCTCTTTCTGCCGATGGATTGTATGGCTCGGGGGCATTCAGGAACTACGATGCAGTTCTTGCTATGTATCACGATCAGGGACTTGCTCCTTTCAAAACCCTTGCAATGGAAAACGGAGTGAATTTTACAGCGGGTCTGCCTGTTATTCGCACATCGCCGGCGCATGGCACTGCTTACGAAATTGCAGGGCAAAATATTGCTTCTGAATCGTCTTTCCGTCATGCTTTATTCCTTGCGTATGATGTTTGTAAAAACCGGAAGAACTATCAGGAAGCATTTGCTAATCCGCTGAAAAAGCAGGATGTAGAGCAAAATGGCTACTCTGAATGATAGTATTTAAAAATTTCAGATGCCTGCTGGAATGTTAATTTTAAAGGGTTGATTCTGAAATAACTACTTGTTTTTGCAATACAAAATATAGAAAAAAGGCGTCTCTTGTTTGGCAAACTGGCAAAAATTTGTACCTTTGCAGCGGGTAAGTCCTATACGACCAGCTCCCTTTGAATCCCCCAGGGCTTGATCGCAGCAAGGGTATTTGGTTGTAGCGGTGCGATGTAGTTAGCTTACCCACCTGCCTCTTTAGCTCAGTTGGCCAGAGCACGTGATTTGTAATCTCGGGGTCGTTGGTTCGAATCCGACAAGAGGCTCAAATTGATAAAAAGCCGTTCGTAATGAACGGCTTTTTTTGTGATAAAGTAGCTAAATAGCAAGGATGAAATGATATTTGCTTTCTGAAGATCAATTTTATCAGAAATTAGGCTGATTATCTGTATTCTTTGAGCATTGTTCTTTGCTCTGCAAATAATAAAAAAGTATCTTTGCATCATTAAATAAAAACCATTTGTAAGGTTCAAAAAACATGATTAATATCACATTTCCCGACGGTTCGGTTCGCCAGTTTGAAAAAGGCATTACCGGACAACAATTAGCTGAAAGTATCAGCTCTCGTTTGGCTCAAGAGGTGTTGGCCATTAGTGTAAACGAACAAATTTGGGATCTCACCCGTCCTATTGAAGCGGATGCTTCTATTAAATTGCATAAGTGGGATGATGAAGAGGGTAAACACGCTTTCTGGCACTCTTCAGCTCACTTGATGGCAGAAGCTTTGCAGGCTCTTTATCCGGGCATTAAGTTCGGAATAGGTCCGGCTATCGAAAACGGTTTCTACTATGATGTCGATCCGGGTGAAACAGTTATTAAAGAAAATGATCTTCCTGCTATTGAGGCAAAAATGATTGAATTGGCAGCTAAAAAAGAGGCTATCGTTCGTAAAGATATCTCTAAAGGTGATGCCCTTCAACTTTTCAATGACAAAGGAGACGAGTATAAAACAGAACTTATCAGCGACCTAGCTGATGGTACTATCACGTTGTATTCTCAGGGTGATTTTACCGATTTGTGCCGTGGTCCGCACTTGCCAAATACCGGCGAAATTAAAGCTATTAAGTTGCTGAGTGTTGCAGGTGCATACTGGCGTGGAGACGAAAAACGTAAACAGTTGACTCGTATCTACGGTATTACTTTCCCGAAAAAGAAAATGCTGGATGAATATCTGGTTCTTTTGGAAGAAGCTAAAAAACGCGATCACCGTAAAATCGGTAAGGAACTGGAATTATTCATGTTCTCAGAAACAGTAGGAAAAGGGTTGCCTCTTTGGTTACCACGCGGTACAGCTTTGCGTCTTCGTCTGGAAGACTTCCTGAAACAAATCCAACGTCGTTTCGATTACCAACAGGTTATTACTCCGCATATTGGAAACAAACAGCTGTATGTTACTTCTGGTCACTACGCAAAATATGGAAAAGATTCATTCCAACCCATACATACTCCGGAAGAAGGAGAAGAGTATCTGTTGAAGCCGATGAACTGCCCTCACCACTGTGAAGTTTACAAGTTCAAACCGCGTTCTTATAAAGATCTTCCTTTGCGTTTTGCTGAATTCGGTACCGTATATCGCTACGAGCAAAGTGGTGAATTGCATGGTCTTACCCGTGTACGGAGTTTTACTCAGGATGATGCTCACCTTTTCTGCCGTCCCGATCAGTTGAAAGACGAATTTTTGAAAGTAATGGATATTATTTTTATCATTTTCAATGCTTTGGATTTCAAAAACTTTGAGGCTCAGATATCTTTGCGCGATCCGAACAACAGAGAAAAATATATTGGTTCGGACGAAAATTGGGACAAAGCGGAACGTGCTATTATTGAGGCTTGCGAAGAAAAAGGGTTGAAGGCTAAAGTGGAACTTGGTGAAGCTGCGTTCTATGGCCCAAAACTTGACTTTATGGTGAAAGATGCTATCGGTCGTCGTTGGCAGTTAGGAACCATTCAGGTGGATTACAACCTGCCTGAACGTTTTGAACTGGAATATACCGGCGAAGATAACCAAAAGCATCGTCCTGTGATGATACACCGTGCACCGTTCGGCTCAATGGAACGTTTTGTTGCAGTATTAATAGAACATACAGCTGGTAAATTCCCATTGTGGTTGACTCCTGATCAGGTGGTAGTATTGCCAATCAGTGAAAAATTCAACGATTATGCCCGTAAAGTTGCTAAAGAACTCTTCTTGCAGGATGTTCGCGTGACGGTAGATGACCGTAATGAAAAAATAGGACGTAAAATCCGTGATAACGAGTTGAAACGTATCCCTTATTTATTAGTTGTTGGCGAAAAGGAAATGGAAACTGGAGTAGTTGCCGTTCGTAAGCAAGGCGAAGGTGATAAGGGAACAATGACGCCCGAAGAATTTGCAGCAATGATTAATACCGAAGTTGCTAAAATGATGAATGTATATTAATTTATACTGAAAGATAACTGAATAGGCGTCGCGACTCTAATAATTTGAGTTGCGACGCTTTTTTTGTTGTTTTTTGCTCATAATCAGTGGAATAAATTTATATATTTGTGGGAGTTTGTGCCGGTATAACTAAACTGCGTTTGTAAATGAAAAAATTATCCGGAGATACCTTTAAAATTATTGCACTCTTATGTATTGTGCTGGTAAGTAATGTTATAGCCAATTCTCAAACAGAGATGGGGAAGTGGTGTGCTTACTTTGCGTATAATGCGACCAATCAACTGGCATTGACTCCACAAAAAGTTTTTGCCATTAGTTCCGGTGCCCTCTTTTCTGTTAATAAAGCAGATCAAAGTATTGAAGAGTATTCCAAAATTACAGGTCTTAGCGATAATGGGATCAATGCGATAGCGTATGATAAATCGCATAACCAACTTCTGATTGTTTATTCGGATGCCAATATTGATCTGTATTCCGAATATGGCATTGCCAATATTCCCGAATTCCATGATAAACTGACTTCTATCGATAAAACACTGAATAGCATATCTTTCAATGGGGATTATGCATATCTTTCGTGTAAATTTGGAATTTTGGTAGTCAATTTAGTGAAAAAGGAGATTGCAGATAATTATGTCATAGGTTCAAATGGAAGTAATGTCTCTGTGTTGGCCACTGCTGTATTTGGCGGCAAGATCTATGCACTCACAGCTTCCGGACTAATGCAGGCCAATGCTGTCGATCATAATCTTGCAAATTATCAGGCCTGGAGTAATGTATCAACAATTCCTACGGGTACCAACAATAATCTGATAGCGTTTTCAAATGCATTATGGTTGCTGCAAAACGGGGTTGTATACAAGTCCGTAGATGGGGCTGTCTGGGACGCTGTAGGTTCTTTTTCCGGTATTGCTCGAATGCAGACAGAGGGTACAAAGCTTTATTTTATTTCGGATGCGACATCAACTATTTACGTGTACGATGAGAATCTTACTTTATCCACACTGGAAAATCTTGCCCCTCAAATGATTACGTATGATCCGACCTTAAAAAAATATTGGTATGTAAATGGAGATTCGGACGGTATTGTGGAAGCGGATGCGGCAGGCGTGGCTGCTAATAAATTCAAACCGGCCGGGCCTTTTGATAATAATGCATGGAAAATGACATTTGCGGGAGATAAATTGTTTGTTGTCCCTGGTGGTGGATGGGCATCACAATATAAGCATCCGGCATCAGTAATGATGTTCGAAAATAACGAATGGAGCTATATTTCAGGAACTTCGATTGCGGCTCAAACAAATGTGCCGACCTTGCCGGTGTATGATTTTATTTCGATAGCAGTAGATCCAAAAGACAATACCCATTTCTTTACATCTTCCTACGGAATGGGATTGTATGAATTCAAGGATAATAAGTTTTATAAATGGTACAATAGTAAGAACAATGGTATAGAATCAATTTTCCCGGGACAAAGCCTGGAATTGTATTATCAGCGTTTGGACGGCCTTGCTTTTGATAAAGCCGGGAATCTTTGGTTTACTAATTCTCTTGTGAGCAATAGCATTAAATATCTGACACCAGCGGGGATCGTAAAATCATATCCGTTTGAGCTTATTTCGAACAAAACAAATGTGCAGGGAATATTGGTTGATAACCTGAATTCAAACCGGAAATGGGGTAATATTGCCCGAATCAACCAGGGCGTTTTTGTTTTCGACGATAATGGCACGTTGGATGATACTTCAGATGATAAGAAAGCATTTTATACCTCTTTCTTTGATCAGGATGGCAACGCTTTTGCTTCGGATTACTACAGGTGTCTTGTACAGGATAAAAACAATAAGATATGGATTGGAACAGGCAAGGGGCCCATTGTGATTTCCAATCCTGATAAAGCTTTTTCTCCCAATTTTACTATTTCCCGCATTAAGATTCCAAGGAATGACGGGACAAATAATGCCGATTATCTGCTGGGTACAGAGCAGGTAACTTCTATTGTAGTTGATGGTGCAAACCGCAAATGGATTGGAACTGTGACGTCGGGTCTTTATTTAGTTTCGGAAGATGGAACGGCGACTATTGCTCATTTTACGGCTGCCAATAGTCCGCTTTTGTCTGATAATATAATTTCGTTAGAATTAAATCAAGCAACCGGAGAATT
This sequence comes from Paludibacter jiangxiensis, assembly GCF_001618385.1. Lineage (NCBI taxonomy): Bacteria > Pseudomonadati > Bacteroidota > Bacteroidia > Bacteroidales > Paludibacteraceae > Paludibacter > Paludibacter jiangxiensis. The sequence continues at coordinate 546,920 of NZ_BDCR01000004.1, read as the reverse complement.
GTTTATAGGCACAGATCAGGGATTGATATCATATCAGACGGACGCCAATAAAGGTAGTTCTGTATTTGATACGATGTATGCATATCCGAATCCTGTAAGAGAAACGTATGAAGGTTTGATTACGATTACCGGATTGATTACCGGATCTGTTGTTAAAATAACAGATGTTGCGGGTAATCTTGTTTATGAGACTACTTCGAATGGAGGAATAGCTACCTGGAACGGAAAACGTGCAGGTGGTAAACGAGTAAGTACAGGTGTATACCTTGTTTTGGCAGTCTCTCCGGATGGAAGTCAGTCGGGGATGACGAAAATATTGGTTATTCAATAAAATAGACCCGGTAAAATAACAAGGGAGGACTTGATAATTTAGCTTCAAGTCCTCCCTTGTTATTTCTATTGTACGCTTATTCTTGACGGTATTGCCTTGTTTTGCTGTGTTTACGGCTGTATGTGAAATAGATGATAAATCCTATCGCCATCCATCCGAACAAACGATACCAGGTGTCTTTTGGTAAGGATGCCATTTGAACAAAACAAACTAATGCGCCCAAAATTGGAATGACAGGTACCCATGGAGTTTTGAATGCGCGGGGGGCATCCGGTTCTGTTTTGCGCAGTATGATAATCCCGATACATACAATTACAAAAGCAAGGAGCGTGCCTATTGAGACCAGTTCTCCTAACAACCCAATAGGAAAAAGTCCTGCAAAAAAAGCGGCAAAACAGCCTGTGACAATAGTTGTTATATAAGGAGTTTTGAATTTGGGGTGAACTTTGGCAAAGCTTTTCCACAGTAACCCGTCGCTTGCCATCGAGAAGAATACTCTTGATTGCCCCAGCAGCAAGACCAAAACAACCGAACTCAAACCTGCAATAGCACCGATTTTGATGATTGGACGAAGCCATGCAAGACCTTGTCCTGCCGTATCTATCGCAAGAGCAATAGGAGCCGGTACATTTAAATCTTTGTAGTTGACAATCCCGGTCAATGTGAGGCTGACGGCGATGTAGAGAATGGTACACACTATGAGAGACGCTAAAATGCCGATAGGCATATCTCGTTTCGGGTTGATTGCTTCCTGTGATGTGGTCGATACGGCATCGAAGCCGATATAAGCGAAAAAAACCACTCCGGCTCCGGTTAAAATACCAGACCATCCAAATTCGCCCGGACCTGTGCTTGCAGGAATAAACGGAGTCCAGTTGTGCGTGTCTATATATGCTATGCCAAATCCGATAAAGAGCAGAATGACAATTACCTTGATCATTACAATGATGTTGTTGAACTTTGCCGATTCTTTGATGCCTATAACCAATAGGGTGGTCATTAATGCTACAATGAACACGGCAGGAAAGTTTATGATAGCTCCGGTGGTGTGCCATCCTTCTGCATCAAAAACAAACGGGCTTTGGCATATCGCACTGGGAAGATGAAGTCCTACATCGGCTAAAAGACTGCTTACATAGCCGGACCAGCCAACTGCAACTGTTGCGGAGCCGAAAAGATATTCTAAAATCAAATCCCATCCGATAATCCAGGCGATAAATTCACCCATGGTGGCATAACCATAGGTATATGCACTGCCGGAAACGGGAATCATTGAAGCAAATTCGGCATAACACAAACCAGCCAAAAGACATCCGAAAGCTGAGATGATGAATGATAAGGCAATAGCAGGTCCTGCGTGTAATGCAGCTGCTGTACCGGTAAGCACAAATATTCCGGCTCCAATCACGCAGCCAATTCCCAATAATGTGAGATTGACAGGACCCAGATGACGACGAAGCTCATTGTGTTTACTGTCAGCTTGTTCGTCAAGCTGTGCTAACGTCTTTTTAATGAAGAGATCTTTTATCATAATAATATTGTTATCGGGAGTAAAAGCTACACTTTGCTAATAAAATTGGTGTTGAAATGAATAATTCGATACAAATTACTTGCAAAAATAACCATTTTAATTCATTATATTGATGCTTGCGGTTATCTTTTTTGTCTTGAACAAAAATGGGATGTACTGATGTTATACCCTGTTTTAGGCAAATTGAAAACGATGAATGCTCGTCGTATTTATATGGTAAATCCCAAAAAAGTGATACCTTTGCATGTATACGAAGCCATTACGGGTATAGTTAAGGCAAATGTTTGATAATCATTTTCTTGTTTTTTAGTCTCGAAAATTTTTATCTGATTTTTCTTTGAAATACCCTTGTTTTTGACTCGTTTATTTATCTTCAATTTTAACCCGGATAAGGTCATTGGCAAAATGCCTGAACTTATCAAGTTTATACTCAAATTATTGACTCATGAGAGATTTTAACGCGTTGTTTAAAGAATATACCTGCAACTTGAACGATGATCAGGTAAAAGAATCAGTATCGAAATTGTTGTCAGAAAAAGCTACAGCAAATGCTACAACAGAAGTGTATAAGACTTGCTTTAATCTGATAGATCTGACATCACTCAATACCTCAGATAGTACTTCTTCTATAGAAGCCTTTGTGGATAAAGTAAATGCGTTTCCCGGCGAATTTCCGGATATGCCTTCTGTGGCTGCAATTTGCGTTTACCCATCGTTTGCAAAGACCGTCAAAGAAAGGTTGAAATTCCCATTGGGTATAGCGGCTGTTTCGGCTGGTTTCCCTTCTTCTCAGACTTTCCTTGAAGTCAAGATTGCAGAAACTGCTATGGCTGTGAGCGATGGCGCTTCTGAAATTGACGTGGTGATTTCGGTTGGTAAATTTCTGGAAGGCAATTATGAAGAATTGTACGAAGAACTGGATGAACTGAAAGCAACTTGTCGTGATGCTCACTTAAAAGTTATTCTGGAAACGGGAGCTTTGGTGTCTGCCGAAAATATTAAGAAAGCATCGTTAATTGCAATGGCAGCCGGAGCTGACTTTATCAAAACGTCGACAGGTAAGATGTCTCCTGCGGCTACCTTGGAAGCTGCTTACGTAATGTGCGGAGCTATTAAAGAATTCTATAATAAGACAGGACAGAAGGTAGGTTTCAAACCGGCAGGAGGTATTTCCACGACTGAAGATGCTGTGAAATACTATACCATTGTAAAAGAGGTTCTTGGTGATGAATGGCTGAATAATAAACTGTTCCGTTTTGGCGCTAGCCGTCTTGCCAACAATTTGCTGTCGGATATTTACGGTAAAACAGTTTCGTATTTCTAAATATAAAACTCTGATGATCAAAAAGACTGTAAGCTTGTTGTTGTTATGTGCTTCCATCTCATTGGTATCTGCTCAAAAAAATAATTCATTACCATTTTTTATTGGAACATATACGGGCGAGGGGAGCGAAGGAGTATATCGTTGCTGGTTGGATACTGTCTCCGGAAGACTATCCACTCCGGAAATAGCGGCACGTGTTGACAACCCGAGTTATTTAGCAGTTTCTGCCGACAACCGATTCTTGTGGACGGTTGGAGAAAAGGATAAAACCTATTGTTTATCGGCTTTCTCAATAGATAAATCAATGTTGCTGAACTTCATTAACAGCCAAAGTGGCGAAGGAAGTTATAGCTGTTATATCGCCGAACTTGAAGCCGGAAAATGGCTTGGTGCTGCAAGCTATGGAAGTGGATTGGTGACATTTTATCCATTGAATAATGACGGTAGCATTGGAGCATTGGCAACCGTTGATAAACATTGGGGCAAAGTGATCCGTGCACACTGCATTCTGCCTGATCCCAAAGGAAAATATATCTATTCGGCAGATTTAGGGCTTGATAAGGTGTTGGTCTATTCTATTGAGGAAGGCAAACTGATGCCGTTTGCAGAAGTAAATCTTCCCAAAGGAATGGGGCCGCGTCACATAGATTTTGATGCTTCCGGCAAATGGATGGCGGTGGCTAATGAATTAGCAAATAAAGTGACAATTATAAAGAGGGATTCCGCACAAGTTTTCACTAATGTAGTGTCTCATACCACTATGTTACCTTCCGGCTTCACCATGAAAACTTCAGCTGCGGATATTCATTTTTCTCCGGATGGCCGTTTCTTGTACGCTTCTAATCGCGGACACAACAGTATTGTGATTTATGCTTTTGATAACGCTTCAGGAACATTAAAGACTCTTGGGTGGGCAACTCAGGGCATAAATCGACCACGTAATTTTGTCATTGATCCAACCGGCAAGTTTTTACTCGTAGCCAATCAGGATGGCAATGATATTGTTGTTTTCAAAAGAAATAACCAAACGGGTATGTTATCTCCGGTAAATGAAAAAGTATCGGTTTCCCATCCTGTGTGCATGAAATTTATAAACATAAAACATTGATTTCTGAAAATAAGGCATTATGATTCAGTTGCATCAGATTACAAAGAGTTTTGGTTCCCTGCAAGTATTAAAAGGGGTTGACCTGCATGTCAGTAAAGGCGAAATTGTTTCGATTGTAGGGCCAAGTGGAGCAGGAAAAACTACGTTGTTGCAGATTGTAGGAACGCTCGATCGGCCTGATGACGGATCCGTTGTAATTGATGGAACGGATGTCTTTTCGTTGAAACAAAGGGAATTGTCTCTTTTTCGAAATCAACATATAGGCTTCGTTTTTCAGTTTCATCAGCTTTTGCCTGAGTTTTCAGCATTGGAAAATGTAATGCTTCCAGCGCTGATTGCCAAAAAGAACTTCCGGAAAACTGAGAATGAGGCAAAAGAACTTCTCGATTTCCTAGGATTGAACGATCGGCTTACTCATAAGCCAAATGAGCTTTCCGGAGGTGAAAAACAGCGCGTTGCCGTAGCCAGAGCGCTGATGAACCATCCGTCGGTAATTCTGGCCGATGAACCATCGGGAAGCTTGGATTCAAAGAACAGAGAAGAGCTGCATCGTCTCTTTTTTGACGTCCGCAATCAGTTCAACCTCACTATTGTCATTGTGACTCACGACAAAGAACTATCCGCACTTTCAGACCGTATTATTACAATGAAAGACGGTCTGGTTCACGATTCCTGATATGCGGGTACTAGTAACTGGAGCAACCGGTTTTCTGGGTGGCAATCTGTTGCGCATGTTGTGCGACGATGGCCATTGTGTTCGCTATTTGAGCCGACAGGGAAGAGTAGCACGGGCTGCTTTAGATTATCCACAGGCAGAGTGCTTTGAAGGTGATCTGAATGATGCATTATCGCTTGAGAGGGCTTGTAAAGATGTCGATTGGATATTTCATGCAGCCGCAATTGTTTCTTCACTTGAAAAAGACCGGTGCCAAATGGAGCTGGTGAACGTGGAGGGAACCAAATCTTTGTTTAAAGCCGCATGTAAAGCGGGGGTGCAGCGTTTTGTCCATATCAGTTCGGTAGATACAATTGGGATTGAAGGGAAAAGTGCAATTGCGAACGAGATTAGTTTGCATGATTTTGCAACTCTTCGCAACCCATATCCGGATACAAAATTAGCAGCAGAAAAATTTTTACTTCAAAATAAAAGTGCTCATATACAGATTGTTATAGTGAATCCCGGCTTTATGATCGGGGCATACGATACTCATGGGACGTCGTCGCGAATAGTGCACGAGGTATTAAAAAACAAAGGTCTATTCGCGCCGTCGGGAGGTAACAGCTTTGTTGATGTGAAAGATGTGTGTCGGGGGGCAATTTTGGCGGCCGAAAAGGGACGTAGCGGAGAACGCTATATTTTGGCTGGTCATAATCTTACGTATCGGGCGTTTTTCAACAAGGTGGCGGTTCTGTGTCATCGTCCAAAACCACTGGCAGTGCTGCCAGCATTTATAACATTGTCGGCTGCATCCGCCCTGGAAAAGCTGGCGTTGATACGGGGTAAAAAGCCCATAGTAACTAAGAATGATGCTGTTTTTAGTTTGTTACCACACTATTATAGCTCGCAAAAAGCAGAACAGGAATTAGGCTATGTGATTCATCCTATCGAACCTGCAATTGCTGACGCTATCACGTGGTTCAGCACCGCAAAAAAATAAAAATAATCTTACTTCTTTTGGGGTAATCCAGATACTTTTCAACAATCGCAAACCTTCTTTTGAACGATGCTTAATTTTTTTTATCTTTGCATAATGCTAAAAAAACTATTTGATGTAATTGGTTGATTAAATGGATGTTTGGCTATAATTGAACAAATGAAAAAAATCGCATTTATTATAAATCCCAAGTCGGGTACAGGTAGGAAAACAAAGTATCCGGATCTGATTCATAAGTATTTTTCAGAAGCTCTTTTTGAAGTGGACATACATTTCACCGAATATGCCAATGATGGTTTTTTGAGGGCAAAAGAATATGTTGCTGAAGGATATGACGCCGTTGTTGCTATTGGAGGTGATGGTACGGTAAATGAAATCGCACGTGCAGTGATGAATTCCAATACAGCATTAGGAATCGTTCCCTGCGGTTCAGGTAACGGGTTGGCTTTACACCTGAAATTGCCTTTGCAGGCGTCTGCCGCATTGAGGAGAATCAGTAAAATGCGTGTGAATAACATTGATGCAGGGTTGCTCAATAATCAACCATTCTTTTGTACTGCCGGCATCGGCTATGACGCTTATATTGCCAATCGTTTTGCAGAAGCTGGAAAACGTGGTCCTGTGGTGTACATGGGTGAAGTAATTTTTCAATATTTCGACTATAAATCACAGACTTATAAGCTTACTTTTGACAATAATCCTCCCATTGAGAGAACCGCTTTTTTGGTGACTTTTGCAAATGCATCGCAATGGGGTAATAATGCCTCGATTGCCCCGAAAGCATCAGTAACAGACGGCTTTATGGACGTTGTGGTGATGTCGGAATTTCCTATATATGTTGCGCCAAAAATCAGTTTGCGATTATTTACCAAGCAGCTGGATAAAACCCGGTATGTAGAGGTTTTTAAGTGCAAAAAGCTGTTGGTTGAACGTCCAAAAGAAGATTATGTGCACTATGATGGAGAACCGGGCATGATGGGAGAACATCTGGAGGTGGAAATTGTACCGAAAGTATTAAAAGTTTTGGTTTAAGTGTTTGGCAATTAAAGTGTAAGGATAAAATACAGATAAACATAATGGACATCAACGAAGAGAATATCAACGAGGATATGGAGCTGGATGGAAAGGATGATGCAGTAGAAGAAGTTTCTGAACAATCAAAGCATTCCGATTATCATATCCCCGACGTACATAATGAACAGGTGAAGCATCATCTGTCGGGAATGTATCAAAACTGGTTTCTCGACTATGCTTCGTACGTAATTCTTGAGCGTGCAGTACCTCATATTTATGATGGATTAAAACCTGTGCAACGCCGTATTCTTCACTCTATGAAGCGGATAGATGACGGTCGTTATAATAAGGTGGCTAACATTGTAGGTCATACCATGCAATTTCACCCTCACGGTGATGCTTCTATCGGTGATGCTTTGGTACAGTTGGGGCAGAAAGACCTACTCGTTGATTGTCAGGGTAACTGGGGGAATATTCTTACCGGCGACGGTGCTGCAGCTCCCCGTTACATTGAAGCCCGCTTATCAAAATTTGCCCTCGACGTTGTATTTAATCCCAAGACAACCCAATGGAAACTTTCTTATGACGGTCGTAATAAGGAACCTATCGCTCTGCCTGTAAAATTCCCATTACTACTGGCTCAGGGCGTTGAAGGTATCGCCGTGGGTTTGAATTCCAAAATTTTACCACACAATTTTAATGAACTGCTCGATGCTTCAGTTGCATACCTGAAAAATGAGCCGTTTACATTATATCCTGATTTTCAGACCGGAGGCTATGTGGACGTGTCACGCTACAACGACGGAGAGCGTGGTGGTGCGATAAAAGTACGGGCGAAAATCAGTAAACTTGATAATAAGACTCTTGTTATCAATGAAATTCCTTTTGGAACAAATACCAGCAAACTGATAGAGTCAATATTGAAGGCCAATGACAAAGGGAAGATCAAGGTTCGTAAGGTAGATGACAATACAGCTCAACATGTGGAGATTGTGATTCACTTACAGGCCGGAGTTTCGTCGGATAAAACCATTGATGCGCTTTATGCGTTTACGGATTGTGAAAAGAGTATTTCTCCCAACTGTTGCGTGATCGAAGACAACAAACCGCGATTTATTACCGTGAGTGAATTGCTGCGGACAAGCGCGGATCATACATTGTCATTGCTTCAACTGGAATTGCAGATACAACGTGCTGAATTACTAGAGGCACTTCATTTTGCCTCTCTGGAAAAAATATTCATTGAACAACGCATATATAAGGATAAAGAATTTGAAGACAGTAAGTCGATAGATGAAGCTATTGCTCATATTGACAAAAGGATAGAGCCATTCAAAGAGTTGTTTTTGCGCGAGGTGACACGTGACGATATGTTGCGTTTGTTCGAGATTAAAACTAGGCGCTTCCTTAAATTCAGTTCTGAAAAGGCGGAAGAAGAGATTGCTGCAATAAAGAAACAAGTTGAAGAAATTGACTTTCATTTGGCGCATATCGTTGACTTTACAATTGACTGGTTTGTCCGGTTAAAAGAAAAATATGGTGCTAAATACCCTCGTTGCAGTGAAATCAGAAGCTTTGAAACAATTGAAGCCGCTAAAGTAGTAGAAGCCAACGAAAAACTGTATGTGAACTATGAGGAGGGCTTTATCGGAACAAGTCTGAAAAAGGATGAGTTTGTAAGTAATTGTTCTGATATTGACGATGTTATTATCTTCTTTAAAGATGGAAAATATAAGGTGGTGAAAGTGGCAGACAAACTGTTTGTTGGTAAAAATATTCTTCATCTGGCTATCTTTAAGAGAAATGATACACGTACCATTTACAATGCAGTTTATCGTGACGGTAGAACAGGTGCATTTTACATGAAGCGCTTTGCCGTTACCGGTACTACCAGGGATAAAGAGTATGATCTGACGCAGGGAAAACCTAATTCAAAAGTGGTGTATTTCAGTGTGAATCCCAATGGCGAAGCAGAAGTAATACGTATTGCACTGAAACCGAAACCTCGGTTGAAAAACCTTTTGTTTGAAAAAGACTTTAGCGATATTGCTATAAAAGGGCGTCAGTCTATGGGTAATATCCTGACCAAGAATGATATTCTGAGGATTACCCTGAAGCATAAAGGAGGTTCAACGCTGGGAGGCCGTAATGTTTGGTTTGATAGGGATGTTTTGCGCCTCAATTACGACAACAGAGGTGAATTCCTTGGCGAGTTTCAAAGCGATGATCAGATTTTGGTGATTACCAAGACAGGAGATTATTATACGACAAATTTTGACCTGACAAATCACTATGATGCTGATACAAAGATTATTGAAAAGTATGATGCTGATAAAATATGGTCGGTTGCTTTGTTTGATGCAGAGCAAAATTTCCCTTACCTGAAGCGCTTTACCCTTGAGCCGTCTCAAAAGAGAGTGAATTTTCTGGGAGATAACCCGGCTTCCACCATGTTGCATATCTCCAGTGAAGTTTATCCCCGGTTCGAGATTATATTCGGAGGTAAAGACGCTGAAAGAGACCCTATCACTCTTGATGTGGACGAATTTATCGGCATCAAAAGTTGTAAAGCCAAAGGAAAACGCATTTGTACCTGGGAAATTGCATCCGTTAATGAGTTGGAGCCGACCCGTTATCCCGAACCGGTTGAGACCGACGAAAGTGAATGGGAAGAAAATGGTACCGAAGATATAGGTTCACAAGATGCGATGGCAGATGAAAGTGAAGAACCCCAAGCATCGCCTGCTCGTTTAATGCAGGCAGAATCAGTATTGCCGGAAAATGCTGCGGGAAACGATGATGAAGAACCTCCTTTAATAGACGAAGTGACAGGGCAGACAGCATTATTTTAAGGGTGCTCCTATTAACAAATAAAATTCATGCTCATGCAAAAACGTACTAAAATAATTGGGGTAATTTTATTTATCTTGTTGTTTATAAATGTGATACTTCTTTGGGCTCTTTTGCCTTCCGGTCCTCGTGATATTGAGAAGATACAAAAAAGTGGGGAAATACGCATTGCAGTTCGGATGAATCAGATTGATTGCATGATGCGAGGCGACACCATGGCCGGCTTTCAGTATGAATTGGCCAAAATGTTTGTTGATAGTTGTTTGAAGGTTAAAATTAAGTGGGTACGTGTGCCGGATGTTGCTGAAGCCATTCTATTGATGGAAAAAGGGAAAGTGGATTTGATCGCGCAGAATATTCCGAGGACAACGGATGTGTTGCAACATATCTCGATTTCTACGCCCATTTTATTGTCTAAATCGGTACTGGTGCAGCGAAAATCCTCGGGAGATGAAGATACTATTTATGTAAAGAACCAGTTGGATTTGGGTAAAAAACAACTTTGTATTGTACGTGGTTCTTCTTATGCACAGCGAATACAACATTTGGCAGAAGAAATTAGTGACACTATTTACGTGAGTGAGCTTAAAGTGCATGACGCAGAGGAACTTATTCTTCTGATTGCCAAAGGTAGTATTCGCTATGGAGTTTGTGATGAAAAGATTGCAAATTACTTTGTGAAACGCTTCCCGGGTATTGATACGAATGTTGAAATCGGGTTCCCTCAGTTGCAAGGGTGGGGTCTTAACAAACGAACGCCGGAATTGACTAAATCGGCAAACCGTTGGTTAGAGCATTTCACAAAGTCGGATAAATTTAATGTTTTGTATGCAAAATATTACAATTAACGACTTGCTTTTACCTTTTCAATAGCTGTTTTGCACGCAGATACGGCCCACTCAAATTGTTGATCGGGGGTAAGGTCGCTATTGTCAAGTACCACCGAATCTTCAGCCTGACGTAAAGGGCTTTCCGTTCGATTTGAGTCTCTTTCGTCCCGTTCTATTACATTGGCAAGCACATCATCATAATCAACATCCAGGCCTTTGTTTAATAGCTCTTTATAACGTCTTTCTGCTCTTATTTCCGGTTTCGCGGTAACGAATATTTTTAATTCTGCATCGGGGAATACTACAGTACCAATATCGCGGCCATCCATCACAACTCCTTTGTTTTTGCCCATTTGCTGTTGTAAATATACCATTGTTTGGCGCACGAATTTTATGGTGCTGACTTTACTTGCAGCACTTGCGGCTTCTAAAGAACGGATCTCATTTTCTACATTAACGTTATTCATGTAGGTGTCTGCACCTCCCATAGAATTGGGTCTAAACTCAATTATAAGTGTTTTTATGCTCGATTTTAGGGCTGGTTCATCTACTACACCATCTTTTATTAGTCCGTTTTGTAGGCAATAAAGTGCGACAGCTCTGTACATCGCTCCGCTATCAATGTAAGTATAACCGATTTTCTTTGCTAACCCTTTGGCAATGGTACTTTTACCGCACGAAGAATGTCCGTCGATGGCAATGTTTATTTTTATGTTATCAGACATATTATTTGTGTTTGTGATCGTTATAAACCGAATTGATTGAGTGAAGTGGTAAGTGAAAAATTATAAGATAAAGCTCCGATTTGATATTGAGCAACGCTAAAACCAGCTTGAAATTTCGATATTTTCATGCCAAATCCACCAGCAAAGCCCGACATTGATCGAACATTATTGATGGACATCTCTGCCGCTCTGCGAAAATTATAGGAGACTGTAAGATAAAAATTGTTAGATGGCAGGAAATCAACGCCTAATATCAAATGCCTTAAAAGCATACCAGTAAAGTTGCTTTTTGCATTTTCAACAGCATAGAGCGATGTGTTCAGTTTTGAATAAGAAAGATCCCATTTTTCAAGATTGGTGGCTGTTATTGAGACTCTTAAAGGTGCATGTGCAAAACGTTTTGAGGCTCCCATCATAATCTCGAAAGGTAAACGTTCTGTGTGTTGCGCACCATCCGAAGAATAATAGCTTTTCAATTCAGTACCTATGTTTTTAATGACAAGACCTCCACTCCAAAGACTTTCTTCATTATTGTAATTAATTCCGATGTCAGTGGCAATGCCAAAGCTGGAATAGCTTTCGTATGACGAGTATATAGGTTTCACAATAGCCCCCAAAGTCCACTTTTCAGTTAGTTTTTGGGCATACATCAAATTGAGTGCGTAATCACTTGCGGAAAAAGTGCCAAGTTGCATATTCTCTTCTGTGACCTCCTGAAACTGTCCGTAATTTACAAATTGTATTCCGGCAGCAATATAGCTGTTGTCATTCAAAGCAATGCCGTAAATTGCAGATCCAATGTGGATTCCAGCTGGATAGGCTGTATAGTTTAATCCAATGCATTTGTCAGTTTCTTGCGTTAGTAATGCCGGGTTGGAAAAGCTTAAGTTGATATCGTTATCCCTGATGGATACATTACTTCCACCCATGGCTGCAAGTCGGGAAGAAGCCGGTAAATTCAGAAATGAATATACAACCCCGCCAGCTTGTGCATATGTCATCAATGCCAAACAAAACATTGTAAAAGAAGATAATATGCGGGTTAAGCTGGTCATAACTTTAGTGAGACTGTGTCCTGAAATGGCAGTCTAAATTTCCACGTTTTCGCCAAGAAAGCTTTGGTTAAATTCTTCCCGTAATAATTGTTTTATCTCTTCCAAAGAATAAGGTGATCCAAGTTCTTTTTGGATGGATGTCACGCCTTTGTCAACAAAACCACAGGGATTGATGTATGAGAAATAGTTCAGATCAGTGTTTACATTCAACGCAAATCCGTGCATGGTTACAAAATGACTGCTTCTTACACCAATAGCACAAATTTTACGACATTTATCCGGGTAAGCCGTATCTAGCCACACTCCTGTTGCGCCTTCAAGTCTTTCAGATTGTATTCCAATTCGCTTCAAAGTAGAAATGACAGCTTCTTCCATGTTGAAGATGTACTGTTTAAGGCCCATATCAAAATTTGTAAGATCAAAGATAGGATACCCCACTATTTGTCCGGGGCCATGATAGGTAATGTCTCCTCCCCGGTTAGTCTCAACATATTGAGCATGCACGGAACGTAGTTGTAAGTTGCCAATCAATAGGTTGTTGGCTGATCCGTTTTTGCCGAGCGTGAAAACATGAGGGTGTTCGCACAAGATAAGGTAATTCGAAGTCGTTGCATTTTGTAGCTTCTGTTGAATAGTCTGCTGAAACAGTGCTTCTTGTTTTTGCCAGGCTTTGTTGTATTCAATTATATTCCAGTCAAGTGGCGTTATGGTGTTGTTCATTTTGATATTATTTTTCGAATTCAACCTGCTCTATTTTCTTCATCAGGCGCATTATTTTGGCCTGTCGCTTCAATAAATATGGAGAAGGGTGTGCCGGATCGAATTTACGTGGATTAGGCAATGAAACAGCTATTAATACAGCCTGAGAGCGCTTTAATTCTGAGGCATGACAATGGAAATAATTCTCAGCAGCCGCTTCGACCCCATAAATACCGTCCCCGGTCTCAATTACATTCAAATATACTTCCATAATTCGCTCTTTAGACCATATGGCCTCAATTAACAGCGTAAAGTAGGCTTCAAACGCTTTGCGAACGTAGGTTCTATCTGGAAAGAGGAATACATTTTTGGCTGTTTGCTGAGAAATAGTGCTGCCGCCTCTGATTTTTTTGCCTTTAGCATTGTGTTTGAGAGCGTTTTCAATAGCTTTTTCGTCGAAGCCGAAGTGTTCCATAAAGAGATTATCTTCTGAAGCGACAACAGCCTGTATCATATTATGCGATATTTTATCGATTGGAACCCATTTTTTATCCATCTTAACAGGTTTGCCATCAAATATTTGTTCAACACTTCGGATGACCATCAAAGGGGTGATGGCAACAGGTACAAAACGCAATATTACAACAGACACAATGCTGAGCAAAAAGCCCGCCAGCAGAGCGATGCCGATGTAGCGAAGAATCTTTTTTATCATGGTTACATATTCAGTTTGAGCTCTACAAAGATAATTATTTTCGTTTATTTGACCGAGCTGAGTCAATTCGTGAATGCGGTATGTTTTAACTATCTTTGTAGCCATTTTATATTAGGTCAAAATGAAATTTATCAGTGAGAGTATTTTAAAATACAAAGGATGGAAGTTGGTGAATGATATTGATTTACCTGCAAAATGTGTTATTTGTATTGCTCCACATACCAGTAATTGGGATTTTTTCTGGGGTAATATTTTTCGTCATGTATTGCATTTGAGAGCACATTTCCTGATGAAGAAAGAGTGGTTTGCTTTTCCGTTGGGAAATATAATGAGAACTCTGGGTGGAATTGCGGTAGATCGTTCGCAGAATATGTCCTTGACAGATTCTTTAGCCGAAATATTCAGCCAACATGATATCTTCCGATTGGTTATTACTCCGGAAGGTACCAGACAATTGAACACGGAATGGAAAAAAGGCTTTTATTTTATAGCATTAAAAGCACAAGTGCCAATAGTGTTGGCATTTATAGACTATAATAAAAAGGAAATGGGTTTTGGTAAACTGTTTATTCCTACAGGTGATGTAGATAGTGATATGATGGAGATAATGTCATTTTACAAAGATAAACAGGGTAAATTCCCAGAGAGATTTCATGTATAATTAGTTGTAAAATTAAAATAGCAAAAAGTGAATATATCTTCTGCTGATTTTGTGATAAGTAACGTCGATGTAAGTAAATGTCCGGATACTAAACTCCCGGAATACGCTTTTATAGGCCGTTCTAATGTTGGTAAATCATCGCTTATAAACACGCTTACTAACAGGAAAAGTTTGGCTATGACATCCAGCAAGCCCGGTAAAACGCTTTTGATTAACCATTTTATAATCAACAGCGAATGGCACCTTGTTGATTTGCCGGGATACGGGTTCGCGCAGGCTGGAAAGGGGCAAAGAGACAAGCTGCGCAAGATGATCGAGAGTTATATCTTATTACGTCAACAGCTCACTAATCTGTTTGTTTTGATTGACTGCCGTCATGAGGCTCAACAAATCGATTTGGAATTTATCAACTGGTTGGGTGAGAGTGGGGTGCCTTTTTCTATTGTGTTTACAAAAGCAGATAAACTATCAGGTAGCAAATTGAATGAAAATATAAGCGCTTATAAAACGAAGTTACAGGAAGTATGGGATGAGTTACCTCCGGTATTTATCACGTCGTCATCTAACGGCAAAGGACGTGAAGAGTTACTCGATTATATTGACAGTATTAATAAAGATCTACGAAACAAATAGTTATTGCGCAAATGGCGTTCGGTTTAAAATCGAGCGCCCTAGCGTAATTTCGTCTGCATATTCCAGCTCATTCCCTATAGAAACTCCTCTCGCTAAAGTCGATATTACCACATTACATTCGCTTAATTTTCTGTATATGTAATAGTTGGTTGTGTCTCCTTCCATTGTTGGGCTTAGGGCCAGAATAATTTCTTTTACTGGTTCTGACTTAACTCTGCTAATCAAGCTCTCTATTTCTAAATCTCCGGGGCCTATTCCATCCATAGGCGAGATGATGCCTCCAAGAACATGATACAATCCTTTGTATTGTTGAGTGTTCTCTACCGACATTACATCTTTTATGTTTTCAACAACACAAATAGTCTGACTATCACGGGTTTCATCGCCGCATATCAGGCATACTTCCGAATCAGAGATATTGTGGCACATCTTACAATACAATATCTCATTCTTAAGCCGGATAAGTACATTACCGAAATTCTCCACATCTTCCTTATCCTGACGGAGAAGATGCAGTACCAAACGGAGTGCTGTTTTTCTTCCAACACCGGGCAATTTTGCAAATTCATTTACGGCATCTTCTAATATCGAAGAAGGATAATGTAGTATATTCATGCTGTATATTGTTAATTTTTAGAAGATTGCAGACCGTAAGCAATTTCTGTGATGATCCCTTTTTTTACATATATTGGCCGCGAAGCTTTACGGATAGCCGGGCGATAATAGCCGAAAACTACAGCCGTAAGAAAGACTAAGATTCCACAAATCAGATAGATAGTAGAAAGTCCGGCTCTTTCTGCTGCGTATCCTTGTAACAAACATCCAATGGGTGTAAACCCGAGAAATGCCATGGTATAGTAACTCATTACCCTGCCTCGTTTGTCTTCATCTGTAAGACTTTGAATCAATGTGTTACAAGATGCCAAACATGCGATATAGGAAAAGCCGATGAAAAAGCAAATAATCAAAGAGAGCCAAACTGTATGTGTTAATGAAAACGCAATTAATGAAATGCCCTGAATCCCGCAGGCAAACATGACAATTTTAGCTAAACCTAAAACGCTTTTTCTTGCAGCAAGGTATAGCGTTGAAATAAGAGATCCGATCCCTGTAGCCGCGATAAAATATCCATACAAATCACTTTGTCCGTGTAACTCTGATTTTACGAATGCTGGCAGCATCATAGGAAAAGGGAAGGAGAGTAAAGCTAATACGACAATGAAAATCAATATGCTACGTATAGGAAGGAAGCCAATGCTGTAATTAAATCCCTCTTTTAATTCATTCCAGATATTTCCGTCAGCAACAGAAGTCTGGCGATGTTTGGTCTGAATATGCATGAGGGCAATTATCACACCAATAAAACTGATCCCGTTAATCAGGAAGCAGATTCCTTCTCCCACCAAAGCAATAAGAATTCCCCCAATAGTTGGCCCAATAAGCTTAGTACAGTTGAATGTTGCAGAATTGAGTGCGATAGCATTCCCCAGAACTTTTGCGGGCACCAGTTTGGTATAAAAAGCTTGTCGAACCGGAGCATCTAATGAATTTATCAGGCCAAGAAAAACGCTAAGTATGAGGATGTGAATAATTCTGACGTTGTTTGTCAATACTAAAGCGGCCATTATAAGAGCCTGAATCATTGATAATACTTGCGTTAGTATCAGTAGCTTTTTCCTGTCAAAACGGTCGTTGACTACTCCCATCAGAGGAGACACAAACAGGCTTGGTATTTGAGTTAAGAATGCAACCGTTCCTAAAAGCATAATTGAACCGGTTAAACGATACACGAGCCAGCTCATAGCGACCTGTTGCATTGAGGTCCCTATCAGAGAAATGATCTGTCCGTTAAAGTATAGCCTGTAATTTCTATATTGAAGAGATTCAAATATAGAAGTAAGTGCAGTCTTGTTATTCGGAACCAGTTCAATTAGCCACTCTTTAATGTGTTGTAAACGTGTAACTAATAACATTGAATGATTAGGAATAGAAATTAAAAAAGCCGTCATTTTACTGACGGCTTCGTTTCTTATTTTATTGCAACATTCTTTTTGAGAACCTTGTACCGCTCAGCATAATCATTTCCCTTTTTCGATCCCAACGATTGCCATACAGCAGTAATCTTGCTGATCCTGTCGGGTGATGAAGGGTGAGTGCTTAAAATAGCTGGGGTATTATTGCTCTTCCCTTCAGCTTCCATTTTTTTGAAGAACCCTGCAACGCCCAGTGGATTATAATCAGTTGCTGTCAAAACTCTTACAGCAAAAGCATCAGCTTCAGATTCATCACTTCTGCTGAAGGCTAAACCTCCAATGCTACCCGCAATTTGAGCTGTTGTTGTTGCTAATTGACTTGCATTCTTTCCTAAAATCATGCTCGTTAATGTAGCCACTCCATACTGTTTAGTCATTTGGCGGGTAGAATGTCGTCCGGAAACGTGCCCAATCTCATGAGCCATTACTCCGGCCAGTTCAGCTTCATTATCCAAATATTGGATTAATCCCCTGTATACATACATCTTTCCTCCGGGACAAGCAAAAGCATTAAGCACGTCGGCATCAATTAATTTAACGCTCCATTCAAAGTCCTTTGCATGCTCAACCTGCCCCGATTGAAGAATTGTATTCATAATCTGGCGTACCTGAGCATAGGCTTTTGCGTATTTAGTTTCATCCATCAAAGGATATTCCTTGGTATCTGTTTGAATTTGCTCAAACATTTGATTCCCAAGTTTTTTGTCGTCATCTATTGTATACAGGTTTACCTGATTCAATGTTGAACATGACAAGAAAGAAAATAACGCAAGGATTGATAAAAATTTCACTTTTGCTCTCATCTTTCAAAAGTTTGTTATTTATTCAAATGCACCCATTTTCAGCATATTGACCTCACTCTGACTGAGGAAGCGCCATTTGCCACGGGGAAGGTTTTTCTTTGTCAAACCTGCAAAGAATACACGATCCAGACGTTTTACTCTGTAACCTAAATGATCGAATATACGACGAACAATTCGGTTTCTTCCGGAGTGAATTTCTATTCCAACTTGTTGTCTGTCGTCATCTGCAACATAATGAACTTCATCAGCGTGGATTTCTCCGTCTTCCAGCTCAATTCCACTTACAATTTGCTCCATGTCAGCCTTTGTCAGTGGCTTATCAAGGTATACGTGATAGATTTTCTTTTTATTATATTTCGGATGAGTAAGCTTTGATGCTAAATCTCCGTCATTGGTAAGGAGTAAAACTCCCGTTGTACTTCTGTCCAAACGGCCAACCGGATAAATTCTTTCTTTGCATGCATTTCTCACCAAATCAAGAACTGTATTACGTTCTTTTGGATCGTCTACAGTTGTTACAAAATCTTTTGGCTTATTGAGCAGGATGTAGATCTTACGTTCTGTTTGCACCGGCTGTTCATGAAACATGATTTTGTCTGTTGGCAGAACTTTGACTCCAAGTTCCTGAACAACTTTACCGTTAACGCTTACAACGCCGGCTTGTATGTATTCGTCAGCTTCGCGACGCGAGCAAATACCTGCATTAGCAAGATATTTGTTTAAGCGGATTGGTTCGTTCGGATCAACAGCTGGTTGTTCATACATTTTGCCATGAGAAAAACTACCTTGACGGGGATTGTTGTATCCACCCGGGCGTTGTCCGTATCCACCTCCACGGTTGTTAAAGGGACGATTGGAGTAGGGACGTTGACCTCCATCTCTGTAGTTGTTCCGTTGGTAATTATCTCCTCCTTCTCTGTACGATGGTCTGCGTTGTTGGTCGTTGCCATCTCTATACTGCTGTTGACGAGGTTGGTATGAATTTCCGTCTCTGTTGTAGCGATTGTATGATTGTTGTTGTCCGTCGCTATTCTGATTATAAGAACGATTATTATTGTTGTTGTTATAATCTCTGTTGTAAGGACGGTCAGAGTTTGGTCGGTTGTAGTTACGGTTGTAACCACCACCGCCATTATTGTCACGGTTATAAGAAGGACGCTGTTGATAGCCACCTTCCTGATTGTTGTAATTGCGGTTGTACGGGCGTTGTTGTTGATTGTCGTTTTCTCTGGGTCTGTCATAACGGGGCCTGTCAAAGTTCGAAGATGATACAGGTCCGGTACCCGGGTTTCTTGAAATACGTGGACGCGAATGTCCTTCTCTTTTGTTACCATCACGGCTGGCATTATCTCCCGAGTTATATTCGGGACGTTGCCTTCTTTCGTCTCTAAAATCCATTTTAAGAAGTAATTAATGTAAATAAATTAAGCAATACATGCTATTTGGCTATCGAAAATATCCCAAATACTTGCAATAACCCTAATTAGCTTTTTTGATAAATATAAAATATGAATGATTCTAATTACAGACTCTCGTCTATCAGTTTGATTTTCTTTTCAATTAAATTGCGTTCTTCTTTCAGTCGCTCGATTTTGTGTTCAAGTTCCTGAACTATAAGATCAGATTTTTTTGATTTGGCAGAAATGAAACCCATATTGTTTTCATAGGTGGAAATTTCAGCTTTCAAACTATCGTAAATCCGCAATAATTTTTCACGTTCACGATATAGCTGATTCGGATGTTCTCCGTCTGCAATTTTTTCGATATTATCCTTGAAAGATATTAATTTTCTGTTTATTGCATCAATATTTAATGCATCCATTTGCTTGTTCACTGCATCTTTGAATGCTTTGAAAATCTTGTCTTTCTCCTTGAACGGAACGTGTCCGATTGTACTCCATTTTGCAATAAGGGCTTTCAACTCATTTAATGATTCCTGAATATCTTCCCCTTTGACAAAATTAGCAATGCTATCGATTAAATCCTTCTTGAGTGCAAGGTTTGTATGTTCTTCTGATTTTTTGGAAGAAAATACTTTTTCTTTCTGTTCAAAGAAATAATCACAGGCAGAAACAAAACGCTTCCAAAGCATGTCAGAATATTTCTTTTGTACAGGCCCTACGGTTTTCCATTCTTTTTGAATGTCAACCATTATTTGTGTAGTTGCTTTCCAGTCTGTACTGTCTTTCAGCGACTCAGCTTTTTCACACAACGCTTTCTTTTTTTCATAGTTCGTGTCAAGTTCTGCTTTGGTCGCTTTCATAAATTCGCTCTTGGAGCGGAAAAATTGATCGCAAGCAGAACGGAAGCGTTCGTATATTTTGATGTTTTCTTTTCTTGGTGCAAATCCAATGGTTTTCCATTGCTGCTGAAGTCCAACTATTTCAGTAGTTTTTGCTTCCCAGTCTTTATATGTCTTTAATGTGGTAAGGTCAATAGCTTCCACTTGTTCACATAAAGCTGTTTTTGCAGTTAGATTTACTTCTTCCTGCGCTTTCAGAGAAGCAAAAAATTCCTGATGTTTCTTATTGATGACAGTGGAGGCATTCTTAAAACGATTCCACAAATCTTCTCTGAGTTCGCGGGCAACAGGGCCAATTTCTCTCCATTCTTCGTGGAGTTTTTGAAGCAAACGTGATGCAGCAACCACATCTTTTTCTTCAGTAAGCTTTTCTGCCGTATCACAAAGCACGGTTTTCTGTTCCAGATTCTTTTTGAAATCATAGTCGCGCATTTCATTGTTGATCTTTATCAAATCATAGAAACGCTCCATGTATAAATTGTAGGTTTTCCACAATTCATTGACTTTGGCTTGTGGCACCTGGCCTATTGCTTTCCATTCTTGCTGAAGTTTCCGAAATACAGACAGAGATTCTCCCAAATCTCCTGATTCTGCAATCGTTTTTAGTTGGTCAAGAATAGCCACTTTCTTAGAAAGATTTTCTTCTCTTTCTTTTTCGACTGCATCATAATGGGAGGCTTTTTCTTCTCTGTATTTTTGAAGCAATTCTTTCAGAACAATCTCGTTGTTATCTGTCTCCGGTTCGAAGGCCGATTCTTCACCACCATTCTCTATAAAAGCTTTTTTCTGATTTTCTATCTCGGCTTTATTCTTCTTGTAGAATAATTGCCTGATTGCATCAATCTCTTCTTTTTCTATTTCAGCAACAGACTTATTCATAACTTCTTTGAGCTTTTCTACTAATTCCGTTTGAGAAAGAGCAACATAAGCTTCAGTAAAGTTGTTTGTTGTGTCAACATTCTCTTGTTCCTGATCTACAATTCCACTTTCGGTTTCTTGTAAAGCAATTGATTCGGCTTTGCTAACTTCATTTACCGGAAGTTGAGCATTGTTGTCATCCATTAAGTCCATACGCTGTGTAAGATTTAGAGTATTTAGGAGCTTGTGAAATCTGGAATTTAGAACCAAATCTCACTTATTCATATAAATGCAAAAGTAATTACTTTTTTTGTGACTACAAACAAAAATCCAATTTCTGAGGCTCTAAAACGCAATCTTTGTTTGGTTATTAAATGAACAACAATAATTGGTGTGTATTATTCAGGAATAGTCATTTTAATACAATCTTTATATCTTTGCAGTTGTTTTTTGTAATGAATCAGTAAGCAGGTTATTTGCGGAATACAAATATGGCTTGTTTTAATAAATTTGATAGATGAAAACTATTTTAATTACCGGCGGTGCCGGCTTTATTGGATCTCATGTTGTAAGGTTGTTTGTTAATAAATATCCTGAATATCATATTGTTAATCTGGATGCTTTAACTTATGCAGGGAATCTTGAGAATTTGACAGATGTCGCTCAACGACCTAATTATACGTTTGTTAAAGCAGATATTACAGATACAGAAGCTATTCAGGCTTTGTTTAATAAATATGATTTTCAAGGAGTTATTCATCTTGCTGCTGAGTCTCATGTGGATAGATCAATTACAGATCCGTTTTCTTTTATCCGAACAAATATTTTGGGAACAGTGAACTTGATTCACGCCGCAAAAGAATCATGGAAAGGAAAAATGGGAGGTCGTCTTTTTTACCACATTTCAACAGACGAAGTATATGGTTCTCTTGGAAAAACAGGAATGTTCGCAGAGACTACTT
Organism: Paludibacter jiangxiensis; assembly: GCF_001618385.1. Classification (NCBI taxonomy): domain Bacteria; kingdom Pseudomonadati; phylum Bacteroidota; class Bacteroidia; order Bacteroidales; family Paludibacteraceae; genus Paludibacter; species Paludibacter jiangxiensis. Next base: position 524,831 of record NZ_BDCR01000004.1, on the reverse strand, counting down.
CGTATGATCCAAGAAGTCCATATTCCTCATCTAAAGCAAGTTCTGATCATTTAGTTCGGGCTTATCATCATACGTATGGTCTTCCGGTTGTAGTTTCAAATTGTTCAAATAATTATGGCTCTCATCAGTTCCCTGAAAAGCTAATTCCGCTTTCTATTAACAACATCAAACACAATAAGCCAATTCCAATTTATGGCAAAGGTGAAAATATTAGAGACTGGTTATTTGTAGAAGATCATGCCTCAGCGATTGATACCATTTTCCATAAAGGTAAGGTCGGCGAGACGTACAATATCGGAGGCATAAATGAATGGACCAATATTGATTTAATTCATTTGTTGTGTAAAATTATGGATAAAAAGCTGGGGCGTCCGGAAGGAGAATCGGCTAAACTGATTACTTTTGTTACAGACCGGGCAGGGCATGATTTACGTTATGCAATCGATTCGTCTAAGCTGCAAAGAGAACTCGGATGGCATCCTTCTCTGCAATTTGAAGAAGGTCTTGAAAAAACTGTGGACTGGTATTTAGCAAATGAGAGTTGGATGGAGAATATCACAAGTGGTGAATATCAGAAGTATTATGCCAAACAATACGAAAACAGATAAGTAATTGTATTCAAATAATATAACAGAAAAGCCTGCAGTTTATAATGCCGGTTTTTCTGTTTTCAAAGCAAACCCTAATTTTGATTCAATAATCTCTACGACACATGGCTACAGCAAAAAAAATATCCTATACAGATTCTTTGAAAGAACTTGAAGAAATATTGGCTAAACTTGAATCAGAGGACATCTCTTTAGAAGAATTGTCACCATTGGTAAAAAAAGCATCGTTGATCATTGAACGCTGTAAACAACAATTATTTGATACAGATGCAGAAATTCAGCAAATGCTTGATAATATCAATTAATTCAACAGAGCAATAATTTTAGGGAGAAAGATTATCAATCCGATTACTACAGAAGTGATCGCTAATATCAACACTGCTCCCGCAGAAATATCTTTTACAAGTCCTGCCTTAGAATCCCATTTGGGAGAAACCATATCTACCAATGCTTCAATCGCGGTATTGAACATTTCAGCCGCAATCACAACTCCACAGCACAAGATCAAAATTGCCCATTCCATCGAACTTATGGTCAATAATATACCCAGCAAGATTACAGTCAATGCAACAAAAGTGTGTATTTTGATATTGACATGGTTCTTTGAGTATGAGGCTACTATTCCTTTAGCTGCATAGCCAAAACTTCTGAGTAAGCGGCCGAAAGAAAAGCCAGTTTGTGCCATAATCTAATGATTAAAGAAAGTGGCGATATTGGTTGCAAATAGTTTAACCGCAATGGCCAACAAAATGATGCCAAAAAACTTTCGAAGAATATAGATTCCTCCTTTCCCGATAAATTTTTCTATCTTATCTGTGAGCACAAGTACCAAATATACAAATATCATGTTAAGTGAAAGTGCGATTATGATATTAATGGTTTGATATTCAGCTCTAAGTGAGAGTAGGGAGGTGAATGACCCGGGACCTGCAATTAACGGGAAAGCAAGGGGCACAATAGATGCAACTTTCTCGGGTCCATCCATTTTGAATATCTCAACGCCTAAAGTCATTTCCATCGCCATAAAAAACAAAACGAAAGAACCTGCAACTGCAAATGACTTGATATCAACACCAAACATGCTTAGCACAATATCTCCGGCATATAAAAAGCCAAGCATCACCCCAAACGATGCTCCCACCACAGTAAGAGGATTTATGCGTTGTTTTTGTTTGATGCTCAGTACAATAGGAATCGAACCAAGTGCATCTATGATCGCAAACAGTACAACGAAAGCGCTTATTATTTCTAACAAATCTAAATGCATGATAATATAATTTGATCGTTTCGATAATCGAAAACGAGTGATGTAAATATTGTTTTTGAGAGCCTATAATAATATTCTTGCTTATAGACTCTATCCTAAACGAATCAAAGCTCTAAATCAGATTATTCACTTTGCGAATTTGTACGCACATAATAAAATGTCAGTTTGTTCGCAAGTGTAACAAGCTGATATTATGTGATATGTATGTAAGTTAAGTCAGGTGATAAAATCCTTGAAATTCGCCAGAGATTAATCTCAAAAATGCTAATTATTTCAATATATTGTGTTCTGAGCCAGTGTACATTTCAGGATAATCGGGCTTTGATTTTCCGAATCCAGTCTTTATCGCTTTTCTAAAAGAACCACATTTTCCACATGATGAGTATGCGGAAACATATCTACAGGTTGCACACGTGTTACCTTATATTGTTCATCCAGCAGACTTAAGTCTCTCGCCTGAGTAGCCGGATTGCAACTGACATATACAATTCTCTTCGGAGCTGCAAAAATAATGGCATCAACGACATTGGTGTGCATTCCTGCGCGTGGAGGATCTGTAATAATTACATCCGGATGTCCATGTTCATTGATAAAATCATTATTCAGGATGTCTTTCATATCTCCGGCGTAAAACAAAGTATTCTGTACGCTATTCAGCTCTGAATTTACTTTGGCATCTTCGATAGCTTCTGGTACATATTCAATACCAACAACTTTTTTTGCTTGGTGAGATACAAAATTGGCTATAGTTCCGGTTCCGGTGTAAAGGTCATACACCAGTTCATTTCCTGACAGCTGTGCAAAGTCTCTGACTATCTTGTATAACTCGTAAGCCTGTTTCGAATTAGTCTGGTAGAACGATTTAGCTCCAATCTTGAACTTCAAATCTTCCATTTGCTCGAAAATGTGATCTCTACCGTGGTATAAAATAACATCCTGATCGGTGATGGTATCGTTAACTTTTTCATTAATGATATAAACCAGAGATGTGATGTTGGGAAACAATGACAGGAGATGATCCAATAGATTTTCTCGTTTTTCTTTCTCCTCTTTAAAGAAGACCATTATGAGCATCAATTCTCCCGTTGTGCTGGTGCGAATTATCATGTTTCTAAGGAAACCAGCCTGGTTTCTCAGGTCGAAAAAAGCAAGATGATGCTCTATGGCATAGCTTCTAACCGCCAATCGAATTTGATTTGCAATATCGTCTTGCAGCCAACATTTTTTTATGTCTAATACTTTATCGAAATAAGTTGGAATATGAAATCCCAAAGCATTCATATCTTCGAACTGGGCGTTGGATTTGATTTCTTCGTCTGTCATCCAGCGTTTATTCGAAAAAGTGAATTCCAGCTTATTTCGGTAATGCGTTATATCTTTTGATCCTAGAATTGGAGAAATATCAGGTAATTCAATTTTACCAATTCTGGTAAGGTTGTCGGTGACTTGTTGTTGTTTGTACTTCAGCTGGGCCTGATAATTCAGATGCTGCCATTTGCAACCACCACACACTCCAAAATGTTCGCATACGGGTTCTACTCTTTCTGTTGAGTAGGAGTGGAAATTTACAGCTTTTCCTTCTGCGTAGCTGTTCTTTTTACGGGTTAACTGAATATCCACAATATCGCTGGGGGCAACATAAGGGACAAAGATGACCATGTCATTATTCTTGGCGATCGCTTTTCCTTCAGCGGCCACATCCAAGATAGTTACATTTTCAAGAATGGGAAGTGGTTTTTTAGTACGTCTCACAATAAAATCAATTTAGAGTGCAAAAGTAGAGTTTTATAATCTCCTATGCAAATTGGAATGTGACATAATTACGTCAGAGTTGCATAAAACAATACAAATTCCTGATGAGTGAGCAAATATTGCACTCTCAATTGGTTTAAAAGTGTTTATTACAGAGCTAATACATTGTTATATAGTATAATAGATGCGTTATTGGGAAATCATAATAGTTAGACCATCTAAACGAAATGAGTAAAACTGTCATGGAAGAATATTTTTCATCATTTTCAAGAAAATTTGCGACTTCATTTTTTATGTACTGATGGCTGATTTTCACGTTTGTATTTTACATTTGAAAACAAAGATGCACAATACAATTGTAAAGCAACAATTCAAGCTGAATTAAGATATACTTGATCTGGGTATTTTAATGAGTATTTCCATTTGTAAAATACGATATGTACAATCAATTAACAAGTATGATTTTAAGAACTATAATAAACTATATACTAATATATTATATGTATTTACTCTATTTTTTAATTAATAAGAATGGAGTATTTGTCCTATTTAATGCTTAAGTTACTGATAAAGTTCATTTTCATATCACTAATATCATAATAATAAGCAATATAAGACTAATTATATAAACAATATAATTAATATTCAAATATAATTAATGCCTTCCTAAACAGCTGATTTATTAGTCGTTTTATATTTACTCTGTTTTGTTCGGGTAATTTACAAATGTATTTACAAAAGGTAGCGTTATACATTTGTATAGCATTGCATTTGTGAATATTATTGTTTACATTTGTAGTGTTCAAAAACGAGTATTAGAGGCTTGTTTTTACAATTATCAAAGATCAGATGTCGCATTTAGCCCTTTTATTAGTAGTAAATCTTAATGTTGTTGTCTTATGAAAGATCGCATTTCAAAATTGATGGAGACGGAACAAATATCTCCTACTCGATTTGCAATTATGATTGGAACGCAACCATCGGTTGTCTCTCATATCTTGAATGGGCGTAATAAACCAAGTTTAGAAGTCGCTCAGAAAATTCTGAATGCCTTTCCTGCAATCAATCCAGATTGGCTTATTTTAGGGGTGGGAGCAATGTATCGCGAAGAATTGCCTTCTAGACAGGGTTCATTATTTGATATTAAGCCTGAAATATCCAGTAATACTGCTATTTATGAGCAAAAAACTGTTGAAAAAAACGTGCAGGAAAAAGAAGCGAAACAGGAAGAATCAGAAAAAGTGATGGAAAAATGTACTGTAGTGAAAGAGAAAACTGTTAAAAAGATAACCGTATACTACTCAGATATGACTTTTGAAGAGTTTCTCCCAAATTCGCTTCAGGACAAGTCGTAGAAGTTATTGACATCTCTTGTAAGTTAAGAGATAACTGCGTAATTTTGCAGTCAAATTATTACATATGAAAAAATGCTCGCTAGATATGGTTGTTTCCGCGAATATACCGTTGGGAAGCAACCATTTTTTATTGAAATTTACACATAAAGAGCAACTTCCAGAGATGTTACCTGGTCAGTTTGTTCAGGTACGGGTAGATAATGCTCCCGGAGTGTTCCTTAGACGTCCTATTTCCGTTAATTTCGTCGATCAACAGAAGAACGAATTGTGGTTATTGGTTCAGAAGGTAGGCGAAGGAACCCGGAAAATGTCTGAATATAAGACCGGAGATGTAGTAAACATGCTTCTTCCATTAGGAAATTCTTTTACAATGCCACAAAGTGCTCAATCGCGTCTATTATTGGTGGGAGGTGGAGTTGGTATTGCTCCGTTATTATATATGGGATCTCTATTAAAACAACAAGGTTGTAATCCTATGTTCTTGCTAGGTGCCAGATCTGCTGATGGTTTGATGCAAATAGATGATTTTAAGCAATTTGGAGAAGTTTTTATTACTACCGAAGATGGCAGTGCTGGTGAAAAGGGTTTTGTTACACAACACTCTAAATTACAGGAACATATTGATAAGATATACACCTGTGGGCCAACACCTATGATGCAGGCTGTTGCCCGATTTGCTCAGAATAATGATATCGAATGCGAGGCCTCGCTGGAGAATAAGATGGCATGTGGCTTTGGAGCTTGCTTATGTTGTGTAACGCAGACTCAAAGTGGTCATAAGTGCGTTTGTTCTGAAGGTCCGGTATTTAACACAAAAGAATTATCATGGCAGATTTAAAGATAAGAATAGGGGAGTTAGAGTTCAAAAATCCGGTAACGACCGCTTCCGGGACATTTGGTTTTGGCGAAGAGTATACTGATTTTATGGATTTAGATCGAATAGGGGGTATTTTTACAAAAGGCACTACCATTCGACATAGAGAAGGGAATGCTTATCCCCGTATGGCAGAGACACCATCAGGAATGTTAAATGCTGTAGGTCTGCAAAATAAAGGTGTTGACTATTTCATTTCATCTATTTATCCTCGTATAAAAGACTATGATACTAACATAATGGTCAATGTTTCCGGCTCTACTATTGAAGACTATGTAGCTACGGCTGAAAAAGTTAATGAACTGGATAAAATACCCGCTATAGAGCTCAACATATCGTGTCCGAACGTGAAGCAAGGTGGAATGACTTTCGGTGTTAGTTGCGCTGGTGCAGCAGAGGTGGTTCGGGCTGTTCGTAAAGCTTATTCCAAGACTCTGATTGTGAAATTATCTCCTAATGTGACTGATATTGCATCGATTGCTCAAGCAGTCGAAGAGGAAGGTGCTGATTCCGTGTCATTAATAAATACATTATTAGGTATGGCGATTGATGCGGAAACCAGAAAGCCCTATCTTTCAACGATAACAGGAGGCTTGTCCGGGCCTTGCGTCAAGCCTGTAGCATTACGTATGGTATGGCAGGTTGCAAAGGCTGTTAAAATACCTGTAATAGGGTTGGGAGGCATTATGAATACAGCAGATGCGATTGAATTTTTCCTTGCCGGTGCAACAGCAATCCAAATAGGCACAGCCAATTTTATAGACCCGGCTATCAGTGTAAAAGTAGTTGAAGGTATTAATGAATATCTTGACAGACACGGGTGTTCTTCCATTTATGATATAATTGGAGCGTTAGAAGCATAACATATATGAAAAAAAGCTGGTACATATCCTTGTTCATGCTATTATCCATCGTTTGGGTTTCTTTATCGTATAAAGCTCCTGATACAAAGGATAATACACATGGCGAACCTACCAAAAACGATTCCATTATTTTGGTATTCGCCGGAGATATTATGGGGCATGTACCTCAAATTGAGGCTGCTTATAATAAGTCTACAAAGACTTATGATTTTAATCCTTGTTATACCTATATAGAGCCTTATATTAAATCAGCAGACATTGCGGTAGCTAATCTGGAAGTTCCTTTAGCAGGAAAGCCATATAGTGGTTATCCTTGTTTTTCAAGCCCTGATGCGTTATTGGATGGTGCTGTTAATGCAGGGTTCAAGGTTATGCAATTGGCCAACAATCACATTGCAGATAGAGGGGAACGTGGGATTGAACGTTCTTATATTACTGTAAATAAGAAGGTAAAATCAATGGGAGTGTATCCCAATCAAGCACAGAGGGATTCTCTGTATCCTCTTATTATTGAAGTGAAAGGCTTGAAAATTGCGCTGTTGAATTGTACTTTTGGTACAAATGGACATGTAGTTTCTGCTCCGAAAATTGTTAATTTGATTGATACAGTACAAATAAGAAACGATATTCAGACTGCTCGCAAAAGGGGAGCTCAATTTGTCGTGATGACCATTCATTGGGGCAATGAATATGAATTGAAATCCAATTCTCTTCAAGAAAGCCTGGCTGGTTTTATGACAAAAGCCGGAGTTGATGCTATTATTGGTTCACATCCTCATGTAGTCCAGAATTTCGAGATGTTGAGCCGTTCTGACAGCTCTAAAATCCCTGTATTTTATTCCTTAGGAAATATGATCTCGAATCAACGTTGGCGTAATTCTAATGGGGGAATATTAGCAAGGATCACGATTTTGAAGAATAGCTGTAAAATTAAAAAAGTAGATTATCTCCCGTTTTATGTATATAAAGGAACACTGAACCGTAAATTTCAATACTATTTAATTCCTACGGAAAAATACAGAAACGGACTGTTATCTGTTAGTTTGCCAGCTCGTGATGATTCAATGTTGGTCACTTTTGATCAGGACACACGAAACCGCCTCCAAAATATACAAAGCTTCAAATAATCAATTAATTATGCTTCGCTCGTAATTGATAAAAGAATACGAATGCGGGCATTTTTCTCCAGAATTTAAGTCTTCTCGTGTTATTTCTGTCCATTGGCTATAATCTACCATAGGAAAAAACGTATCGCCTTCTAGGTTTGCATGGATATGGGTAAGATATAGACGGTCGGCTAATGGCAAGGCTTGTTTGTAAAGTATTCCTCCTCCAATAATAAATACTTCGTCCTCATTTTTACAAGATTCTAAAGCATCTTCGAGAGACCCCATTACAATGCAGTTTGGTATTTCGTGTACCGTTTTGCTTAAAACTATGTTTTTGCGATTGGGCAAAGCGCCATTGGGAAGCGATAAGAACGTTTTGTGCCCCATTATGATGGTATGGTGAAGGGTTAGTTGTTTAAATCGCTGTAAATCGCCGGGAAGATGGCATAGAAGGGCGTTATCTTTGCCGATGGCATTGTTGGAGGCTACAGCTGCTATAATTGAAATGTGTGGCATAGTCAGGAATCTATTTATGGTGCAAAAATAGATAAAATTACTCTTAAAAAAATTGAAGTGTGACATATTAGCTGCACTCTTTTCTAAAGATTATCGTTGAAATATTTATCGAATATTCTGATTTTCATGTAGAATGCTAACAGCTTATTCTGTGTTTGTTAAATTTGATCATTGCTTACGTTGTTATGAGCTGCTATTTAAGAGCTAATTGGCACTCATTCGTGGAGTTGTGAAAATTGTGATAAATTGACGCAATATTTAGCTTATTTTTTGAATATCGAAGAAAATAAGCCTTGTTTGGTTTCTGGTTTAATGAGATAAAATGCTAAATTTGCGATTAATTATTAACATCATTATCAAATACTACACCATGGCTAAACTAACAAGAGAGGATGCCTTAAACTACCATAAACAAGGCAAACCCGGTAAAATTGAGGTGGTTCCTACAAAACCTTACAGTACACAAACAGATTTATCTTTAGCTTATTCACCAGGTGTGGCAGAGCCTTGTCTAGAGATCGAAAAAGATCCGGATACAGCATATGACTACACAGCCAAAGGCAACCTTGTTGCTGTAATTTCTAATGGAACAGCAGTTTTAGGATTAGGCGATATTGGAGCATTGGCCGGGAAACCTGTTATGGAAGGTAAGGGCTTATTATTCAAAATATTTGCTGGGATTGACGTTTTTGACATCGAAGTCAACGAAAAAGATCCTGAAAAATTTATTCAGGCTGTAAAAGCTATTTCACCTACTTTCGGAGGTATAAATCTCGAAGACATCAAGGCTCCTGAATGTTTCGAAATAGAAACCCGCTTAAAAGAAGAGCTTGATATTCCTATCATGCATGACGATCAGCATGGAACGGCTATTATTTCGGCAGCAGGATTGTTAAATGCGCTTGAGATTGTAGGGAAGAAAATTGAAGAAGTAAAAATTGTTGTGAACGGTGCCGGTGCAGCAGCAAATTCCTGTGCCCGACTTTATATTTGCCTGGGGGCAAAAAGAGAGAATATTGTGATGGTTGATAGTAAGGGTGTCATTTGTGATACACGTAGCAACCTTACAGATCAGAAAAAAGAATTTGCCACTTCTCGCACAGATCTAAAAACCCTTGCAGATGCGGTATATGGATCAGATGTTTTCTTAGGATTATCTGTTGCTGACGTGTTGAGTAAAGAAATGGTTCGAACAATGGCTAAAGATCCTATTGTCTTTGCTTTGGCTAATCCGAATCCTGAAATTTCCTATGCGGATGCAATGGATTCGCGTGGCGATATTCTGTTTGCTACCGGACGTTCTGATTATCCTAATCAAATCAACAACGTACTAGGATTTCCTTATATATTTAGGGGTGCTTTGGATGTGAGATCCAGAACTATTAATGAAGAAATGAAAGTTGCTGCTGTGCGCGCTATTGCTGAATTGGCCAAAAAGCCGGTTCCTGATGTAGTTAACGCTGCGTACAATTTAAGCAAACTTAGCTTTGGTCGCTCTTACATAATTCCTAAGCCTTTAGATCCCCGGTTGCTTACAACTGTAGCACCAGCTGTAGCCAAAGCTGCAATTGATTCAGGTGTAGCCCGTATTCAAATTGAAGACTGGGAAGCATACAAGGATAAGTTGCGAGAACTGATGGGTTCGGATAACAAGATGCTGCGACATTTTGTTGAGATGGCTCGCCAAAGTCCGAAAAGAGTGGTATTTTCAGAAGCTAACCTTTTGAATGTGCTTAAAGCTGCTGAACTAGCTAAGGCAGAGGGTGTATGTCATCCAATATTGCTCGGGAATGAAGAACGTATAGAGAAGATGGCTGCAGAGAATAATATCGACCTTGCAGGAATTGAAATAGTAAATTTGCGCCATGACAGGGAAGAAGAACGTCGTACGCGTTATGCGTCATTGCTTACTGAAAAGTGTGGCCGGGATGGTATGACTCTTCCAGACGCTCTTGAAAAAATGTTTGAGCGTAATTATTTTGGTATGATGATGGTAGAAACCGGTGATGCAGATGCGATGATTACGGGCTCCTACACAAACTTTACTGAAAGTATTAATGCCGCAAAACAGGTGATAGGCATCAGAGAAGGTGTGCATAATATTGCAGCAATGCATATTCTGAACACTAAAAAAGGAACTTTCTTTATGGCCGATACCTTATTTAACAGACATCCCAATACAGACGTGCTGGTGGATATTGCCAAATTGGCTAATGATGCCGTTAAATTCTTTAACCATCAACCTGTTATGGCAATGATCTCTTATTCTAACTTTGGTATTGACAAAACAGGAAGCCCGGCCAGCGTACATAATGTAGTGAAACGACTTCATGCTGAATGTCCGGATATGATTGTGGATGGAGAAATGCAGGTGAATATTGCTCTGAACAAAAAACTGCGTGATGAAAAATATTCTTTCAATAAATTGGCTGGTAGAGATGTTAATACATTGGTATTCCCTAATTTAAGTTCTGCGAATACAGCTAGTAAGCTGTTGTTGGAAATGGGATTAGCAGACATGATCGGTCCGATCCAAATGGGATTGAATAAGCCAATTCATATTCTTGATGTGGAAAGTTCTGTTCGGGATATTGTAAATATGACTATAGTTGCAGTATTGGATGCTATAGTGGAAGATCAAAAAAGAAACAATAAAGTTGGAGATTTAGTATAAAGATGTTGCAGATTGATGATACAATTATAAGTTTGGATCTGTTTGATCAGTGCTTTTGTTGCGATTTGAAAGCATGTAAGGGCATTTGTTGCGTGGAAGGAGAAGAGGGTGCTCCCGTAGAATTGGATGAAATAGCTCAAATAGAAGAGATTTTGCCATTAATATGGGATCAACTGACACCTGATGCACAAGAGGTTATTAATGAGCAGGGTGTGGCTTATATTGACCGTGAAGGCGATATGGCGATTTCTATTGTTCATGGTGCGGAATGTGTTTTTGCAACAAAAGGGGAAGATGGTATTTGGAGTTGTTTGCTTGAACAGTTGTACAACGCGGGTAAAACAACATTCAGAAAACCAATTTCGTGTCATTTATACCCAATACGCACAAAAAAATTCCCTACTTTTCAAGCCGTAAACTATCATAAATGGCATATTTGCAAAGACGCTGTTGTTGATGGAAGAAAGAAGAACTTATTATTGTATCAATATCTCAAAGAACCTTTAATCAGGAAGTTTGGCAAACAATGGTATGATCAGCTTGTTGTTGCTGCTGAGCATATTGTAAAACAATAATTAAAGATTCATAACAAACAAGCGCCCCGCTTAATTTTCAATGAAGATTGAGCGGGGTTCGTTTATTTTTATCTGTATAATTTACTATTTTTGCACAAAAAAAGAATCACATGTTTAGAACGCATACTTGCGGCGAACTTCGCCATACTCATGTTAATGAAACCGTCACTTTGGCCGGTTGGGTACAAAAAACGCGTAAAATGGGAGGTATGACCTTTGTGGACTTGCGCGATCGTTATGGAGTTACCCAATTAGTTTTTAATCAGGATGTTAATGCTGAATTGTGCGAAAAAGCAAATCGCATGGGACGTGAATGGGTTATTCAGGTCAAAGGTGAAGTTGCAGAGCGAAGTAATAAAAATCCGAATTTATCTACGGGTGATATTGAGTTAATTGTAAGTGAATTAAATATCATAAACGAATCTAAAACACCGCCATTTACTATAGAGGATGATACGGATGGAGGTGATGACCTGAGAATGGAGTATCGTTATCTTGATTTACGCCGTTCTTCCGTTCGTAAAAATATGGAGTTAAGACATCGTATAGCTTTTGAAGTGCGTCGTTATCTCGATCAACAAAACTTTCTGGAAGTAGAAACTCCCATTTTAATTAAATCGACACCAGAAGGAGCTCGTGACTTTGTGGTGCCATCCCGAATGAATTCTGGTGAATTTTATGCCTTGCCTCAGTCTCCTCAATTGTATAAGCAATTATTGATGGTTTCAGGCTTTGACCGTTATTTTCAGATAGCAAAATGTTTCAGAGATGAAGATTTGCGTGCTGATCGTCAGCCTGAATTTACTCAGATAGATTGTGAGATGTCATATGTAGAGCAAGAAGATGTGCTCAATTTGTTTGAAGGGATGATGATTCATCTTTTCAAGTATGTAAAAGACATTACGATTGATTCTTTGCCTCGCATTACATACGCTGATGCTATGAGGTTATATGGTTCGGACAAGCCGGATATTCGTTTTGGAATGACTTTTGTTGAATTGAAAGAGTTTGTCGGGGGGCACGATTTTGTCGTATTCGACAGCGCTGAATACGTAGGAGGTATATGTGCTGAAGGTTGTGCAACTTATACCAGAAAACAACTTGATGAATTGACCGACTTTGTAAAACGTCCTCAAATTGGAGCAAAGGGGTTGGTTTATATTAAGTACGAAGCAGACGGCACAATCAAATCATCTATAGATAAATTTTACACTGCTGATGATCTTAAGAAGATAGCAGAAGCAATGAATGCTAAGCCGGGTGACTTGATTCTGATTTTGGCCGGATCCAAAGTAAAAACACAAAAAGCGTTGTGTGAATTGCGTTTAGAGATGGGGAGTCGTTTGGGCTTGCGCGATAAAAATAAATTTGCGCCTTTGTGGGTAATTGACTTTCCTTTGTTTGAATGGGATGAAGATACACAGCGTTTTTACGCTATGCATCATGCTTTTACATCTCCGAATTTAGAAGATACTCCATACCTGGAATCAGATCCAGGTAGAGTCAGAGCTTACGCTTATGATATGGTTATAAATGGCGTTGAACTTGGCGGAGGTTCTATTCGTATTCACAGTAGTGAGCTTCAACATAAAATTTTCCGTTTAATGGGCTTTTCAGAAGAAGAGGCACAATACAAGTTCGGATTCCTTATGGATGCATTCAAATATGGAGCACCACCTCATGGAGGACTGGCTTTTGGATTGGATCGTTGTGTATCTCTTTTTGCAGGATTGGACAGCATTCGTGACTGTATTGCATTTCCAAAGAATAACTCGGGTAGGGATGTAATGAGTGGAGCGCCTTCTCAAATAGAAGAATCTCAGCTTAAAGAACTCAATATCAATATTACATTGCCAGATATTGAATAAAATATAATGTCTTATATAAAGCAAAGCAGAGCCAAAAGCTCTGCTTTTTTTGATTTACATCAACGAGTATTTAAATGCAACGTTTAGTTGAATGCTGGTTGGGTGTGGTTTTGCAAATGTATTGATAGCAGAATTGCTTGTCCGGAATGACCCTTGTACAGTGGTAGGAGTGGTTTATAAAAAAAAAGAGGATGTTCGATTGAACATCCTCTTAGAGCTTTTCGAGTTTATATTATTATTGAACTTCTACTACTTGGTAAGAAGATTTCAATGTAGTAAGACGGTTTTTAGCTTTTTCTTTATAAAGTTGTGGAATGACACCGTGTCCAACAACTGTTAAGCGGCTTTTGTCTACTCCAGCTTTTGTAATTGCTTTTGCAACAGCCTGAGCACGTTTTTTGCTTAATTTCAGGTTGTATGCTTTGCTGCCTGAATTTTTGTCAGCATAGCCATCAACGGTTAATTTTGCATCAGGATTAGCTTTCAGGAATGCAACAGTTTCTTCAATTGTCGCTTTCTTGTTAAGGTCATTTAAGCTTGAATTGTCAAAGCCAAAGAAAATTTCTTTAGAAAATTCCTTTGTAACAGTTTTTGTTACTTTAGGAGCGGGAACCTTAACAAATACAGTATCGTGTTTTACAACTTCTTTGATTTGGATTACTGGTTCTGGAGCAGGTGTGGGAGCTGCTTTAGATGTAGCTTTGAAGTGGTATGTAAAACCAACCTGGAAAGCTGTGAAATCATCAAAGAAAAGACCAGCTTTTACGCCGTTGAATCCATCGCGAACAGCGTTGGTTGCTACTTCTGCGTTCAGGTCAAATTGTTTTGAAAGATGGAAGCTTCCAAGTAAACCTGCGCGTACAATAGGAGTTAATTGCTTTTTTGCTGCAACTTGATTCGCAGAACGAACACCTAAGCCAATGCCACCAAATGCAGTGACATCAAAAATTCTGTCAGGATTGTAACCACCCCACCAGTTGCTCAAGTTTACTGTCAGATCACCGGTAAAGTTAACGCTCCACCAATCAGGATTGTTTACTTTTGTGTACGCATTGTAGCCTTGCCAGCCATGACGCGCCCAGCCTAATTCGCCACGTAAGCCAATAACCGGATTAAAATCGTAACCTAATCCGAAAGTAGAAAGCACACCACCATCATTTCTGAAATTGATAGAGTTTCCGCTTTTAAAAATGTTACTTCCTTCACCTAAAAATAAATTGTAACCGGTATAGAGACTCATATACCAACCTGGCTGAAAAGTAGCTTTTGCATCTTTTGCATCGGCTTTTTTGTCAGCTTGAGCATTTGCTACTGCAATGAAAGCAAAGAGTAGCAATCCACATGTGATAATTTTTTTCATTTTTCAAAAAATTTTAATTAAACAACAGCTTGATTTTTTCACTTTATACTCTATAGAAAGCCTAAGAATATTTCCTTAAAATTAGAATTCTTAATGCGGGAATTTGTTGTCAATTTTTTAGAAGAAAATAATTTTTCTTTCATACGAACAAGGGTGAAATGTAGAAAAATCGTGGTTTTTTGAACAAACCGTCAAAAATACTTAAGGCAAAGATAGCGCTAATTTTATATCACACTTTCCGTATATAGTTAAAAAAAATCAAATCAAAAAAGGATTGAATAACAATTTGTGAAAATACAAACAATCAATAAGATATAGGCGCTAAAATTCCACAAATGCTCATTATTACAAATGATTATGCGATAATTAAGAATGAAAAATGAATCAAAATGATTCTATTTTTACTTATATTAAACATTTTGACTTTAAATATTAGCGCGAAATATTGAACGTTTATTGATTAAATACCTTTTGAAGTGTTAAGAATGGATTTGTTTTATTCTATTCAAATTTTTATTTTGTGGTATGAAGCGTAATCCCATTGGCAATTAACAAAGCATTAATGGAAGGGTCCTGCCCTCTGAATCGTTTGTATAAGGTCATCGGCTTTTCGGATCCTCCATTGGAAAGAATGTTATTGCGGAAAGAATTAGCTACGTCCTGATTAAAGATGCCGGCATTTTGAAAGGCTGCAAAAGAGTCAGCAGCCAGTACTTCAGCCCATTTATAGCTGTAGTATCCGGCGGCATACCCACCTGAAAAGATATGTCCGAATGCCGAGCTAATACACGTGTTTTCAAGAGAAGGTAATAATTGAGTCTGCTTTTCAGCTTGTTTTTCAAATTCAATCACATTAGTTGAGAAGTCTTTTTCTAGCATATGCCATGCCATATCGATGAATCCAAAATTCAATTGACGTATGCATTGGTATCCTATGTTATAATTTTCAGCATTTTTGATTTTTTGAATCATTTCAAAAGGGATTAATTCCTTCGTTTGATACTGGAATGCAAAATCATCAAGGAATTCTTTTTCAACAGCATAGTTTTCCATGAACTGCGAGGGGCATTCTACAAAATCGCGATATACAGACGTCCCCGAGAGTGATAGATATATTGTGTTGGAAAAAATGCCATGTAGGGCATGTCCAAATTCATGAAGGAATGTTTTCACTTCATCGAAGGAAAGAAGGGCTGGTTTTGTTTTTGTAGGACGGGTAAAATTCATCACCAGACTAATATGAGGACGATGATTGTCCTCTCCGTCTTTCCATTGGCCTTTGAATTCTGTCATCCATGCACCTGGTCGCTTTCCTTGTCGGGGAAAGAAGTCTGTGTAGAGTAGGGCAAGGTATTGTCCATCCTGATCAAATACCTCAAACGTTTTCACTTCCGGATGATATACGGGAATATTCGTGTTTTCTTTGAAGGTAATTCCGTATAATTTAGTTGCTAAGCCAAAGACTCCCGTAATTACATTGTTGAGTTCAAAATACGGACGCAATGAATCTTCATTGAAAGTGAATGTTTGATCCTTGAGCTTTTCTGCATAGTAAGCCCAATCCCAAGGCTTTAATTGTTCTGTAAATCCTAGACTTGCAGCATATTTCTGCACAGCTTCTATTTCTTTATCGGCTACAGGTTTATAGGCGGTTAACAGCTCATTAAGAAGCTTGTATACATTGTCGCTCGTTTCGGCCATTCTATCTTTCAGTACATATTCTGCATATGTCTTATGACCTAATAATTGAGCAAGTTGCAGTCTGTTATTCACAATAGAGCGAATTATTTCCTGATTGTCATTGGCGTCATTATGAATTCCTTTTGTGCAGAATGCCATGTAAAGTTGCTGTCTCAGCTCCCGGTTATCTAAAAATTTCATGGCTGGCACATAACTCGGAGCTGTCAAGTCAAGTAGCCATCCATTTTGTCCTTTTGCCGAGGCTTTTGCAGCAGCAGCTTCAAGATAGTCGTCAGATAGTCCGGTTAACCGCTGTTTATCTGAAATAATCAGGGAATAGTCGTTGACTTCTTTCAGAATATTTCTATCGAAGGTCAAAGACGCGGTGTCAAGTTTTTCCGTGAGGTTTCGATACGTAATTTTATCCGTATCATTCAAATTTGCTCCGTTATCGGCAAAGCTGTCGTATGTCTTTTGTAATAAGGTTTGTTGTTCTGCGACTAATTCCAAATAATCTTTTTGAATAAATACCTGTTTCACTCTTTCAAAAAGCTGTGCATTTAATGAGATATTATTGGAATGATCGGTCAGCATCGGAGAAATCTCTTCTGCAAGTTGTTGCATCTCATCAGTCGTTTCAGCACTGTTAAGGTTGAAGAATGTATTTGTTACAAGAGAAAGTAAACGTCCTGAATTTTCGAGGGCTTCAATTGTATTTTGAAACGTGGGGACATCTTTGTTTCCAACAATAGCATCAATTTCGGATTCATGTATGCGAATGGCTTCCTGAAATGACGGCAAATAGTGCTCGAGCTTGATTTCATTGAATGGAATAGCTGCGTGTGGGGTATCGAATGGATGTAAGAACGGATTATTCGAAATGCTATTGTATGAAGATAACGTAGATTTTTCTGTCATATTTTTAAATGTGTAGGGTTATAATCTATAGCAAAGTTAGGTTTTTATGCTAGAAGGATGAAATAAAAAAAGCGTAAGCAGGGTAGTTTTACCATACTTACGCTTTCTGAAATTTGCGTCAGTGTTTAGTACTGAGGGTTATGATTGTCTTTGAGGTCGTTGGTATCAATTTGCTTTTTATCCATCATTCGCCATGCATAAAAAATGTAGGCCAAAACTACCGGAATAAAAAGAGAAACAACGCTCATTACCTTTAATGTAAAGAGACTTGAAGAACTGTTTCGAATCGTGAGTGAACTTTGTAAATCTGAAACCGATGGGTAGAAGGCCGTATTGTTATAGCCAAGAATTAACAGCAACGATAATACAGCTAATACTGTACCTAAACCAGCAAACCAGATTCCTTTAGTGCTGCGAGAGCAGAACACTCCGATACCAATGCCATATAGAAGGGCTACAACGCCGACAAGCAACATAATCCCAATCAGTGGCATTTCTATTAAGTTGTGGAAATACTTAGCGTTTTGCATGTAAACTTCTCCGGTTTCAGGATGTACTGCAAAGCCTTTGGCACATAGTGTCCATATGAAAAAGGCAAGGAATGTGACCAAAAACAGAATGGAATTGATTAATACCTGTTTCCGGGAGCGTGCATTAATAGCCACGTGGCGTATGTTGTTGATAAAATAAAGGCTGCCCAACACTCTGGCAAGGAAGAAAACAGCAAGTCCGAGTAGTACATTACGAGGGTTAGCTACAGCTTCAAGGCCATGTAACGGGTTTTGCCATGTCGAAATTACCGGCATCAACGGTTGATAGATATTTTCTTTGTTCACAATAAATTCGCTGCCAGTAAAGAAAGTTCCCACTGCGGTTCCAAATAGCAATAATCCGACAAATCCATTGAGAAGCAAAAAAGCTTCATATGTTTTATGACCCAGAATATTGCCTTCTTTTTTTCTGAATTCATAGCTGAAAGCTTGTAGCACAAAGCAAATCAAAATAAGCATCCAGGGCCAATAGGCACCTCCAAAGCTGGTGGAATAAAAAAGCGGAAAAGAGGCAAAAAATCCGCCCCCAAAAGTAACCAGCGTAGTGAATGTAAATTCCCATTTTCTTCCAATAGAATTTACCATAAGCGTTCTTTCTTCGTCGGTTTTCCCAATGGTATACAGCAAGGATTGTCCTCCCTGAACAAAAAACAGGAAGACCAGTATGGCACCGAGCAACGATACTAAAAACCACCAATATTCTTGATAAAAAGCGTAATCCATAATTATTGAATTAAAATTGTTTAATCGATAGTGTTTATCAGTTACAATGGACCTTATTGTATGTGTTCAGGCCCTTTGCGAATCTCGTGCACCATAATGCTTACAATGGCAATGAAAAGGACGATAAACAGTATGGCAAAAAATGCGAATGTTGTCTGGATAGAGCTCACGGGTATGCTGGATACAGCTGCAAATGTTGGTAAAAGATCCTGAATTGCCCAGGGCTGGCGTCCGACTTCAGCAACAATCCAACCAGAGAAAGAAGTAAGGTAAGCCAGGGGAATAGCCCATAATGCAAACTTCTGAAGCCATTTCATGTTTTCAATTCTGCGACGGATGTATAGAATGAAGATGAAGTATAAGAGGAAAAAGCCTCCGAAAATTACCATGAAACGGAATGAATAGAAAGTAAGCGGTACATTCGGAATCAACTGTTTTTTATCTTTAATATAACCGTAACCATAGTAGGGGGATGTAGCTGCAAAAACAGCCTTATTCACAGCGGCCAGAGAATCATTGTGTTCTTTTTGAGCTAATTTATAGCCTTTTAGAGCATTTTGAGCCATTTTGCCGAACACAATTTTTTCGTCTGTTGTGACAGGTTTGACAGCCTGACCGTCAGGTTTTGTTTCCAGATAGCCGCCATCCAATAAGTCTTTAATGCCGGGAACGTGGGCGTCAAAATTTCTGAAAGCTAAAAAAGAGAGCAATTTCGGAGCGGTTATTTTAACAAGAAACGGATTTGTAGCATCGTTATATTCTTTTTTTGCCGGATTCAGGATACCCATGGCAACTAATCCTTCTCCGTTATGTCCCTGATAAAGACCTTCCATTGCGGCGAGTTTCATAGGTTGTTTTTGCGCTACCTGATAAGCCGAACCGTCACCACTGTACATAGCCAGTATTATACCCAATAAACCAAAAGCAGCAGCTATTCGTATGCTTTTATGTGCAAACTCAATATTGCGTTTTTTCATCAGATACCAGCAACTGACACCGATTACAAATGTAGCTCCCACAATCCAGGACGATGTAACGGTATGAAAAAATTTATTCATTGCCATCGGAGAGAAGAGTACAGCCCAAAAATCGGTCATTTCGCTGCGAACTGTATCTATATTGAAGGAAGTACCTGTAGGATATTGCATCCAGGCATTTGCGACTAAAATCCATAATGAAGATAATGTGGCACCAAACCATGTGAGCCAGGTTGCTGCGAGGTGAAAGCCTTTGCTGACTTTGTTCCAGCCAAAAAACATGATAACAAAGAAAGTTGATTCCAGGAAAAAGGCCATTATACCTTCAATAGCAAGCGGGGCTCCAAAAATATCGCCAACAAGCCAACTATAATTGGACCAGTTAGTGCCAAATTGAAACTCTAAGATTAAACCTCCGGCTACCCCCACGGCAAAGTTGATGCCAAAAAGACGCATCCAGAACTTTGTCATTGTTTGCCATTCGGCTTTACCTGTTTTGTAATATACGGTTTCCATTACAGCCATAATAAAACCAAGGCTCAATGTCAACGGTACGAAAATCCAATGATCCATAGCGGTCATTGCAAACTGGGCACGAGACCAGTCAATGATAGATAAATCGAGTGTTTCCATGCGCAAATAAAATTGATTGTTAGGCGACTACACCAGAATTTAGAGAGTTATGTTTGTAAAATTGTATTTATTTTAAATAAATTGACCGGCAAATATAGTTATTGAAATAATCAATTCCAAGTTTTTGGTGATATTATAATAGGTTGCTGGCTAATTCTGAGAGAGCGCTTCGTTCTCCTTTAGTAAGGTTTATATGAGCGAAGAGCTCTTGGCCACGCATACGGTCAATCATGTAAACCAGTCCATTAGAGTGCATGTCGAGATAAGGTTGGTCTATTTGTTGAATATCCCCGGTAAAAATAATTTTGGTTTCTTCTCCGGCTCTTGTAATGATAGTCTTGATTTCGTGTGGCGTAAGATTCTGGGCCTCGTCAACAATAAAAAATGTATTGCTCAGACTCCGCCCGCGAATATACGCCAGCGCTTCTATAACCAGCTTCTGTTCGCGCTGCATTTCCTCAATTTTATAGACTTCTTTTCCCTGATAATTAAACTGATGCTTAATGACATTCAGGTTGTCAAATAAAGGTTGCATATAGGGAGATACTTTGCGCTTATCATCGCCGGGAAGGTAGCCCAAATCTTTATTTCCAAGAGCAACAATAGGGCGAGCAAGTAATACTTGCTGAAAATTTTCCTGTTGTTCCAAAGCCGCAGCAAGGGCAAGCAGTGTTTTTCCGGTTCCTGATTTTCCCGTAAGCGCAACCAGTTTAATATTATTGTCCAGCATTACGTTAAACGCAAAGGCTTGTTCAGCATTGCGGGGTTCAATACCAAATACCTTGTTCTTTTCAACCCGTTCAACCTTCTGATTGAAAGAATTATAACGAGCCAGAACGCCTGATTTACTGCTTTTGATGATGAAACACTCGTTCGGTTCAATGTCGGAACAAAAACTGAATTTTTCCACAGGAATACCCTCTTTTGATTTATAGAGATCATCCACGAGATGGGCTTCTACGTGAGAGAATGTGGCATGTTTTTTATCGAAAATATCAGCACTTGTAACCTTGTCCGAAATATAATCTTCTGCAACAATTCCCAGAGATTTAGCTTTTAATCGAAGGTTGATGTCTTTCGAAATGAAGATGGTGTTTTTATACTTTTTCTGTAGTTGATAGGCTACTGCCAGAATGCGATGATCGGGCGTTTTTTCAGAGAAAGTTTGTTGCAAGGCTTCCGGATAGTCGTATGAAGTTACGATATACAATTTACCCAAGCTGTCTCCCAGACTTACACCTTTGGTGAAAATGGAATTGTCAGCCAGTAAATCGAGATCCCGGGAGAACTCTCTGGCATTGAAATTAATATCATCATTCCCTTTTTTAAACTTATCAAGCTCTTCGAGTACAGTTATGGGAATATAAATATCATTTTCCTGAAAATTGTAGATGCATTTATAGTCATGTAGAATGACATTGGTGTCGAGGATAAACTTCTTGATTGCCATAGTTGTAAAATTTAGAAGAATTTAGAGTAATTGTATCAGGACTGATGCGAAATAAGAGTATCCTGAATACAACAAGAACGTAAATGCACGCTGTAAAGATAGCATTTTTTCTTATGTTGAAGCTTTAATGCTACTTTTATGTGAATTTACGTTCTGGTCAAGTTTAATGGCTTTCAAGTTAGCCATTAAGCTCCGATTGCTTTATGTTTGATTCTTCAAATCAAGAGAACGAGGGTTCTATTTTTGTTGAAGTATTGTGTCTATCTGAGCGATTTCTTCTTCAGACAGGCGCGGGTAGTGCAACGCGTCAATGTTATCCTGCAATTGCTTTAAGGAGCTAGTGCCGACAATAACAGAGGTAACAGTCGGGTGTCGTAAGCACCAAATTAATGACATTTGTGCCAACGTCTGGCCTCTCTGGATTGCAATGGCATTAAGAGCGGTAACTTTGTCCAAAATTTCGGGCGATATCTGACTGCGTTGTAAAAAGCCTGTTGATTTTGCGGCTCGTGAATTATCAGGGATACCGTGAAGATATTTGTCAGACAATACCCCCTGATATAAAGGAGAAAACCCGATAAATCCCACGCCATGATCATCCGCAGCTTGTAGAATTCCCTCTTCTATGTCTCGTGATAACATGCTGTATCTGTCCTGATGGATCAGACATGGAGTTCCATTTGCTTTCAGTATAGAGTAGGCCTCAATTGTTTTATCTACCGGGTATTTCGATATTCCGACATACAATGCTTTCCCCTGTTGCACAATGTCAGATAATGCATTCATGGTCTCTTCCAGAGGAGTATTCGGATCATACCGGTGAGAATAAAAAATATCCACGTAATCCAGCTTCATCCTTTTCAGGCTTTGGTTTAAGCTGGCGATAAGATATTTACGAGATCCTCCGTCGCCGTACGGGCCAGGCCACATCCTGTGTCCTGCTTTTGTGGATATTATCATTTCGTCGCGGTATCCGGGTAAGTAATGATGAAGAATCTTTCCGAAATTTTCTTCAGCGCTTCCTTCCGGAGGTCCGTAATTATTGGCCAGATCAAAGTGAGTTATACCATTATCGAATGCAAACTGGATCATTTTGGTTGCTTCGCTAAAATCGTCAACATCACCGAAGTTATGCCATAAACCTAATGATATCCGGGGTAGAACGAGGCCGCTTTTTCCGCACTGTACATAGGGAACTTTATTTTCGTAGCGGGTAGGTGAGGGTTGTGTTTCCATTGATTAGGAGTGATTTGTTTGTATATGCACAAAAATACAATAAAAATGAAGAGTCTGGTGTGGTATCAATAAAAAACGGCACAAAGTGAAAAATTTCAAATTGTACCGTTTTTATTTATCAGAAATGGCTTGAGGCCTTATTTTCCTGCTATTTCCATCGTATCAGAAGCAATCATAAATTCTTCATCTGTTGGAACCACAATTACTTTTACTGCTGAATCAGGCGTGCTGATAATGTGTTCTTCTCCATGAACGGTAGCATTCACTGCTGGGTCAATTTTGATGCCCAAAAATTCGAGGCCGGCACATGCCTGAAGTCTGGAGTTGTCTCCATTTTCACCTACACCTCCCGTAAATACGATGGCATCGGCACCACCTAAAGCAGCCATGTAAGCTCCGATATATTTTTTGATGCGATAGTGGTACATGTCCAGTGCCAGTTTGGCATGTTCATTACCATCCTTAACGGCTTGATTTACATCGCGCATATCAGAAGACACCCCGGAGATGCCCAGTAAGCCGCTGTGTTTGTTGAATAGGGTAGATGCCGAATCAGTGCCCAGCATTTCTTTGTCCATAAGGAAAGTAACCACTCCTAGATCAATATCTCCGCAACGGGTTCCCATAAGCAGGCCTTCTACCGGAGTAAAGCCCATTGACGTATCTACTGATTCTCCATTTTTGATGGCAGTAATTGAACCGCCATTACCAATATGGCAAGTAATCAGTTTCGAATTGTTTACGTCGAGACCAAGTAGTTCGCAGGCACGCTTCGAAACATAGCGGTGGCTTGTTCCATGAAAGCCGTAACGACGGATTCCGTATTTTTTGTAGAGCGAGTAGGGAATACCGTACATGTATGCATACGAAGGCATAGTCTGGTGAAATGCCGTGTCAAAAACGCCTACCTGAGGAACATTGGGCAATAATTCGCGAATAGCGTTAATACCGGCCAGGTTGGGTGGGTTGTGGAGTGGGGCAATCTCTATGCATTCTTCAATTTTTGAAATTACTTCGTCGTTGATGAGTACGCTTTTATTAAACGTTTCCCCACCATGCACCAAACGGTGTCCAACGGCATCAATTTCATCAAGAGACTTGATGGCTCCATGTTTTTCACTCAATAAAACGCCCAGAATATATTCTACAGCGATAGAGTGAGTAAGTATTTCACCTTCAAGTGTAACTTTTTGCCCATCAGGACGGGTATGTTTCAGGAAAGATCCCTGCATTCCCAGTTTTTCAACGCCACCTTGTCCGAGAATGGTTTTAGATTCCATGTCGAACAGTTTATATTTAACGGAAGAACTTCCGCAATTCAGTACTAAAATCTTCATGTCTTTGATTTTAATGATTATTGGATGATTTTTCCGTTTTCATCATACTGATAAAAACCTTTTGCATTACGAATGCCATAATGTTTAGCACGATACAAGCGAAGTAAAAGCGGAGATGCCTTGTATTTAATGTTACCGTATTCGTTGAAAAGATTTTCCATCAACGGCACAATTTTTTCAATTCCCAATTGATCGGCAGTACGGAAAACACCCTGACGGTGACCAAAACCGACGGTAAGCACTTTGTCAACATCGGCAACAGTAGAAATACCTTCCATCACAATAGAGCATGCTTCGTTGAGCATTATCAGAAACATACGGAGACTAACCAATCCTACCGATTCGGATACTGAAATAAAATCGTAATTAATCAGTTCGGCAAAACGGCATACTTTTTCAAAAGTGTTTTCTGACGTATATAAACCTCTCACGATTTCCAGAACATGCGAGTCGGGGACGTTGGTAAGGAAGTGTACTCCTACGCAGCGTTCCGGATGTTCCAGTTCGTTAGACAATTCAGTTACAACAATAGTAGAAACATTGGAAGCGATAATAGCTTCGGGATTGAGAACTCCTTCCAGCTTTTTGAACACTTCTTTACGGCGGTCAATGCTTCTGATGCCGGTATTATCGTCGTAACGAATTGTTTCAATCACGAAATCACATCCTACAAAATCAGAATAATTTACGGTTCCTCTGATACGCGAAAGAATGGCTTTCTTTTCTGAATTTGTAAGTCCCCAATTCATTACCCGGGCATCCAATTTCTTTTCAATTCTGGAATATGCATTGCTGATGCCTTCTTCTGTTGGTTCCAGAAAAACAACTTCCATGCCACGGCTGGCAGCTATGGTAGCTATGATGCTGCCATCTTTTCCACAGCCAACTACGCCAATTCTTGAAAACAGAGTGCGTTTGCGGTCTTTGTGGCTTAGTCCGTAATTTTCGATGGGTTCGTTAGGTAATTGTGACATAATATATATTTACAATTTATTCATTTACGAGGTACAAAGAAAATATTGTTCTGAACTCCATTTGTCTCATTTATAGAATAATGGAATTTTGAAATACTTTCTCAATTTTGCATCAATCTTTATTTTGCCTGTTTTACTCCGATGGCCTGATTTGCGGTAATGGCAATCATTTGTACGATGTCATTCACACAGCAACCGCGCGATAAATCGTTGATAGGAGCTCCCATCCCCTGAAGGATCGGTCCGATAGCAACAGCGTTACCCAAACGTTGAACAAGTTTGTAACCAATATTACCTGCTTGCAGGTCGGGGAATACAAGAACGTTGGCATGGCCCGCAACCTCACTTCCGGGAGCTTTACTTTCGCCTACAGAAGGTACCAAAGCAGCATCTGCCTGAAGCTCGCCATCAATTTGTAAATCGGGAGCCATTTCCTGAGCAATACGTGTTGCTTCTACAACCTTGTCGACTAATTCGTGTTTGGCACTTCCTTTTGTCGAAAAGCTGAGCATTGCAATCTTTGGTTCAAAGCCTCCGATTGTACGGGCTGTTTGTCCTGAGTTCACGGCAATTTCAGCAAGTTCTTGTGCGGTTGGGTTCGGGGTAACAGCCAGGTCAGCCATTAATACCAATCCGTTTTCGCCGTAAGGACTATCGGAAAACAACAGTAAAGCACCTGAAACAACTGATGTGCCGGGTTTTGTTTTTACAATTTGAAGAGCAGGGCGCAACACATTTCCGGTAGTGTTTCTTGCACCGGCAACTTCACCGTCAGCATCGCCGTTTTTAATCATCAGCGTTCCTATATATAAAGGATCTTTTGCCAGCTTCTGTGCTTGTTCCATAGTAAGGCCCTTAGCTTTTCTTAATTCAAACAGCAGATTGGTGTATTCTTCGTATTGTGAATAGTTTTCAGGATTGAGGATGGTCGCTTTATCAATATTTTTTAATTGAAATTTAGCGCTTAAACTGTGGATTTCGTCCGGATTACCGATCAGGGTGATATTGGCTGCTTTTTTCTCCAGGATTACATCTGCAGCCTGTAGAGTACGTTCCTCGGTTCCTTCGGGCAACACAATGTGCTGAACATTTTCCTGAGCCCGTTTCATGATTTCTTCCAACAATTTCATGACTATTTATTTTAATATTAGATATTTATATGTATAAATGTTGCAAAAATGTATTGATACAAAAGTACAATTAATCTTTCGGGTTGCAAAGTCCACATTGCAATTTTGTATCAAAAATATCAAATTGACATTGCAAAATATCAAAAACCTTATTTTTTATTATTATTACTGCGGATTTCTTTATCGTTAGGTAGTTTTTTTGTACCTTTGCAGGTCGAAAAGATACCATATTTATTCTATCTCTACGCTTTAATAATGGAACATAACAAACCGATGCATTTGGTGCTCGAAAATGGCACCACTTTTTACGGTAAGTCTTTCGGGTACGAAGAGCCAAGAGCCGGCGAAGTCGTCTTTAGTACGGCAATGGTTGGCTATCCTGAAAGCTTAACCGATCCTTCGTATTCGGGACAGATTCTTACTGTCACTTATCCGCTAGTTGGTAATTACGGAGTCCCGCAGGGCATTACAGAAAACGGCTTATCAACATTTTACGAATCGGAAATAATTCATGTCAGTGGCTTGATTATTTCCGATTATTCGTTTCAATACAGCCACTGGAACGCACAAAAAAGCCTTAGCGACTGGCTGAAAGAGAACAAAATTCCGGCAATCTATGGCGTTGATACCCGCGAATTGACTAAAATCATTCGCGAGTATGGTGCCATGAAAGGAAAACTTATTTTTCCCGACAAGGAAGATGTGGAATTTGTTGACACTGACAGCGAAAACCATGTTGCAAAAGTAAGCTGTAAAGAGGTAATTACATACGGCAACGGCAAGAAAAAAGTTGTGTTGGTCGACTGTGGTGTAAAACACAACATTCTGCGCTGTTTCCTGAAACGTGACGTTACTCTGATTCGTGTTCCATGGGATTATGATTTCAATACTCTGGAATATGACGGATTGTTTATCTCAAATGGCCCCGGTAATCCTGCCTATTGCAACGTAACTGTGGAGAATATCCGCAAGGCGATGACAACCGGCAAACCTATCTTCGGTATTTGTATGGGTAACCAATTGCTTTCAATTGCAGGTGGTGCAAAAACATACAAGTTGAAATACGGTCACCGCAGTCATAACCAACCGGTGCGTATGGCAGGCACTAACCGTTGCTTTGTAACTTCGCAAAACCATGGTTACGCTGTTGATAATAATACGCTGGGTAGCGACTGGGAACCTTTATTCATCAATTTGAATGATGGAACAAACGAAGGTATTCGCCATAAAACGAAGCCGTATTTCTCAGCACAGTTTCATCCTGAAGCATCCAGCGGTCCAACCGATACCGAATTTTTATTTGATGAGTTCCTCAAATTAATTGACTAAGTGCAATTAATTGCAGACTATTGAAAATGTGTGTTTTATAGCAAAAAGTCAAAACGAATTAAGAAACAATGAATATAAAAGACGACTTCTTGTCCACAGACAATACCCGATTGTCCATTAAAAAGGTTTTAATTCTCGGATCCGGAGCTTTGAAGATCGGAGAGGCGGGCGAATTCGATTATTCCGGCTCTCAGGCGTTGAAAGCGTTGAAAGAAGAGGGAATTGAAACGGTGCTCATCAATCCGAATATTGCTACCGTTCAGACTTCTGAAGGTGTGGCCGATAAAATCTATTTCCTTCCAATCACCCCGTTCTTTGTTGAAAAGGTAATCAAAAAAGAACAACCGGATGGTCTTTTACTCGCTTTCGGCGGCCAGACTGCTTTGAACTGCGGAGTAAAGCTTTTCGAATCGGGCATTCTTGAAAAATATAATCTGCGCGTGCTGGGAACTCCGGTTCAGGCAATTATTGATACAGAAGACCGCGAACTGTTCGTAAAGAAGCTTGATCAGATTGATGTAAAAACCATCAAAAGTTTTGCAGTAGAAAATATGGCAGATGCCAAAACTGCTGCAAAGGATCTGGGTTATCCTATTATCGTCCGTGCAGCTTACGCTTTGGGCGGTTTGGGTAGTGGTTTCTGTAACAACGAACAGGAACTCGAAGCGCTCGCCGAAAAGGCATTCAACTATTCTTCGCAGCTTTTGGTTGAGAAATCACTGAAAGGCTGGAAAGAAATCGAATACGAAGTGGTTCGCGACCGTTACGATAACTGTATCACGGTTTGTAACATGGAAAACTTCGACCCACTGGGAATTCACACCGGAGAGAGTATTGTAGTTGCTCCATCACAAACACTTACCAACAGCGAATATCACAAACTTCGTGAAATTGCCATTCGCATTGTTCGCCATATCGGAATCGTAGGTGAATGTAACGTTCAGTATGCATTCGACCCTGATTCGGAAGACTATCGCGTAATCGAAGTAAACGCCCGTTTGAGCCGTTCTTCTGCACTTGCATCAAAAGCAACCGGTTATCCTCTTGCATTTGTTGCTGCTAAACTGGCTTTGGGCTATGGCTTGTTTGAACTGAAAAACTCGGTTACAAAAACTACTACTGCGTTTTTTGAACCCGCTTTGGACTACGTGGTTTGTAAGATTCCCCGTTGGGACTTAGCAAAGTTTCACGGTGTTTCTCGTGAAATCGGTAGTAGCATGAAGAGTGTGGGGGAGGTGATGGCTATTGGTCGTACCTTCGAAGAAGCCCTTCAGAAAGGTTTACGTATGATTCAGCAGGGAATGCACGGTTTTGTTGCGAACAAAACGTTGTCGATCTCTGATATGAACAAAGCGCTCTCAGAACCTACCGACCGTCGTATTTTTTACCTGTCGCAGGCGCTTCAGAGCGGATACACCATCGAACAGATTCATAATCTCACAAAGATTGACAACTGGTTCCTCCAGAAACTTCAAAATATCGTTGATGTTGCCAAAGATCTGAAACTGACGGAATCGTTCAACGATTTGTCGGATGACCTCTTGTTGCGTGCTAAACAGATGGGTTTCTCTGATTTTCAGATTGCCCGCCTGATGTTCGATATTCACGAAAATAAGGCTCGTATCGGCGATGAAGTTCGTGCTGAACGTAAACGTCGCGGTATTTTGCCGGTTGTAAAACAGATCGATACCCTTGCCGCAGAATATCCGGCACAAACCAATTACCTGTATATCACCTACAACGGATCGGCTAACGATGTGAAATATCTTGGCGACCACCGTTCGGTAGTGGTGTTAGGCTCTGGTGCTTATCGCATCGGTAGTTCTGTTGAGTTCGACTGGTGTAGCGTAAACGCATTGAATACTATTCGCAAACAGGGTCTCCGTTCGGTTATGATTAACTACAATCCGGAAACTGTTTCGACCGACTACGATATGTGCGACCGTCTCTACTTCGATGAGTTGACCTACGAACGTGTGATGGACATTCTGGAACTCGAAAACCCAATGGGAACCATCGTTTCTGTGGGTGGTCAGATTCCAAATAACCTGGCTGTTCGTATGTCGGATTCAGGTGTGAATATCCTTGGTACCAAAGCGCCATCAATTGATAATGCAGAAGACCGTCATAAGTTCTCCAGCATGCTGGATGATCTGAAAATTGATCAGCCGCGTTGGCAGGAACTTCGTTCTTTGAATGACATTACAGAGTTTGTAAAGAACGTCGGCTTCCCAGTATTGGTTCGTCCTTCTTACGTTCTTTCGGGTGCCGCAATGAACGTCTGCTCCAATCAGGAAGAGCTTGAAGAGTTCCTCGAATTGGCAACCGAAGTGTCACAGGAACATCCTGTGGTTGTTTCAGAATTTATCGAAAATGCCAAGGAAATCGAAATTGACGCAGTAGCCAATAACGGTGATATTGTGATCTATGCAATTTCGGAGCACGTCGAATTTGCCGGTGTTCACTCCGGTGATGCTACCATTCAGTTCCCTCCGCAAAAGATCTATGTGGAAACGGTTCGCCGCATCAAACAGATTGCCCGTCAGATTGCAAAATCACTTAATATTTCAGGTCCATTCAATATTCAATTCCTTGCGAAGGATAACGACATTAAGGTCATTGAATGCAATCTTCGCGCATCAAGAAGCTTCCCGTTTGTATCTAAAGTATTGAAAATCAATTTTATTGATTTGGCTACTCAGGTAATGTTAGGTTTGAACCCAGCAAAACCCGAAAAATCGGCATTTGATCTCGACTACGTGGGTATTAAAGCTTCTCAGTTCTCGTTCACCCGTCTGCAAAAGGCCGACCCGGTACTTGGTGTTGACATGGCTTCGACCGGTGAAGTAGGGTGTATCGGTCACCAGTTTGACGATGCTTTACTTACAGCAATGCTTTCTGTAGGCTATCGTATTCCGGAGAAAACTGTTATGGTATCTTCCGGTGAATCGAAATCGAAAGTAGCCATGCTGGATGCATGCCTTTTGTTATCGAAGAATGGTTACACCATTTATGCAACCCATGGAACGCAGCAATTCCTGCAACAAAATGGAGTAGATGCAATTGATGTGAACTGGCCGGATGAAGACGGCGAACACAACGTAATGCAAATGATTGCCGATAAAAAATTCGATCTGGTCATTAACATTCCGAAGAATTTGACAAAGCGTGAACTATCAAATGGCTATAAAATTCGCCGTGGAGCAATCGACTTCAACATTCCATTGATTACCAATGCCCGTTTGGCAAGCGCCTTTATCAAGGCATTCTGTAAAATCACGGCAGACGATATCGATATTCGTGATTGGGCCGGGTATAAATAATTGTCACGATTGAAATAAATACTAAACGGTGCAAAGTTCATCTGAATTTTGCACCGTTTTTGTTTGTTTTTACTATTGGGGGATGCGACTTCCAAGTCGCACGACATAATTCAAGCCTGCTGCTCTCTGTAAGTAGGAGCCTCGATATGCTTTACACGCTACGAAGAATCCGGGGCTTTTATTTTGCCCGCAAAAAGTTCACAAAAACCATCTAAAAGATGAACTTTGTAAAAAACCGTGTTTCTGCCAGCTCAAACCCTGTAAAATGGCACATCAAAAAAAGTTCACTTAAACGATCGTATAAATGAACTTTTCATTCAAGCAAAATAGCTGACCCGTGAGTCTGCTCTTTTACTTTTCTTCTAACCAGTTACAAACTGCTTCTGTTTTGCGTCCAAGCTACACGTTGTTAAGCTTGAACGAGAATCTGCTGTCTCTGCATTCTTGCGCCAAAAAGGTGTCATCGTTAATTTCTTAGTTGTTGTATATTTCATAATAAGTTAAGTACCACTTTTTATTCTTTATTTTAAACTTTTGCACTGTTATGAACCCTGAATCTTCAATATAAACAGAATCAATTACTTCAGTGCTGTTTTTCTTAATTCTTCTAATATATTTTGTTCCATAGCAATCTTTTATTGAAGTGTCTTTATTGTTAGTAAAGCTTGTTTTGAGGATCTTCCATTTTTTTCTTTCCCAAACGTATAAAATGGTATCTCCTATCTGACTTAATATCGTAGTTTCGACAGGTTCATTATAAAGCCCTTTTAGCGGGAATTCTATACGACTCATTTGAAAAACGCTGTCAGAGTAAAAGTGTTTTGAAAACAAATCGAAATCTTCAGAAATTAATGTATCCTTTATTATTTTTTCTTTCGTGTAGGTATTTCCTTTGAAGTTGCAACTTGTTATTAATATCAATATAAAAAACATACAGGCAATATGAATATTTAATTTTTTCATACGTTATTTCGTTATAGATTATTTCTTTTCCCCTGAGTTATAATACCATTTTAAAAAATTCCCTCTTGTTCCGGCTGAATAGGCTCCTTCCGTTTGTTTGTTGCAATAAGGGAAGTGCCTGTTTTTCAAGACTGTCAAATGTAATAAAATTTCTTGTGTGGTACAAAAGCCGGTAGGTGGCCTTCCTTTGACTTTGTTTGTTCTTTTGTTTGGTTTGGGGTTTTGGAAAACTTTGCGAACTTTGCAATAGAATCGGCAGAAACAACCGGTTAAACCTAAAAAGCAGTAGAATAATGGAAGTGCGCATTGAAGATAGTTGGAAGCAAAAACTTGCACCAGAATTTGATAAACCTTATTTCGGAGAGTTGACTCATTTTGTAAAGAATGAATACACCAGCGGACGTGTTTATCCTCCGGCAAAACTTATCTTCAACGCGTTTGATTTATGTCCATTCGATAACGTAAAAGTGGTTATAATAGGGCAGGATCCATACCATGGTCCCGGACAGGCGCATGGCCTTTGTTTCTCAGTTCCCGAAGGCATTGACTTTCCTCCATCTCTGGTGAACATATTCAAAGAAATCAACGACGATTTGCACGTAGAAATACCTCAAAGCGGCAATCTGGAACGTTGGGCTAAACAAGGTGTTTTATTGCTGAATGCAACGTTGACGGTGAAAGCGCATCAGGCAGGATCTCATCAGAATAAAGGCTGGGAACAATTTACAGATGCAGCCATACGCGTTTTGAATGAAGAAAAAGAACATTTGGTGTTCTTGCTATGGGGTTCTTACGCGCAACGCAAAGGTGAATTTATAGACCGTAAACGTCACCTTGTACTTCAGTCTCCGCATCCATCTCCCTTGTCAGCTTATCGGGGCTTTTTCGGGAACGGTCATTTCAGTAAGGCGAATTCATATCTGGCAGAGAATGGGTTAGAACCCATTAATTGGTAATCTCCGAAGCCATTTTCCACATTGAAAAGCCTGACCTTCGGCTAATCTCTGTTTTTTCTGTTGCAAAGTTCTTGCTTTGGGCATGAATCGTATTATTTTTACGTTTTATTTCTTAAATTTGCCCATTAATACCGCAAATATTTATCATTTCCAAATTGCTGATGTACTTGTCAAAACCTATATTCAAACGGATTTTGTTGGCATTGATTGCTGTTGTTACCGGCAGTTGGCTTTTGGTGTCTTGTATTACTTACAAAGACGTTAATTATTTACAGCAGCCGAATCCGGATGTTATCAGGTATAAAGATTCTGTGTGTTTTGAAGATTATAAGTTGCAGCCGGGCGACCGTCTGAGTATTGTAGTTCATTCTCTCAACGAAGAAACCAACAAACTTTTTCAGGGCAGCGAAAACATGGATGGTGCCTCAGGCGGTGGATCAGCCAGTGATTTATTTACTTATCGAGTCGATGAAAATGGCGAACTTCTATTTCCTTATGTGGGGAAGGTGAAAGCCATGGACAAAACCTTGCGGGACGTTAAAGACGAATTAGAAAGCCGGACAAAGAACCAATTCGGCAACTGTTACGTAAGGGTTAACCTTGCCAATGCTTTCTTTAGCGTTATTGGCGAAGGCGGCAACGGGCGTTATCCTCTCATAAAAGAAAAACTGAATATCTTTGAAGCTCTGGCGATATCCGGCGATTTAAATTCATTGGCCAACAGGAAGCAAATAAAAATATTGCGCCAGACACAATTTGGAACTGTAGTAAAAACTTTTGACGTAAGGAGCAAGGATATTATGCACACGGATTTTTACTATATCCAGCCAAATGATGTGATTTACGTGCAAAAACTTCCATCTCACTTTTTCGGTGTAACATCCTGGTCATCATTGCTAGGAACCGTCTCTACGACAATCTCTCTGCTGTTGTTGGGTATAAGTATTTCTAAATATTTTTAAGCATGGAAAGAATAAAACAAATTGCTATTTGGTCGATTGCAGCTTTGCTTTTGTTTAGCCTTGCTTCGTGTGTAACAAACTACACCACACAATATCTTCAAACACGCAAAAACCTTCCTCAATACAGTAAAAAAGAGTACCAATGGTATGTCTTGAAACCGAACGACCAGATTGCAGTCCGGGTACTTTCAATAAATGAAGATATAAACCGCTTATTTCCTTCGTCGTCCGCATCGTCAGGACAATCGGGAAACGGAATGTCGTACAAAATTTATGCCGACAGCACAGTGGATTTGCCTTTTATTTCTCATTTGAAAATCGGAGGATTAACGTTGGAAGCAGCAAATCAGGTGATAGAAAAGAAAATAAAGGAGTTTGACAAGAATGCGTCTGTTGTTATTGCTCTGAATAACGATGTGTTTTATATTATTGGAGAAGCCGGCAAGGGACAATTTCCGATTTATAAAGATAAGCTAACTATATTTCAGGCGCTTGCCTTGGCTGGAGATATACGTACAAACGGAGACAGGGGCAAGATTAAGGTTATTCGTGAAACAGCGAAAGGTCCTGTGGTAAAGCAATTTGATATACGTTCAAAATCGTTACTGGATTCAGAGTATTACTATGTGTATCCGAATGATATAATCTATGTGAGTACAGCCCCGGGAAGTTTCTTCCGCATAGAGTCGTTTAGTTCTTTAATGTCGTTAGTAACAACATCTGTTACTTTTCTGGTTTTGGTACTGAATACCATTAAATAAGTGCGTACGTTTAATTTTTTCATTTATGGAAACGAATAACAATAATCAATATCAAAACTATCCACTTTCTAACAGTGATATGGAAGAAGACGAATCCGGGTTCGACATCATTGAGTGGTTGTTTAAGATTCTGCGTCATTGGTATTTGTTTGTCATTGCGTTAGCCATAAGTTTGAGTATTTCTTTTATTGCAAACCGAACATGGAAACCATCTTATCAGGTGAGTGCTCGTGTGATTTTAGGGGGAGGTCAGGCATCAGCGTCACAACAAATGGTGATGCAGGGTGTTAATCTAAATATGGCGTATAAAAACAATGATAACCAAATGATTATGTTTACGTCTAATGATTTGGTTGAACGGGCGATTAATAAAATAAACGCGAATGTTGATTACTATACAACCGGGCATTTCAAGGTAAGCAACCTGTACGGATATGCTCCGATTGAAATAAAAGGAGATAATATATCGGACGCTGTATCCGGGCTGGAATTTGACTTCAGGGATATTGACGGCGTGACTTACGAGATAGCTCATCAAAAAGACAAACAACTTGATGAACTGCGCTATACCGGACGATACGGCTCGCTTTTGAATACTCCTTATTTTTCTGTTGTTGTCAACAAAACGGATAATTTTGAACCTCGGAAGAAAATCAATTTTGCGTTTCTTTCCAATGCCTATCTGATTGATTATTTCACCCCACGCATTTCCTTAAGTTTTGTTACCCAGAATTCTACGGTTTTGGCTGTATCTCTTGTGGGTACGGTGTATCAGCGCGATATCGATTTTCTGAATGCTTTGTGTGACGAATTTTTGCTGGATAACCTGAATCGTAAAAATGAAGAAGCAAACCGAACTATCTCATTTATTGATAAACAATTAAGCGATATATCAGATTCGTTGAGAACTTCGGAGAGCCATTTGCAGCATTTCAGAAAAGCCAATCAGATTCTGGATCTGAATGCATACGGTTCTACTATTTTAGGCCATCTGACATCGTATGATGAAAAACGGTTACAATATAACCTGAAAGAGTCGTACTTAAACTATCTGGCAGACTACATAAAGAAGAATGTCAATAATCAGGAGCTGTTAACGCCTTCAAGTCTTGGTATAGTGGATCCGGTGCTTACAGGTTTACTGACTCAATATAATGAAACGATTCGGAAATTGCTGCAAACCACACCTCAAAATCCTTTTTACGCCAAATATCAGGAGGAACTAAATAAGCTGAAAGGTTCTCTCACGGATGCATTGCGCAATGTACGTGCGGCTTTTTCTATAGAGAAGAAAGATATTGATACACAGTCGCGTAAAGCATCAGGGCAACTTGCGACTTTGCCTGACATCGAAACGCAGATGAATAGCTTTGAGCGTCAGTTCAAGATGAACGATACATATTACACGTATTTACTTCAAAAACGTGCCGAAGCTCAGATTCAACGTGCTTCGAATGTTCCCGATAATACCATACTGGAACGTGCCAGAATGATATCTATCACCAATGGCGGGGACAAAAAGAAAAGCATGATGATGGCTTTAGCTTTGGGGCTGATCATTCCGTTATTGATTATCATTCTGAAGGAATATCTGAAGACGAAGGTAATGGATAAGCGGGACATTGAAAAGCTTTCTCCATTCCCTTATATTGGCAGTTTGCCACATGCTACTCATGATGATGCTACTATCACGGTGCTTAAAAGACCCAAATCGGCCATTGCAGAAGCTTATCGAATGGTTCGAACCAGAATTAAGTTCGTTTCAAGACAAATGGATGCTTCATGTGTAATTGTTACTTCAACCGAATCAGGTGATGGTAAAACTCATTTTTGTCTTAATTACGCCAGCATGTGTGCCATGACGGGAGAGCCTACCATTTTGGTTGATATGGACTTACGTAAACCGTCCGTATCGAAGCGCTTGTCTCTTGAGAATGAGACTGGTATTACGAATTGTATGCTGGGGCAGGTATCATTAGACGACGCTATTATAAAGAAATCACCGGAAATCAATTTCGATTTGTTGCTGGCCGGTACGATTCCTCCGAATCCGGGAGAAATGATACGTTCACCTAAACTGCTTGAATTGATTAACGAATTGAAAATGCGCTACCATTACGTGATTATCGATACCAGTCCTGTCGGGATTGTTTCGGATGCATATCCGTTGGCACCCATTTCAGATTGTGTGATTTATATTACCAGAAGCAGAAAAACAAACAAGAAATTCTTCAAGTCGGTTATTAATCAGTTAAAAACGGATAGAATGCAACATGTCGGAGTGGTGCTAAATGACATTGACGCCAACACCGGAGGTTACGGATACAACTATAGTTACCAGCGTTACGGATATGGTACTTATGGTAATAATCCGGTGACAAAAGATTATATAAAAGACTATTACGAAGAAGAATAATAAGGAATTAAAATGGAATTAAACTTGGAGAAAACGCATATTGCTGTTATTGGCCTGGGATATGTGGGGTTGCCATTGGCAATTGAATTTGGCAAAAAATACGATGTTA
This sequence comes from Paludibacter jiangxiensis, assembly GCF_001618385.1. Taxonomy (NCBI): domain Bacteria; kingdom Pseudomonadati; phylum Bacteroidota; class Bacteroidia; order Bacteroidales; family Paludibacteraceae; genus Paludibacter; species Paludibacter jiangxiensis. The sequence goes on along the minus strand of NZ_BDCR01000004.1, from coordinate 487,582 downwards.
TTGGATTTGACATCAATACCAGCCGGGTTGACGAACTTAGCAGATGCGAAGATCATACCCGGGAAGCCAATATTGACGATTTGAAACAAGCATCCGAATTGAAAAGAACAGGAAGCGCCATCGGATTATCTTTCAGTTCTAATATTAAAGATCTCAGCGGTGCTAACGTATTCATAGTGACAGTTCCGACTCCGATCGATGCATTTAATAATCCGGACTTAACGCCATTGATCAAAGCCAGCGGCACGGTGGGAAATGTCCTGAAAAAAGGCGATGTGGTTATTTATGAATCAACGGTATATCCCGGATGCACAGAAGAAGACTGTGTGCCGGTATTAGAAAAACAATCGGGGCTAAAATTCAATATTGATTTCTTTTGCGGTTATTCTCCTGAAAGAATTAATCCGGGAGATAAAGTGAATACGCTGACAAAGATAAGAAAGATAACCTCAGGCTCTACTCCCGAAGTGGCTGACTTTGTTGACGCACTTTACGGTTCCATTATTGAAGCCGGAACTCATAAAGCTCCTAATCTGAAAGTGGCAGAAGCTGCAAAGGCAATAGAAAATGCACAACGTGACGTAAATATCTCGTTTGTGAATGAATTGGCTTTGATTTTTGACCGTGTTGGCATTGATACTGCCGACGTGATTGAAGCGGCAGGCACAAAATGGAACTTTCTGAAATACAAACCGGGACTGGTAGGTGGCCATTGCATTGGAGTTGATCCGTATTACCTTGCGCATAAATCAAAAGCACTCGGCTACGATCCTCAGGTCATATTGTCAGGCCGCCGGGTGAACAATAGCATAGCTACGTTTATTGCCAACAAAGTGCTCAAACTGATGATTCAGAAAGATCATAAGATTAAGCATTCACGAGCATTGATTCTTGGTTTTACTTTTAAGGAAAATTGCCCTGATGTTAGAAATACCAAAGTTATTGATATTTATAAAGAACTAAAAGAGTTCGGATTAATCGTTGATGTTTACGATCCATGGGCAAACGCGCAGGAAGTAAAACGTGAATACGACCTGGATTTGTTGTCAGAGTTAGATCCGTCAATTCCTTACGAAGCAATTGTAGTTGCCGTGGAACATCGCGAATTCAAGGATATTGATTATAAAAAATACAAAGACTCAGGAGCTGTTATTTACGACGTCAAAGGTTTTGTGGACAGGAGCTTAGTGGATGCTCGTTTGTAATAAACGCAATTTGTAACAATATAAGGATATAACATGCAAATAGCAATTGTAGGAACCGGGTATGTTGGGTTGGTTTCGGGCGCCTGTTTTGCCGAAATGGGTGTCGAAGTGACCTGTGTGGATATTGATATACAGAAGATTGAGAATCTCAAACAAGGGATTATTCCGATATATGAGCCGGGGCTGGATGAAATGGTTATCCGGAATATCAAGGCGGGACGATTACAGTTTTCTACATCGCTGCCGGAGGTGCTGAATGATGTGGAAGTTGTTTTTAGTGCCGTTGGAACACCACCGGATAAAGATGGAAGTGCTGATTTACAATATGTTTATGAGGTGGCGCGTACAATTGGCCGCAACATGAACAAATACGTTTGTGTCGTTACTAAAAGTACGGTTCCTGTGGGCACTGCTTATCAGGTAAAAACCATTATACAGGAAGAGTTAGACAAACGTGGAGTTAATATTCCGTTTGATGTTGCATCTAATCCTGAATTTTTGAAGGAAGGCGACGCTATAAACGACTTTATGAGTCCCGACAGGGTAGTGGTGGGTATTGAATCCGACCGCACGCAGAAGCTCATGACCCAGTTATATCGCCCGTTTTTGCTGAATAATTTCCGGGTTATTTTCATGGATATTCCTTCTGCAGAGATGACTAAGTATGCTGCAAATGCCATGTTGGCAACACGTATCAGCTTTATGAACGACATAGCCAATCTATGCGAAAGAGTGGGAGCGGACGTGAATATGGTTCGAAAAGGAATTAGTTCAGACAATCGTATTGGTACGAAGTTTCTTTATTCCGGAATCGGATATGGGGGTTCGTGTTTTCCGAAAGATGTGAGAGCTTTGATAAAAATAGCTGAAAAAGAGGGTTATACGATGCGGGTATTGCAATCTGTTGACGAAGTGAATGAATTGCAGAAGGAAGTATTATACACCAAACTTCATACCCTTATTCCAAATGGATCTCTAAGTGGCAAAACCGTTGCTTTATGGGGTTTGTCGTTCAAGCCTAATACCGATGATATGCGTGAAGCTCCATCGCTGGTGTTGATCCGTAAGCTATTGAATGCCGGATGCAGTATTCGTGCATTTGACCCGGTCGCCGTGGAAGAAGCGCAAAAGGCCATTGAAAGGAGTAATATTGATCCTGCTTTGAAAGAAAGAATCTATTTTGCTGCTGATATTTACGATACGGTCAATGATGCGGATGCTCTTATGCTGGTGACTGAATGGAAAGAATTCAGAATGCCCAATTGGGATATCGTAAAAAAACTGATGAAGAACCATATAGTGCTTGACGGTCGTAACATATACGACAAAAAAGAGATGTCAGAACTTGGATTTACGTATATGGGAGTAGGCGTTTAATTTCAAACTCGTCAGCATGATATTATTACAGAAACAAGATTATCACAAAGTTACAGAGCATCTTCGTCAGATAACGGTTAATCACCTCTTTGCACGTTTTATTATAGAACAAAAAGTAGATGGAAAGGTTTTTGTGGATAATCCGGAAAATCCTACAACGTTCTACATTTTGCATCCTTATTCAATGTCGTTATTGTTTGGAAATGTGGATAATATAGAATTCAATAGCGCTCTTGTGGCATACCTGTTGAACACGGATAAACACCGGCAAACGTTTGAATGGCTTCAGGCTCCTGAAAAAAAATGGCAGGCATTCCTTTCGGATACGTTTGGCGACCGCTTTGTTGCGGTAGAAGAGAACCGTGGAGCTGTTAATGATAAAATTGAAATAACCACCCGTGTGAATTTCAAATTCAATAAAGAAAAATTTGAGGCCATTAGCGCAATGATTACGGTTGATAAACAAGTTGTTAGAACTGATACTGCGCATTATGATGCCATTCGTGGAGCTGTAATACCGGAAAACTTCTGGAATAACAGGGACGACTTCTTTGAAAATGGGGTAGGGTTTACATCGTTATCCGACAATGAGGTTGCATCTACGGCATTTTCTTCTTTTATTTTCGACGATACACTTGAAATCGGAATTGAAACTGCCCAACCGCATAAAGGAAAAGGGTATGCCTTTGCAGCTTGTTCTGCATTGATAAACTATTGTATTGAAAATAATTATGAACCAGCTTGGTCTTGTAAGAAAGATAATATAGGTTCGTATCGCTTGGCTTGCAGGCTTGGATTTGAACCAACATTTACGTTACCATTTTACAGGTTGAATTATTAAGAGGCACAAAAAAAGAATGAAAAAAATATTATTGTTGATAAGTATTGTGGCTTTAAGCTCAGTCGTTTATGCTCAAAAATTAAAAACAACTGTATCAGATAAAGTTATTGCGGAATGGTTCAATAAAGGGGACTGGAAAGCCGGATTCAAGGCACAGCCTGCACCATCGGTAGATAAAGCGTTGCTTTACGATCATTACAAAAAGCATCCCGAACGTTGGCAAAAGGTATTCGATTACCTTAAAAATAACGATCTGATGAAGTTGCCATTAGGTAATATCAATCTGGATGACAATATTATAGTGAAAGTTCAGGAATATACCACGCACGAGTTTGGCGATCAGGTTTTAGAAGTGCATCGGAAATATATTGATTTTCAGTATGTCATAACCGGATGCGAATTTATGGGATGTGGCAAATTATCAGAGGCCAAAGAGGTATCTCCTTTCAACGAAAAGAAAGACTGGGGCGGTTACAATCTGCCGATTTTACCGTATTATGTGGCAAATTCGGGCTATTTCTTTATTTTCTTTCCGCAACAGGTGCATCTTACGAACCTGCAAGTGGGTGATAAAGCGTCCGTACGGAAAATTGTATTTAAAATTAAAGTGGATTAAACGTGCAAAGTTTTCTGGAGTTGGCAGAAAAGCGACAGAGCGACAGATTGTATGATGAACGCCCTGTTGAAAAGGAAAAGCTTGAACGCATCTTAGAGGCGGCAAGGTTATCTCCGTCTGCATGTAACGGACAACCCTGGAAAATAATCGTTGTTGATGATCCGGAACTAAAAAATCAAATTGCGGATGCTACATCCAGCAAAGCGTTGGGATTTAATCATTTTACAAAACAGGCGCCAATTCATTTGGTAATAGTAGAAGAAAGCACCAACTTTTCATCTAAGATAGGAGGACTGATTAAGGGCAAACATTATCCCGATACGGATTTGGGGATTCTGGCAAGTCACATTACCTTAGCAGCGACTGATGAAGGTTTGGGATCGTGTGTTGTAGGCTGGCTTAACGAAAAGAAAATAAGGAAATTACTGAAGATTCCAGCCTCCAGGAGAGTTGCCTTGTTGATATTGTTAGGATATACTTCATCGTCGCACCGGGACAAAGTGAGGAAGCCTATAACTGATGTTGTTTCGTATAATGTATATTGATAAAACGGACATGAAAATATGTCGGTGAAATTATATTCAATTGTTTAATTTTCAATTAATAATGATTGGCTATGAAAAGTATTAAAGGAACACGTACAGAACAAAACCTGCTGAAATCATTCGCAGGTGAATCCCAAGCCCGTAATCGTTACACCTACTTTGCAAGCGTGGCAAAGAAAGAGGGATACGAACAAATTGCCGCCATTTTTGAAGAAACGGCTAATCAGGAAAAAGAACATGCAAAACGGATGTTTAAGTTTCTGGAAGGCGGAATGGTTGAGATAACAGCTACTTATCCTGCCGGTGTAATCAGTACTACTGCAGAGAATCTGAAGGAAGCAGCCGGAGGAGAACATGAAGAATGGAGTGAGCTTTATCCTTTCTTTGCCCAAATTGCAGATGAAGACGGGTTTCCTCAGATTGCGGCCATGTATCGAATGATTAGTATTGCTGAAAAAGGCCATGAGGAACGCTATCTCGCCTTTTTGCATAACATTGAAGCTAATGAAGTTTTTGAAAAAACAGATGAAGTAACATGGCAATGCCGTAACTGCGGTTACATTCATACAGGCAAAACACCTCCTGAAATTTGCCCTGCATGTCTCCATCCGCAAGCTTATTTTGAAGTAATCAAAGAAAACTACTAAAGCTTACCATTGTTTAAAATTTAGAATTTTACTTCTTAGCCCCTGATAATTGATATTATCAGGGGCTTTTTGTATTTATTTATCATTTATTACACATGATATAGGGGATTACAAAGCAATGAAATATTAAATATTTGCATTGTTTAAAGTATTGATATACAATTGTATATGTAATATTTTGTATTGCTTGTGGGGGTAAAGTAGGGGTACCTTTATTTTGTATTATTTCTTGTAGTATTAATCTCGGGTTCAAATACTTGACAACTCAATTTTGACGCAATAACTTTGCATTGTATTTGTAAAAATTACCCTAAAATCATCTATATGAAAAAAGCTACTTCTCTTCTTTTACTTTTCTTGTTTGTCTTATTTTCCTCTTTTAAAAATACACCTGCGCGTCCTGTATCACGAATTGAATATCGTGCGGATTCAATTATGAAACTGATGACGCTGGAGGAAAAGATAGGACAACTCAATCTGCCGGGAGCCGGCGATTTTGTAACAGGTCAGGCACAAAATTCCGATATCGGAGGTAAAGTTAAACAAGGATTGGTTGGCGGATTGTTCAATATAAAATCGGTTGCGAAGATTAAAGCCATGCAAAAGGTAGCCGTTGAACAAAGCCGTTTACATATTCCTCTTATTTTCGGCATGGATGTTATACATGGTTACGAAACCACTTTTCCTATTCCTCTCGCATTATCCTCCACATGGAACCTGCCGATGATAGAAAAAACGGCACGCATTGCTGCCATTGAAGCCAGTGCCGATGGTATATGCTGGACTTTTTCTCCAATGGTGGATATTGCACGCGACCCTCGCTGGGGACGGATTGCCGAAGGTTCCGGAGAAGATCCGTATCTCGGCTCTTTGATTGCAAAAGCAATGGTGAAGGGGTATCAGGGAGACCTCTCTCATAACAATAATATTATGGCCTGCGTAAAACATTACGCGTTGTATGGTGCAGCCGAAGCCGGACGCGATTACAACACGGTGGATATGAGCAAACGCAGAATGTATGAAGATTATTTGCCACCATATAAAGCAGCTATTGATGCCGGTTGTGGATCGGTAATGGTTTCATTCAACGAAATTGACGGTATTCCTGCGACAGGCAATAAATGGCTACTCACAGACGTGTTGCGCAAACAATGGGGCTTTAAAGGTTTTGTAGTTACCGATTATACAGGTATTTCCGAAATGACAGCTCATGGCATGGGCGATTTACAGACAGTATCGGCTTTGGCTTTGAAAGCCGGAGTAAACATGGATATGGTAAGCGAAGGATTTCTGAAAACATTGAAACAATCACTTCGGGAAGGAAAAATTACACAAAAAGAGATTGACGATGCCTGTAAATCAGTATTGATTGCAAAACTGAAGCTGGGACTATTTGAAGATCCCTATAAATATTGTAATGAGAACCGTGCTAAAACGGAGATTTTTACACCGGAAAATTTGAATTTTGCCCGCAAAACAGCAGCAGAAAGCTTTGTCTTGCTAAAGAATCAGAACAATTTATTGCCCTTGAAGAAAAACGGAACTATTGCATTAATCGGTCCGTTGGCCAATAACAGAGAAAATATGTGCGGTACATGGTCGGTAGCAGCTGATTTTTCCAAGCCGGCAACACTTTATGAAACGATGAAGGCGGCAGTAGGCGATAAGGCAAAAATAGTGTATGCACAAGGCTCGAATATTTTTGCCGACGAGGAAATGGAAAAAAGGGTCAGCGTGTTTGGAAAAACCACGAATCGCGATAACCGTCCTGCAAAAGAAATTTTGGATGAAGCACTGAAAGTAGCTGCACAGGCCGATGTTATCGTGGCAGCTGTAGGCGAATCATCCGAAATGAGCGGAGAGTGTGCAAGCCGGTCTGATATTTCTATTCCGGATACGCAGAAAGAGCTTCTCAGAGCTTTGGCTCAAACAGGAAAGCCGGTTGTATTGGTGCTGTTTACCGGACGCCCGCTCACATTGGGTTGGGAGAATGAAAATATTCCGGCCATACTGAATGTATGGTTTGGAGGCACTATGGCCGCCGATGCCATTTCGGATGTCTTGTTCGGAGATGTTAATCCGAGTGGTAAGCTGACAGCCACATTCCCACGCAATGTGGGTCAAATACCTATTTATTACGCGCATAAACCTACTGGCAGACCGGAACATGAAGAAGATCAATTTGAGAAATTCCGTTCTGTTTACCTGGACGTTCCCAATTCCCCGCTTTATCCGTTTGGATACGGACTTAGCTACACTTCGTTCGACTATTCTACTCCGGTACTTTCATCATCAAAATTACACGCAAATGGCAGCATCACCGTTAGCTGTCAGGTTACAAACACAGGCAAAAAAGACGGTGCAGAGGTAGTTCAAATGTATTTGCACGATTTAGCAGGCAGCGTTACACGGCCGGTAAAAGAGCTGAAAGGTTTTGAAAAGATCTTCCTGAAAGCAGGAGAAACCAAAACCGTCAGTTTTATCATAAAACCGCAAATGCTGGCCTTCTATCGTGCAGATATGACTTTTGGTACTGAACCCGGAGAATTTGAGGTGTACGTAGGCGGCAACTCGCGAGATGTAAAGAAAACAATGTTCTCCCTTGAACAGTAAAATCTCATTTCTATGTTTCGATTATTAATTCTTTTAATGGCAACAGCCTGTATGCCGTTGTTGACTGCACAGAAATATATTGTGCCGGAGTCGCTTCGGGCTACAGGTTATGATGCGCATGTTGAAATAACGTATGCCAATCTGCCCGGTTTTACCTACGAGATTTATCTCTCGACAGATCATGGCATTCATTTTCAAAAGAGAGCGGAAAACAACTCCGGATTTTATCTTGATTTTCCGGGTAAATCTGTGGGAGAAAGGAATTTGGTGTATAGAGTCGTACCCAAAGGAATGAATGTTACAGACAAAGCTGCCGCAAAATTCGAATGCAAAGCAACGACCCATAAATTCACGGATGACCAGCTGATTGACATGGTTCAGCGCTATACGACCCGTTATTTCTTTGATCTGGCTCATCCCGACTGTGGTATGGCTCGCGAGCGAAGCAACGATAATCATGGAGATATAGTGACAACCGGAGGTACGGGCTTCGGGATTATGGCGTTAGTGGCTGGGGCTCAGCGTAATTATTTTCCGCGGGAACAAGCCATGAATAAAATCGATCAGATTGTTTCTTTCCTTGAAAGGGTTGATCGTTTTCATGGAGCTTGGGCGCACTGGTACAATGGAAACACAGGTAAGGTTTTCAATTTTAGTCAATATGACGATGGGGGAGACCTTGTAGAAACAGCCTTCCTTACACAGGGCTTGCTTACTGCCCGTCAGTATTTTAAGAATGGAAACGATAAGGAAAAAACACTTTCGTCGCGTATCACAAAACTGTGGGAAGAAATTGACTGGAACTGGTATACGGACGGTACAGACTCACTTTACTGGCACTGGTCAAAGAACTATGGATTCAAAATGCGTCATCGGATAAAAGGCTTTGATGAAACCCTTATTACATACGTATTGGCGGCATCTTCGCCCACGCACCCGATTCGACCGGAAGTGTTCAATTGCTGGAGAACTTCACCATACTATCAAAACGGCAAAAGTTATTTTGGAATACCGCTGTCGTTGGGCATGGAATACGGCGGCCCGTTGTTTTTTACCCATTACTCTTTTCTGGGGCTGAATCCTAAAGGCCTAAGCAACAAAGATGCCGATTTTTGGGACCGGAATAGAAATCATGTCTTGATTCACCGTGCTTATGCAATGGCAAACCCGAAGAAATACAAAGGCTACGGAGCCGATAGTTGGGGATTTACTTCTTCTGACGATCCATTGGTTGGATATACCTCGCATCATCCGGGTACACCTGATGAAAATGGTACTGTTTCTCCAACAGCAGCGCTTTCGTCTTTGCCTTATGCCCCGCAGGAAGTGTTACCTGTATTCCGCCATTTCTATTACGATTTAGGTAAAGAATTATTAGGCAAATATGGATTTTATGATGCTTTTAACCTGAACATGGTATCAGGCCAACAGGTAGTTCGATCGTATCTGGCAATCGATCAGGGACCGATTGCTACGATGATTGAGAACTACCGGAGCGGCTTACTCTGGACTCTCTTTATGCAAAATGAAGAGATTGGTAACGGAATAAAAAAATTGGGATTTCAGTACAAATAATATTTGATACGGGCATTCCATAAATTAAGAAAATAGATTGTCATGAATTAATTAACACAAAATCAGAACTATGAAAAAGAAAATCAGTTTTATTCTGATTCTGCTGAGTGCCTTCTCGTTACAGATGCTGGCACAAAATCTAAAAATCTCGGGCATTGTTCGGGATGCAGAAACTAACGAAACTCTTCCGGGAGTTAGCGTTGTTGTGAAAGGGCAAAAACAGGGAACGGCCACCGATCTTGACGGTGCTTTTACTCTGAATGTTACAAAAGGAAACGTTCTTCAGTTTTCTTTCATTGGATATGAAACAGAAGAATTACAGGTTGAAAACTCTCAGACAGTCAATGTAAAATTGAAACAGTCGACTACTAAAATAGACGAGGTGGTTGTAATTGGTTACGGTACGGCTAATAAAAGAGACCTGACCGGATCGATTGTGAAAGTGTCGTCAAAAGATCTTGAAAACAAACCGAATTCCAACCCTATCTCTTCGTTGCAAGGAAAAGTAGCCGGTTTGTCGGTTGTTAATAGTGGAAAACCTGGTTCTGAACCCGATATCAGAATTCGGGGAACTATCAGCCGCAACCAGACAAAGCCGTTGTACATTGTCGATGGGATTTTCAACGACAATATCAACTTTATCAATCCGGAGGATATTGCTTCGATGGAAGTCCTTAAAGACCCTTCGTCACTAGCAATTTTCGGCGTACGGGGTGCTAACGGTGCCATCATTATTACGACCAAGAAAGGAGCTCTGGGAAAGGTGACTGTCAATTTCAATTCGTCTGTTGGTGTACAGAATATTGTTGGAACACCTGATATGACTGATCGTAATGGTTTTATAACTCTTTACGATGAACAAAGAATCAATCAGGGAGCTTCTGCATATGGTCGCTATGACTTGTTCCAAGGTAATACAAACTGGATTAACCAGATTAAACAAAGCAATGCCATTGTTACATCTCACAACCTGAGTATTTCGAGTGGGAATGAGAAAAATAAGTTTTATTTTGGGGCAGGGTATTTGTATCAGGAAGGCTTGATTAAATATGAAACATACAACAAGTTAACCGTCAGCCTCAATGATGAACTGACAATTAATAAGCACTTCAAAGTTGGAGTGAACGTTAATGCCTACAAAGCAAATTTACCTCAATTGCACGATTTTATTTCGGCATTGAATGCAACTCCAATTGTTGAACCGTACAATACGACTTACAATGTGTATAATAAGTTACCTGATGATATTGGAGGTCCTCAAATTGGTAATCCGTTGATGTTTGTAAAAGGGAACAAATACACGCAGCTCAACAACGAATACCGGTTTATTGGTAATGGTTTTATAGAATGGACGCTGTTTAAAGATCTCACATTGAAGGCCAATTACTTTGCCGATTTAGGTTTTAACAATGGTCGTACATATACTCCTAAATATCAGGTGTATGCTGCTGAATCAGGTCAGGTGGTCGATTGGAATACTTTGTCATCTGTTAGCCAGTATAAAAACACGTATACCAAGATTCAACAGGATTATCTGTTAACCTATAAGAAGAAATTTGGCGAGCATAATCTGACTTTGCTGGGCGGTTTTACCACATTCTATGAAGACTATAGCCAGGTTAGCGGTAAAGTGAACCAGTATTCTTATGCCGGAGCTCCTGTGATTCCTTATGACAAACGTTGGTGGTATCTTGATGTTTATCCTTATGGAGACCCTGAAACCAGAGTGGTTGTTGCAGACAAAGACAATCCTTCAGAATGGGACAGATCTACAGTATCGATGCTGTTCCGTGCTCTCTACAGTTATAAAGGAAAATACAATCTGAATGGTTCGTTCCGTCGCGATGGATCTTCTGAAATCTCTCCCAGTCATCGTTATCAGAATTTCTGGGCATTGGGTGGAGCCTGGTTTATGAGCGAAGAAAAGTTCATGCAGAATCAGAAAGTGTTCAATAACCTGAAGATTAAAGCGTCTCTGGGTCAATTGGGAAATCAGTACAATGCGGTACACTATCCGTACTATCCTAACTATGTAGCAGGCTCTTCAGCTGTATTCGGTTCCAATATTGTTCCGGCTTATGAATTGGCCTACAAAAATAATCCAAACCTAAAGTGGGAAACCGTGGATTCGTACGAAGGTGGATTTGAAGCCGACTTCCTTGGTAGCCGACTTCATTTTGAAGCCAACTATTACGAAAAACGCACAAAAGACCTGTTGACTTACGTAAATGATGGCAGCAATAATTTTTACACGAATTCGGGTTCTGTTAAAAACAATGGTTTTGAATTCACTGCATCATGGAATCAGAAGTTAGCTAATGGTTTGACATTTAATGTATCTGGAAATATTACTACAATTCGTAATAAAGTGTTAAGTGTCTGGAAACCGGGTTATGCTTACTATGATGGTAATTCAATTACACAGGCCGGATCGCCTATCGGATCATTCTATGGATATGTTGTTGAAGGCGTTTATCAGTCGTATGCTGATAAGTTAGCCAGTCCGGTGAATACTTTAGCCGATTACGGTCCCGGCGATTTGAAATTTAAGGATCTGAACGGTGACGGAAAAATTACAGATGCAGATCGTACTATTATAGGCAATCCTACGCCTGATTTTACCTACGGACTGAGCGCATCAGCCAACTACAAAAACTTTGATTTATCAATCGAATTCCAGGGTGTATATGGAAATGAAATCTGGCGTGATTGGGGTAACGGTTCTTCTTATGCCGTATTCAATTACAGACAGGATCGTTTGGGTCGCTGGACCGGAGCCGGAACTTCCAATTGGGAACCGAAGGTTGGAAATGATGCCAATAACAATTTGCCTTCTACCTATATGATTGAAGACGGAAGTTACCTGCGTTTGCGTAATGTTCAGTTGGGTTATTCATTTGATCATAAACTGTTGCAAAAAATGAATATAGAGAAACTGAGAGTTTATGTAAGCGGACAGAACCTTGTAACATGGAAGCATAACTCGGGCTTTACTCCTGAAGCCGGAGGTAGTGCTACTAAATTCGGATATGACAACGGTGGTTATCCTGTGCCGGCCGTAACTACTGTGGGTGTGAACATCACTTTTTAATTCCATTTAATACCATAGAATTATGAAAAAGATATATTTACTAATCTTACCGATTTTATTATTGCTGGTAAGTTGTTCCGATTTTTTGGACAGAAAACCTCTCGCAACGGCTACAGAAGGAGATCTTACTGTGGGCGGAGTAGAAGGAAAAGTCTTTGGACTATATGGCGATTTACGAGCTGAAGGTGTATCCGGTTTACCGTATGCCTTTATGCACACTATGAGAAGCGACGATGCCATCAAAGGCAGTACGCCAACTGATGGTGCCGCCTACGAACAAATTGCCGATTACTACAAATATAACAAGGCTGAAAGTTGGCTTACTCTTGACTACTGGAATGCGCACTATACCATGATTAACGACTGCAATGATATTCTTCAACTGATGGATTCATTGAAGCTGGAATCGGCAGGCGATATCATCAATCGCGCGGAAACCCGCTTTTTAAGGGGATATGCCTATTTTGATCTGGTTCGCACTTTTGGTGCCGTTCCTCTTATTAATTTCAAAATTTATAATATCGGTGATGCCAATATCGAAAAATCAACAGTTGCTCAGATATATACATTCATTACAGAAGATTTGGCTTATGCGGCTGCTCATTTGCCATCATCGTGGGCCAGTAACTATGCGGGGCGTGTGACCAATGGCACGGCTAACGGATTGCTTGCAAAGGTTAAATTGTATCAGAAAGACTGGGCTGGGGCATTATCATTGTGTGAAACGGTAATTAATTCTGGCAACTACAGCTTACTGGGGTCTTATGACAAATTCTTTACCGAAGACGGTGAAAATTCTTCCGAATCGATGCTTGAAGCTCAAAACTATGTAAGTAGCAACGGAACTACCAGTTATAACAATAATTACAACGGTTCTCAGGGTGTTCGTGGTAGTGGCGACTGGGATTTAGGCTGGGGATGGAATGTTCCGAGTCAGGATTTGGTTGACTCATATGAAGCCGGCGATCCGAGAAAAACTACTACCATACTCTATTCGGGAGGTTCAGATGGCTATGGTTTGACAGTTCCTGCTTCATTGGGATCAATTCAGCCCTACTGGAATCGTAAAGTATATTCCAATCCGGCACGAAGAGCAGCAACAGGTATCAAATATGCCAATTGGCTGAATGTTCGCTTGTTGAGATACGCGGATGTAATTATGATGGCGGCTGAAGCTGCAAATGAATCGGGGAACAGTGCCAAAGCACTTAAATATCTCGAAATGATCAGGGCCAGAGCCAGAGGCGGTGCCAATGTTTTGCCTGCAATAACTACCACCGATCAGGCTGCTTTACGTGCGGCCATTAAGAAGGAGCGTCGTGCTGAATTTGCTATGGAAGGTGAACGTTTCTTTGATTTGGTTCGTTGGGGTGATGCTTTGACTGTTTTAGGATCCAAAGGATATACCGACAAATGTAAGTATTATCCTATCCCTCAAACTATTATTGATAAAGCACAGGGAAAACTTACTCAAAATCCCGACTGGTAATTTATGGTTAACTATTAAATATTAGAAATATGAAAAATATTATATATAGCATATTGGCTGTTACTGTTTTGGCTTTTAGCAGCTGTCAGGATTTGAATCATCCCACTTTGGGAGACTATCCTAAAGACAGCAATCCGGCAGGTGGTCCTCTGAAATTCTACGTTGCATTTGACGGTACGACTTCTGATGTATTGATGAATGCAGTAGACAGCATTCGGGCAAATTTTGCCAGTGCCAATACAACTTCATCTGTTGATGGAATCAAAGGCAAAGCCATTCAGGGTGGAGTGGGTAAATTTGTTTCGTATGCAAAACCCAACGATTTTGCAACCACAGCAAAAAGTTTCACCATCTCATTTTGGGAAAAACATAACGGGCAAACTCATAATAATGCCTTGACCAATGGACCTGAATATCCGTTTAGTTTTGTCGCTGTCTCCAACTATCATTGGTCGAGTAGTAACTTTTTCCTCTTGTTTGAAGGTGATAATACTGCCTGTGCGGTAAAATTGGTGGCAGCATCCGGCTTAAGTGGCGGTGCAAGTGTTGCTGACACATGGCTGACCTGGGAAGGATCTGGTAGTATTCCGGGATTAATGGACAATGCATGGCACCACTGCGCATTTGTATATGACCAGGCTACTTCAGGCTTGACATTTTACAAAGATGGGGTCTCTCAGGGCACAAAAGTATGGACAGGTCACGGAGCAATAGGATTAGTAAATTCTGTCATTGCATCGGTACGTATCGGTTGCGGTCCGCAGGGCGATGCCAGTGATGTATCTGACAACTGGCTGGCTTCTACCTGGAAAGGAGCTCTCGATCAGTTCAGATTTTATGGAACAGCTTTAACAGCAGCAGAAGTTCAAAGTTTGTTTACAGCTAAACGATAAGTTCATCTCTGATTATTAAAAACGGAAAAGGGTTGTGGTATTCGCAACCCTTTTCTTATCTTTTTTATGAATAACACAGTCCGTTTTTCGAATTTTATCCTGCTCTTTTTTTGTGGGTTTGTTATGTCAAATTCTCAAACCAAAACCATAAAAGGGCAGATAACCGAGTATAACATACCCGTTGTAATGACATATCAAATAAAAGGTATCGTTACAGACAGCACAGGCGCTCCATTGCCCGGAGCTCAACTTATGGTGAAACACGGGGTGGTTTCCGCTTCAAGTGATGGCCAAGGCCGTTTTACAATGACGGTCAGCCCGGACGACAAGTCATTGGTTTGCTATTTTCCCGGCATGAAATTTACCGAGACTCCCATCTCACCAATCCTCACTACGATTAACTTGCGTATGTTTCCCGATCACCAGAATCATTCTATCACGCGTCAACAATCACAGGCAACTCCCTGGTTCGATCCGGACAATGATCGTCCGAAAACTTATTGCAACCCGGTAAATATTGACTATAACTTTGAATATTTCAACCATAGCAACAACAAAGGCATTTCGTGCAGATCTACCGCCGATCCGATGATTGTGCCGTATAAAGGAAAATATTACCTTTTTTCGACCAATCAATCCGGTTATTACGTTTCGGATGATTTGACAAAATGGAAATACGTTTTCGCCGGTTTTCAGCGTAAACCCAACGATGACGATCCGTGCGCTCCCGCAGTAGAAGTGTTTGGCGATACATTGGTAATGCTCGGCTCTACGTATAAAGAGTTGCCGGTTTGGTACACAACTCACCCTGACGACGGTCGATGGAAACATCTGGCAGAAACGGCTCTGCTGCCTCACTGGGATCCAGATCTTTTTCTCGACGATGATGGACGTCTGTATCTTTATTATGGTTCCAGCAACGAATTCCCGACTAAAGGCGTTGAATACGATCGTGCATCCTTTCGTCCCAAAAGCGTTATCCATGATTTGATTCTGTTGCATCCCGAGCTTCACGGATGGGAGCGCTTCGGAATGAACAATGATGATTCTGTAACACTTAAACCCTTTGTTGAAGGTTCGTTCATGACGAAGCACGATGGGAAATATTATCTTCAGTATGGAGCTCCCGGTACCGAATTCAAAGTGTATGCCGATGGCGTTTACGTGTCGGACAAGCCGTTAGGACCATTCGTTTATCAACGACACAATCCGTTTTCATACAAACCCGGAGGTTTTGTGTTGGGGGCCGGACATGGCGGAACATTCAAAGATAATTACGGAAACTACTGGCACATAGCCACCTGTATGTTGTCGCTCAGAGAAACGTTTGAACGTCGTATCGGACTCTATCCGGCAGGATTTGATAAGGAGGGTACTTTGTTTGCCAATACTGCGTTCGGCGATTATCCCACCACGATTCCGCGTGCTTCCGAAGATCATGCTAAAGGCAACTTTACCGGCTGGATGTTGCTGTCGTTGCACAAAAAGGTGTGGGCTTCATCATCCGACAGCATCTACCAGCCCGAAAATGCGGCTGATGAAAACATGAGGACGTATTGGGCTGCCGCTACCGGCAATCCCGGAGAGTGGTTTGTAATGGATTTAGGCGCTGAAAAACAGGTTAACGCCATTCAGGTCAATTATTATGAACACAAAGCAAACCAATGTGGTAAAGCAATGGATGTGTATCATCAGTACAAAATTTTCGCCTCGCCCGATGGCAAAAATTGGCAATTGACGGTAGATAAAAGCAATAACGATCTCGACGTTCCTCACGACTATGTGGAACTGAAGCAACCCCTGGCAACACGTTACCTGAAAATTGAAAACGTCCATTCGGCAAGCGGTAATTTTGCGTTGATGGATTTCCGGGTATTCGGCAAATCGGAAGGACAAACACCTGCAGTAGTTAGTAAATTTGTAACCGTAAGAGACAAGAAAGATACCCGCAATGCAACGATAAAGTGGCAAGCTGTAGCCGGAGCCTACGGTTACAATATTCGCTTCGGAATAGCTCCGGATCAGCTTTACAACTGCATTACAGTGTATGATGCAACTACATACGACATGAGAGGTCTGGATAAGGACACCAATTATTGGTTTGCTATTGAAGCATTAGGCGAGAGTGGGGTATCACTGTTGTCAAAACCGGTTAAATGCCAGTGAATATGAGAAAATTGAGTTTTTTATTAGCTATTATCATTATTGTTGCTTCATGTGGCAAAAATAACGAACCGGTTGTGCCGGATGTTACTTCATTGTCTGTTGTCAGCGTACAGATCAACGGCTCTTCATTAACTAATAATGGAAATTTTCATGGCGTTGCAGGTGGTGTTCAGGTCGCAAAGATCGTTTTCAATAATACAGTCGATCCCAGCTCTATCGTTACCTCCGGCTTGTCGTTCGGAGGTACAATCGGTTCAAACTACAAGGCTACGCAAGGCGATAATAAACAGACTATTGTTTTGACCTCTACTGCTTCGGTAGCGCCATTGACTTCGTTTACATTTTCAATAAATACCGGAGTTAATCTTGGAGGGAAAATTGTGACCGGTTTCTCGTCGCAATATATGACCGCCATCGATAGCACTGCCAAATTCCCAACTCTTTCGGATAATGATCTGCTGACATTAATACAGCAGAAAACCTTGAGTTATTTTACCGACTATGCTCATCCGGTTTCGGGTATGGCTCGTGAGCGGCTTGGTTCGGGCGAGACTGTTACTACTGGCGGTTCCGGCTTCGGACTAATGGCAATGCTAGTGGGTATCGAGAGAGGTTTTCTTACACGTTCAGATGGTTTTTCGCGCATCAATAAAGTGGTTAATTTTCTCAATACACAGGCCGATAAATTCCATGGCGCGTTTCCGCATTGGATGAACGGAACAACAGGAAAGGTTATCCCGTTCAGCACAAAAGATGATGGAGGAGACTTGGTTGAAACAGCCTTTATGATGCAGGGATTGTTGTCCGTTCGTGAGTATTTCAAAAACGGGAATTCAAGCGAACAGGCAATGTGCGATACTATTCAAAAATTGTGGCAGAATGTGGAATGGGATTGGTATCGCCAAAACGGACAGAACGTCCTTTACTGGCATTGGTCGCCCGATTACGGCTGGGCAATGAATATGCCTATAGCAGGCTATAATGAGGCTTTGATTGTGTATATACTGGCGGCTGCTTCTCCAACTCATTCAATACCCAAAGAGGTTTATACCAATGGCTGGGCTAAAAATGGCGGAATAACGAATGGTAAGACGTTTGAAGGGACAATTTTACCCTTGGGAAGCGATTACGGAGGACCGTTATTCTTTACGCATTACTCTTTTTTAGGGCTCGATCCGCGTAACCTGAGAGACCAATATGCCTCTTATTGGCAACAAAACACGGCTCATGCCAAGATTAATAATATGTACTGCATTCGAAATCCGGGAGGCTATTACGGCTATAGTGCCGACTCTTGGGGATTGACAGCAAGCGATATTCCGAACGGATATTCGGCAAGTTCGCCTATCAATGACTTAGGTGTGATTGCACCAACGGCGGCCCTTTCGTCCATGCCTTACACGCCTAACGAAAGCCTTCGTGCTGCACGTTTTTTCTATTATATGCTAGGAGACAAACTCTGGAGCAATTACGGCTTTTACGATGCATTCTCTCTCAATACACCTTGGTTCTCCAACTCATATCTGGCAATCGACGAAGGACCGATTGTGGTGATGATAGAAAATTATCGTACGCAATTGCTTTGGCATCTGTTTATGCAAAACAGTGATATTCAGCAAGGGTTGACAAAGCTGGGCTTTACTTATTAATGCTTGGTTTGTAGTGTTTTCGACAGATAATCGCTCAATACCCTGAAGCGGAATAGAGCAAGGCCAGCAAGGCAAATTACGGCGCAACAAATGAAAGCAAGCGACAAGGATGTGTGCTCGGATATGAACCCGATCAGGATCATACCGGCACCCATTCCGAGGTCGAGTGCCGTGTAGAGCGTAGAGTTGGCGGCTCCACGGTGAGCCGGTTCTGCCACATTGTTCACCATTGTTTGAAAAACCGGAAAAACGACTCCGTTGCCAAAGCCGATCAGAATGGCCGATATGAAATATCCGAACGGATTTTTCAATAAAGCCAGCACGGTAAATCCCAGAATATCAAGTATAAGACAAAAGGTGAGAATAACAGCAGGTCCGTTTTTGTCAAAAGTTTTGCCTACTGTGATTCGCGAAATGGCTATTCCTGCAGCAAAAACCAGAAAAAACAGGGAGGTGTCATGTACGCCGACTTCCTTTCCGTAAAGAGCGACAAACGATAATAAACCTCCGTACGCAGTCATTATTATCAACAGATTAATCGAAGGCAATACAGCCTTTGGTTCGAAGAGATTATGCAGATTGAAGCCCATATTGGTCGCATGAGGAATGTTTCGGGGCACTTTGACAATGCCGGCACAAACAATGGCGATAATGGATATGACAAGCATTCCGGCAAACATAAGCAGGTAGCTTCCATGATGTACCAGCAACAATCCGATTACAGGTCCTACGGACATGCCTAGGGTGGTGGAGAGCGTATAAAAGCCGATACCTTCGCCTCTTTTTTCATTAGGAATAATGTCAACGGCGACGGTTGACCCGGAGATGGTGGAAATGCCCCAGCCAAGTCCTTGCATGAAGCGGAGTACCGTGATCAATGCAATAGAAAGAGCAAACATGTAGCCGATAAACAGTGCTGAATAGAGTGTTAATGCACTGACGAGTATCATCTTTCTTCCGAATTTATCAAGGGCAAAGCCAGACACCGGACGAACCGTCACCGAAGCGATGGTATAGGCAGCCAGCACAAGCCCGATTGCACTTTTGTCGGCATGAAGACTGTCGGCTAAATAAACCGGAAGGGTGGAAATGAGCGAATAATAGGTAATACACAACAGGAAATTCGACATGGTCAATAAAATGAAGTCCCTGTTCCATAATGTTTTATACATCTTTTTTGCTTCTTAATCTGAGTTTGCAAAGTTACTCGTCTTATGAACAGAGTGTTATTGAATAAGAATATAATTAGCGTTTTTTTAATTTAGAACCGGATAGTTCCAAATTACCAAAATGATTTATATTTGTAGCGTTATTTAGTCCTGATCAATAATGGTTTCGAAAGAAAAAATCAGGCAATATTTCAACCTTAATCACCATGCGTTATATTCCATTGTGCAAACAAATCACCGCACTCTATTTTCTATTTCTTGTTTTTCTTCCGCTCTCTGCTGAAGGGGCAGAATTTGCTCCGGTAGTCACCAATTTTACCAAAAAGGAATACAAAGCAGCTAATCAGAACTGGGCTGTGGCACAGGATGCTCACGGGTTTCTCTATTTCGGCAACAATAATGGTTTACTGCGTTACGACGGAGCCGCCTGGGAACTTTTTCCGGTGCCCGGCAACCGCGTGGTTCGCTCCGTATTACCTGCTGCTGACGGACGTATCTATGTGGGTTCGTTTGAAGAGTTTGGATATTTTCAGCCGCTTTCTACAGGTGAATTACGTTACCATTCTTTATCGCAGCAACTTCGCAATTACAAAATGCAAAATGATGAAATATGGACAATTATCTCGTGCCGGGGTAAAATCTATTTTCAATCGTTTGCTTCCTTTTTTGTGTTCGATGGTAAGCAAATAACCGGCCATCGGATGTCGGGTACTTTCCTGTTTTTTAATCAATATCGCAATAATATATATTCGCATGTCGATGGAAGCAGTCTTTGCCGCTACGATCCGGCAAAAAATAAATTTCATCCCGTGATAGAAGGAGAATGTCCGAAATCGTCAATAACGGCCGTATTGCCTTACGATGCCACAAAAACGTTGTTGGTAACGACTCACGACGGACTTTTTATTCTGGAAGGAAGTAAATGCAAAAGATTTGAAAGTCAGGCTAATGAATTCCTGATAAAAGCCAATGCCAACAGGGCGATTATTACCAGCGATTCGGTGTTCGTTATCGGTACGATTCTGGATGGGGTAGTGGCTGTCAATAAAGCCGGTAAAATATTATGGAAACTAAACAGTACCAACTTTTTACAAAACAACACGATTCTTGGAATGTATTGCGACAGAGCCAATAACGTGTGGCTGGCGTTGGATAAGGGAATCGCTTTTGTACGCACCGGTAGCCGGGTGAAATATGTTACATCTTTTCAACCTTCTATCGGAGCCATTTACGGACTTGATAAGTATGGCTCGGATATCTATATAGGCACTAATCAAGGCCTCTATGCCGGAAAAATAGGCAGCTTGCGTGAAGACGATAAAAATGTGAATGTTTCGCTTGTTTCCCGTATCAAAGGTCAGGTGTGGGATTTGAAACGGTTTGGCAATCAGCTCTTTTGTTGTAATAATGAAGAAACCTATTGTTTGACAGGCAATAGCATCAGCATTGCATCTCCGGTTCGTGGGGGCGTTTGTATTAAGCAGGGAGTTATCAACGGACAGGAAGTTTTGGTGCAGGGCACTTACACGCAACTTTGTATTTACCGGAAAGATGCCAGAGGACAATGGGTGTTTAGCAATGTAGTAGACAATTTTATCAATCCGATCCGCTATTTGGAAATTGATTATCAGGGAACCATCTGGGCAGCTCATTTCCACGAAGGATTGTATCGCATTGTGCTCGATCGCGACTTACGGCATATCAGAGAGATGAAGACCTACACTTCACTTAGCGGTAAAACGCATACTTCAATTAATGTGTTCAAAGTGGCTAACAGAGTGGTATTTACAAATGGAGAAAGATTCTATACATTCAATGACCTGACCAAAGAAATCATCCCGTTCCGGGCATTGAACGCGGGCTTGCGTAATTTTGCTTCTTCGTACCGTATTGAGCCATTCCGCGATAATACCTATTGGTTTATCCGTGATGATATGGCGGCTTTGGTACAGGTGGAAAATGAAAAAGTGAGAATTTTGGACGTGGTGAATTACAGTTCTTTTCCCAATGAAAATGTCGATAAGAACCAGAGCATTGTCCCGTTTTCGGATTCACAGTGCGTGATTTGCCTTGAAAACGGACTTGCATTCTACAACCTGAACGAACACCGATCCAAATCAGGAATTCCGTTCAAATTGTGTTTGAAAAGCGTTACAGCTTATCGTGCTGACAATTCGGCAGTCCAATCAGTTGCCTTAAGCGAACCGGATGCTTTGCCGTTTGCCTTCAATAGTATTCAGTTTACGATAGCTTATCCCAATTATAGCAAGATTGAAAATGTTCGATTCCGTTACAAATTAGATGGTTGGGACAAGAAATGGACTGATCCTAAAAATTCGGTTGTGCAGGAATACGTTCGTTTACCATACGGAAAGTATTGTTTCAGAGCAGAAGTTGTTGCTTCTACCGGCGAAGTGATAGACAGATTGGCATATGATCTGGAAATTTTACCTCCGTTTTATCTGAGCGTGTGGGCTAAAATATTTTATTTCCTGCTGCTTGTTATTGCAATAAGGGCCATTTACCTGTTAATCAAAACGGAACAGAAAAAAAAGAGAGATAAAATAGAGCAAAAGCACATAGAACTCCGCCGTCAGGAAAAAGAGAAAAGCGAGCAACAAATCATGAAACTGGAAAAGGAAAAATTGGAAACCGAAGTGATGCTGAAGAGCAAAGAACTGGCGGGATCCACCATGTCCATTATCAAAAAAAACGATATTCTGGTTCGGATTAAAGAAGAACTGACGCTTCAGAAAGAACATCTTGGAAGCCAATATCCGAAAAAGTATTACGATAAAATAGTTCACATTATTGATGAAAATCTATCGTCGGAAGATGATTGGGCCGTTTTTCAATCCAATTTCGACCGTATTCATGAGAACTTCTTTCGTAATCTGCATACACGTTATCCGGAGCTTACCTCCAACGATTTACGCTTATGCGCCTACCTGCGCCTCAATTTATCGTCCAAGGATATTGCCAACCTGATGAATATCTCACTCAAAGGCGTGGAAGCCGGACGTTACCGCTTGCGTAAAAAACTGAATATTAGTGCCGAGAAAAATCTGACTGAATTTATGATAGAACTGAAATGATTTGAATGGTTTTTCATTGCTCTGAAGAGGGTTGTTTTTTAACTAAAATGTCTCCCGCTTCCTGAAAAAAGAGTATCTTTGTGGCTAAAATTTCAAAATGGCCTCATTCCAAGAGAACTATTTCGTATAGACAAGGCTTGGCACGCCATTTGTTATTAACATGAACATATAAAAACACATAAACCTCCAATAAATCATGGGATTTAATGAAATCTTAAGTAAAATGTTCGGCAATAAGTCGCAACGCGATTTGCGTGAAGTTATGCCGTACGTAGAAAAAATCAAATCAGCTTACGAAGAAATATCCAAATTAAGCAACGATCAGGTACGTCAACATACAGAGGCGATCAAGCAAAAAATTGCTGACTACATAGCTAATGAGACCAACCGCATTGCTGAATTAAAAGATAACATCGAAAACGAGCCGCTTGAAAATCGTGAAAAAATCTATGAAGAAGTAGATAAACTCGAAAAGAAAGCTCTTGAAAAGCTGGAAGAAGTTTTGTTGGAGGTACTTCCTGAAGCATTTGCTATCATGAAAGATACTGCCCGTCGTTTAAGCGAAAATTCAGAAGTGGAGGTTACCGCGAATGATTTTGACCGACAGTTGGCTACCAAAACCGATTTTGTGCGTATTGAAGGCGATAAGGCTTATTATTCCAGTGAATGGATGGCAGGCGGCAACAAGATGAAATGGGACATGGTTCACTACGATGTTCAGCTCATCGGTGGTGTTGCGCTTCATAAGGGTAAAATTGCCGAAATGGCTACCGGTGAAGGTAAAACCCTCGTGGCTACGCTTCCGGTATTTTTGAATGCGTTGGCTGGGCGTGGCGTGCACGTGGTAACAGTGAACGACTACCTCGCCAAACGTGACTCGGAATGGATGGGGCCGCTTTACATGTATCACGGACTGAGTGTTGACTGTATCGATAAACACGAACCAAACTCTGATGACCGTCGCAACGCATATCTGGCGGATATCACTTTTGGTACAAATAATGAATTCGGCTTCGATTATCTGCGTGATAACATGGCGAATAGTCCGCTTGATCTTGTACAACGCGTACATCATTATGCTATTGTCGATGAAGTTGACTCGGTTTTGATTGACGATGCCCGTACACCTCTTATTATATCAGGTCCTGTTCCTAAGGGCGATGATCAGATGTTTGAAGAGTTATTGCCGAAGGTAGAGCGTTTGTACAATGTTCAGAAGGCATTGACAACAAAGCTTCTGGCAGAGGCTCGTAACATGATGAAGTCTAACGATGACAAACAGCGTAAAGAGGGGGCTTTGCTGCTTTTCAGGGTTCAAAAGGGTTTGCCGAAAAATAAAGCTTTGATCAAATTCCTGAGCGAACAGGGTGTTAAGGCTGAAATGCTGAAAACAGAAGCGTTCTACATGCAGGATAATAACCGCGAAATGCACGTGGTGACCGATCCACTCTATTTTGTTATAGACGAAAAAAATAATAGCGTTGAGCTTACAGATAAAGGTCTCGACCTTATAACCGGCGATTCGGACGATCCGAAATTCTTCGTATTGCCCAATATTGCGGAACAACTTTCCGACCTTGAACGCAAAAATCTTTCTCCTGAAGACAAACAGGCGGAAAAGGACGAGATCATACAGAACTACTCGGTAAAACAGGAACGTGTTCACACTATCCATCAGTTGTTGAAAGCCTATACGTTGTTCGAAAAGGATGACGAATACGTGGTTATCAACGGTCAGGTGAAGATTGTGGATGAACAAACCGGTCGTATTATGGAAGGCCGCCGTTATTCCGATGGATTGCACCAGGCTCTTGAAGCCAAGGAACGTGTAGCTGTAGAAGCTGCTACTCAGACTTTCGCTACCATTACCTTACAGAATTACTTCCGTATGTACCACAAACTTGCAGGTATGACCGGTACGGCAGAAACAGAAGCAGGCGAGTTGTGGGACATCTACAAGCTGGATGTAATGGTAATTCCTACCAACAGACCAATTGTTCGTGATGATATGAACGATCGCGTTTATAAAACGAAACGCGAAAAATATAATGCTGTTATTGAAGAGATTGTTAACCTGGTCAACGCAGGTCGTCCTGTTTTGGTGGGTACAACTTCTGTGGAAATCTCCGAGTTGTTGAGCCGTATGCTTACGCTGCGGAAAATCCCTCACAACGTATTGAACGCCAAGTTACACCAGCGCGAAGCTGACATTGTAGCTCAGGCCGGTCAGAGCGGAACAGTAACCATAGCAACCAATATGGCTGGTCGTGGTACTGACATCAAGCTTTCGAAAGCTGTTAAAGATGCCGGTGGTTTGGCCATCGTAGGTACCGAACGTCACGAAAGCCGCCGCGTCGACCGTCAGTTGCGTGGTCGTGCCGGGCGTCAGGGAGACCCGGGATCTTCTGTATTTTATGTGTCTTTGGAAGACGAACTGATGCGCTTGTTCGGTTCTGAACGTATTTCAGGTATCATGGACCGACTTGGTTTTGAAGATGGAGAAATGATTGAACACTCCATGATTTCAAAATCAATTGAACGGGCGCAGAAAAAAGTAGAAGAAAATAACTTTGGTATCCGTAAACGTTTGCTGGAATACGACGATGTGATGAACTCACAACGTACAGTAATTTATACCCGTCGTCACCATGCGCTTATGGGCGAACGTATCGGAATGGATATTGTGAATGTACTGTATGATACGGCTCAGGCAATTGTAGAGCAGTATCACTCAATGCTCGACTACGAAGGTTTATCACTGGAAGTCATGAGTGTATTTGCAATTGACCTGCCATTTGATGAAGCAGAATTCCGTTCAATGAAGTTGGATGAAGCAGTTGATACTATTTTTGAAAGCGCTCTGGCTTCTTTCAAACGTAAAATGGACAAACTGGCTTCTGTTGCTTATCCGGTTATCAAGCAGGTATTGGAAAATCATGGCGATGCCTACGAAAACATTCTGATTCCTTTGACGGATGGTAAGCGTATGTATAATATTCCGGTCAACCTCAAGAAAGCGAATGAAACAGAGGGTAAGGAAGTAATCAAAGCGTTTGAAAAAGCTGTCCTATTGTTAGTTATCGATGACGAATGGAAAGAGCATCTTCGTGAAATGGACGACCTTCGCGATTCGGTACAGAACGCCAGCTACGAACAGAAAGATCCGTTGTTGATTTACAAATTGGAATCTTTCGGCATGTTCAAAAAAATGGTAGAGGTTATGAACCGCCGTGCTACCAGCGTGTTGATGCGTGGTCAGATTCCGGTACGCGAACCGGAACAGGTGCACAGAGCTGACGAAGAACGTCGTTCCGACTACAGCCGTTATCAGACTTCAAAACCGGAAACAAGCCGTCAGGAAGGGGATCCTGCTCACCATGATACTCGCGAACCGCAACCCAAGCAACAACCGATTCGTGTTGAAAAAAAGGTAGGTCGTAATGATCCATGTCCTTGTGGCAGCGGCAAAAAATATAAAAATTGTCACGGACAAGAAGAATAGCAAACAGAATGGCGAAGAAAGTCTTTGTTACCGGATGTTATGACATGCTGCACAGTGGGCATGTGGCTTTTTTCAGAGAAGCGGCAGGATTTGGAGATTTGTATGTCGGTTTAGGCTCTGACAGAACTATTCGGGAATTGAAAGGCAGAGACACAGTAAACAGCGATCAGGAACGTCTCTACATGGTCAAATCCATCCGGTATGTGAAAGATGCATGGATTAATTCCGGTAGCGGAATTATGGACTTTGAAAAAGATATTCGTAAGAATGTGCCGGATGTCTTTGTCGTGAATGAAGACGGGCACTCTCCGGCCAAAGAGGTTCTTTGTAATGAACTTGGCATTGAATATCAAATTTTGAAAAGAATTCCTGATGCCGGATTGCCTACACGTAGCACAACGTCGATTCGTACCGGAGTTCATAGCCATCTGCCTTACAGAATTGATCTGGCCGGCACGTGGATAGATCAGCCTTACGTATCGAAATTCAATCCGGGATGGGCAATTACCCTTTCGCTTGAACCAACGATCGAATTCAACGAGCGTTGTGGTATGAGCACTTCAACCCGTAATGCATTGCGGCAAATATGGCCGTATGAATTACCGGCGATGCATCCGGAAAAGCTTGCTAAACTTGCTTTTCGCAATGAAAATGAACCGGGACGTTCTGAGATTTCAGGTGCTCAGGATTCTATCGGTATTTGTATGCCGGGTTTGGTGCGTCATTATTACGACAACTGCTACTGGCCTCAAAAACTGGAATCTTGTCTGGACGATTCAATCCTTGACTGGCTGGAACAACATATTTCTTTACGCCTGTTATGGCCTCGTCCGGCTGGTCTTGATCTTTTGAAAGAAACGTATATCAATACGGAAAATGTAAAAGCTCTGACAGAAGCTGCTGAAGGTTGTTGGAAAGCAATTCTACAGAAGGATCTGGAGAAATTTGCTCATTTTGTCAACAAATCATTTGAAGCGCAGATTCGGATGTTCCCGGCAATGATGCCAACTGACGTAAAAGAGGTGATGGAACAATACAAGGATTGTTCTCTGGCCCGTAAACTGGCCGGTGCCGGTGGAGGTGGCTATATGATCTTAGTTACTGATCAACCGTTGGACGATACGATCCGCATATCAGTACGCCGCCAAAGCTTTAACATGTAATTAAACTTAATAATATTTGTCCGTTATTTATGGCAAAAAAGAAAACCTCTGTTCCCCCTTCGCAACCTTATCATCCAACGATGAAAAGGACGCACCGGGTTGCATTTATGCTTAATGAAGAGGAATTTAAGGCCGTAAATAGATTTATTGACAAATATCAGATCAGCAACACTTCTAAGTTCATGAGAGAAGCTGTAATACGGACAATTCTTAAACGCCTTGACGAAGATCATCCGACACTTTTTGATTAAAACCAATTAAAAATGGCTTCCTGAATAATATCAGGAAGCCATTTTTAATTATAGGACTAAGTATTATGCTTCTCGGGGTTGTTCTCCTTCTACTGTTGGTTCTGTAGGTTTGGGAGGATTTTCTTCTGAGGCTTGTTCTTCTTTCTTAGCTGTCTTTGTCTTTAATGTTTCAACCACTTCTTCCACTTTCTCTTTGGCTGTCGCAACTGCTTCTTTAGCAGAATCCATAGCTTTATCCACTTCCGGATGTTTTGCTTTGAACTCTTCCACTTTGCCTTTTGCACTTTCTACATATTCTTTAGCCGTTTCAACAGCTTTTGCAACTTTGGGATTTTCCTGTACTTCAGCCACTTTTTCTTTGGCAGTTTCTATTATTTCTTTTGCAGAGTCAACAGCCTTCACAACAGTAGGATTCTCTGGTAGATGAGATATCTTTTCTTTTGTGGTTTCGATAACTTCTTTTGCCGTGTCTATGGCTTTGTCTACTTCCGGATGTTTTGCTTTGAACTCTTCAACTTTGCCTTTAGCTGTTTCAACGTATTCTTTTGCCGTATCTACAGCCTTGACTACTTTTGGGTTTTCAGGTATCTCCGCAATCTTTTCTTTAGCCGTTCCAATATACTCTTTTGCTGTTTCAACAGCTTTCACAACCTTAGGGTTTTCCGGAATTTCGGCAATCTTTTCTTTGGCAGTTTCTATTATTTCTTTGGCAGAATCCACGGCTTTAACAACTGTCGGATTTTCGGGCAGGTGAGAAATCTTCTCTTTAGCCGTTTCAATGACTTCTTTTGCAGAGTCAACTGCTTTATTCACATTGGGATTCGCTTTAATTTCTTCTATCTTTTCTTCAGCCCACTCTTTTGCTTCATGCACTTTTTCTTTTACTTCAGGTGCTTTTTCTTTGGCTTTCTCCCATGTAGTTTCTGCAGTTTCACTTACTTTTTCAGCTGCTTCTTTTGAGCTGCCGAATAACTTCTTAAGAAAATCTTGGAGTCCCATAATTGTTAGTTTTAGATATTTGTGATAACACAAAGATAAAGATTATTTTGAAAAACTATCCGGTTTAATTAAGATTTTACAAAACGGATTAGGGCTTCTTATGCAAAAATATGGGGTTAAAATCATATCTTTGCGCCTTCAAAAAAAGACCTTTAATTTTATGATTACTGTTGACGGATTAACCGTAGAATTCAGCGGTGCAACGCTGTTTAAAGATATTTCTTTCTCTATCAACGAAAAAGACCGAATAGCCCTGATGGGTAAAAACGGAGCCGGAAAATCAACTCTCCTAAAGATTCTTGCCGGAGCTCAGAAGCCAACCCGTGGTAAAGTATCAGCCCCAAAAGATACTGTCATTGCTTATTTACCTCAACATTTGATGACGGATAACAACCGAACGGTTTTCGAGGAAGCCGCCCGGGCATTTGCATCCATTTTTGACATGGAAAGCCGTATCAATGAAATTAATGAGCAATTGGCGACAAGAACGGATTATGAGTCGGAAAGTTATTATCAGTTGATAGAAGAAGTTTCAACGCTTAGTGAACGCTTTTATTCTATCGAAGAAATAAACTATGATGCCGAAGTAGAAAAGACGTTACTGGGTCTTGGTTTTATGCGCGAGGATTTTACCCGTCCAACGAATGAGTTTAGCGGCGGTTGGCGTATGCGTATTGAGCTGGCTAAGATTTTGCTGCAAAAACCAGATTTGATCTTGCTTGATGAACCTACCAATCACCTTGATATTGAGTCGATTCAGTGGCTGGAAGATTTTCTGGTGAACAATGCCAAAGCGGTAATTGTCATTTCGCACGACCGTGCTTTTGTCGACAACATTACGACCCGCACCGTTGAAGTAACGATGGGGCGTATTTACGACTATAATGTAAATTACTCCAAGTATCTTGTTTTGAGAAGAGAGCGCCGGGAACAACAGCAAAAACAATGGGAAGAGCAACAAAAAATGATTGCCGAAACTCAGGAGTTTATCGAACGTTTCAAGGGTACTTATTCCAAAACACTTCAGGTACAATCGCGAGTGAAAATGCTTGAAAAACTGGAGCTTGTTGAAGTGGACGAAGAAGATACATCAGCCTTGAGATTACGGTTCCCGCCTTCTCCCCGTTCCGGAAGCTATCCTGTGATTTGCGATGGAGTGGGTAAAAGCTACGACGAACATGTAGTCTTTTCAAACGCCAATTTTACCATCGAACGGGGCGAAAAAGTGGCTTTTGTTGGCAAAAACGGTGAAGGTAAGTCGACCATGGTCAAGTGTATCATGAACGAAATAAAACACGATGGGAAACTGACACTCGGTCATAATACCATGATTGGTTATTTTGCACAGAATGAAGCTTCTATGCTGGATGAAAACATTACCGTTTTCCAGACTATCGACGATATTGCCAAAGGGGATGTACGTACCAAGATTAAGGATTTCCTCGGAGCGTTTATGTTTGGTGGCGATGACATCAATAAGAAAGTGAAAGTATTGTCGGGTGGGGAACGTACCCGTCTGGCAATGATTAAACTCCTTCTTGAACCGGTCAACCTGCTGATTCTCGATGAGCCGACGAATCACCTGGATATGAAAACAAAAGACATTCTGAAAAGTGCCTTACAAGATTATGATGGCACTTTGATTCTGGTATCGCACGACCGTGATTTTCTGGATGGGCTTGTGAGTAAGGTGTATGAGTTCGGTAATAAAAAAGTCACCGAGCACTTGGAAGACATTAAAGGTTTTCTTGAAAAGAAAAAAATGGAAAACCTAAGAGAATTGGAGAAGAAAAACTAAGGCAATAAGAAACTGAGAATTAAGTTGCTCTAACTTTCTGAATCTGGCTTATCGCCTTGCTATTGCCTTAATTTTTGCTTAACTTTGCACCTTGATTTGAAGTGATAAAAACAATATATAAAACACTAACTAACAAATGATTACGACTGAACAACTGAAAGCAGTATCAGAACGCGAGGACGCGTTGAGGAGGTATCTTTGACGTCGACAACAAGATAATACAGCTCGAAGAAGAAGAAATGCGCACTCATGCCGAAAATTTCTGGGAAGATCAGAAATCGGCAGAAGCGCAAATGAAGAAAATCCGCGAAATTAAAGTGTGGGTTGAAGGTTACAACGAAGTGCATAGTGCTATCGGAGAACTGGAGCTTGCATTTGACTTTTACAAAGAAGGCGTCGCCGACGAAAATGAAGTAGATGCGGCTTATGCAAAAGCGCTGCAACTGGTTGAAGATCTCGAAATGCGCAATATGTTGCGTCGTGAGGAAGATAAATTTGGTGCAGTTATTAAAGTTGTTGCCGGTGCCGGTGGTACCGAAGCGCAGGACTGGGCTGATATGCTTTTCCGCATGTATCAACGCTGGTGCGAACGCCAGAACTACAAGTGCGAAATCACTAATTTTCAGGAAGGTGACGAAGCCGGGATCAAAACCGTTACCATGCAGGTCGATGGTGATATGGCTTATGGTTATCTGAAAAGTGAAAACGGGGTTCACCGTTTGGTTCGCGTTTCTCCGTTTAACGCTCAGGGAAAACGTATGACCTCATTTACGTCAGTCTTTGTGGTTCCTTTGGTAGACGATACCATCGAAATCGAAGTCAATCCGGCTAATCTTAGCTGGGATACCTTCCGTTCGAGTGGTGCCGGTGGACAGAACGTTAACAAGGTGGAAACCGGTGTGCGTTTGCACTATAAGTTCAAGAATCCGGTAACCGGAGAAATGGACGAAATTGTAATTGAAAATACCGAAAGCCGTTCTCAGTTTGGCAACAAAGACAATGCAATGCGTTTGTTGAAATCGCAGTTGTATGAACTGGAACTTGAGAAACGCCGTGCCGAAACAGCCAAGGTGGAAGCCGGAAAGAAGAAGATCGAGTGGGGATCGCAGATCCGAAGCTATGTGTTCGATGACCGTCGCGTAAAAGATCACCGGACAAACTATCAGACCTCGAATGTAGGCGCTGTAATGGATGGTGATATTGATGCCTTTATTAAAGCTTACCTGATGGAATTCGGGGGAGAATAGTCTCCAATGTGCCAAAGTAAATCGTAAATTATTAAATCGTAAATAAAATAGGTATTATGAGTAAGAAAGCTATGCTGATGATCCTCGATGGCTGGGGAATCGGCAACAAATCGAAAGCCGACGTTATCTCTGAAACGCCGACTCCATACTGGGATTATTTAGTATCAACCTATCCTAACTCGCAATTGCAGGCATCCGGAGAAAACGTAGGTTTGCCTGACGGTCAGATGGGTAACTCCGAAGTGGGTCACCTTAACATTGGCGCCGGCCGCGTGGTGTATCAGGATTTGGTGAAAATCAATATTGCCTGCCGTGATAACTCGATTCTTCAGAATCCAGAAATCGTAAAGGCATACGAATATGCTAAAGCTAACGATAAGAAAATCCACTTGTTGGGCTTGGTTTCTGACGGAGGCGTACACAGTTCGTTGGATCACTTGTTCAAACTGACTGACATCTCGAAGCACTACGGTATTGATAAAACTTATGTTCACTGCTTTATGGATGGTCGTGATACCGACCCACGCAGCGGGAAAGGTTTTATTGAAGCGCTCGACAACCATCTGAAAACTTCTACCGGTAAAATCGCATCCATCATTGGACGTTACTATGCAATGGATCGCGACAAACGTTGGGAACGTGTGAAAGAATCGTACGACCTGATGGTAGAAGGTAAAGGAACTCCGGCTACCGATGCGGTTGCTGCTGTACAAACTTCGTACGACAACGGTGTTACCGACGAATTTATCAAACCGGTCGTGTTGACTGATGCTGCCGGTGCTCCATTGGCAAAAATCGAAAGCGGCGACGTGGTGATTTTCTTCAATTTCCGTAACGACCGTGCCAAAGAGTTGACCATTGTATTGACTCAGCAGGATATGCCTGAAGCCGGAATGCACACCATTCCTTTGCATTACTGCACGATGACTCCGTACGATGCTAAATTCCAGGGCTTGCACATTTTGTTCGACAAAGACAATGTTCAAAATACCTTGGGTGAAATCGTGGCAAAAGAAGGTTTGAAGCAGTTGCGTATTGCCGAAACCGAAAAATATGCTCACGTTACCTTCTTTTTCTCAGGTGGTCGCGAAGCCGAATTTGATGGTGAAGAACGTATCCTGATTCCTTCTCCGAAGGTAGCAACATACGATTTGCAGCCGGAAATGAGTGCATTTAAAGTAGCCGACGCGTTGGAAGAAGCTATTAATACTCAGAAATTCAACTTTATTGCAGTAAACTTTGCCAATGGCGATATGGTTGGCCATACTGGTTTTTACGAAGCAATAGAAGCTGCTGTAAAAGCTGTTGACAAATGTCTGAACCAGGTTGTTGAAGCTGCTAAAAAGAATGGTTACGAAATTATCATCATTGCTGACCACGGAAATGCCGATAACGCTGTAAATGCTGATGGCTCACCTAACACTGCTCACTCACTGAATCCGGTTCCTTTTGTGTATGTAACAGAAAAGAAAGATGCAAAAGTTGAAAACGGAATTCTTGCAGACGTTGCTCCTTCACTTTGTGGTTTGTTGGGTATTACTCAACCTTCAGAGATGACAGGAAAGAACCTGATTCATTAATTTGATCCGATATATTGCTCCCTTCTTTGATTATTTCAGGGAAGGGAGTTTTTTATTGCAATTTTTCGCGTATAATTGCGTTATAATATCAAAGAGATTTACCAATGAAGCGAATTCTGTTAATAATAAGCTGTTGGCTTTTAGTAGGTAGTTTGTTTGCTGAAGAAGATTTTCATGAAGCAGATCAACGAACCTGGCATTACGGCTTTACGTTGGGAATGAATTCGTATGGTTTTGCAGTAACACCCAGAGATCCTAAACTGGTTGGTGCTCAGGTATCGTCTTTCACTCCGGGCTTTACGGTAGGTATTATCGGTGATTTGAGATTGAATAATTTTTTCAACCTGCGCTTTACTCCTTCTCTCAATTTTACTCAAAGGACTTTATTGTATCACGATTTTACTTCGACTACAAGTGCGTGGGAGGGGCAATTTGTTCAGTCGACATTTGTCACTTTGCCTCTATACATCAAGTATCGTGCAGTCTGGTATAAGCGCTCTCGCCCTTATCTAATTGCCGGAGGAGGTATTGACTGTGATTTGCAACGCGGAAAAGATGTGAATGTCTACCTGAAAACCTACAGCCCTTTTATCGCCTTTGGAATGGGCTGCGACATCTATTTTGATTTCTTCCGCTTGTCACCGGAGTTTAAATTTTGTCTCGGAATGAGTGATGTGCTGACTCCATTATCTTCGAGAGATACCGGTACATTCACTTCTGACCAGAAACGGTATACGGATGTTATTTCTCGTCTTACTTCAAAAGCGTTCGTGCTGACATTCAATTTTGAATGACCCTATGCCGACAGAAATTTTCCGATAGTTTCTTCTGTTTTAGCAATCGCTTCTTCCAGTTGATCGTTGATGATAACAACGTCAAATTTCGGAGCAAACTCAAGTTCCCATTCTGCTTTATTGATGCGCTGTTCGATCACTTCGGGAGCATCGGTTCCTCGTCCGTGTAGTCGTTTACGAAGCTCTTCCACCGATGGTGGCTGAACAAACACAGCCAACGCTCTGTTGCCGAAATATTTTTTGATATTCACTCCGCCTACTACGTCCACATCGAAAATCAGGTTTTTACCTTCGGACAGACAGCGTTCCACTTCGCTTTTCAAAGTCCCATAGAATTTATCGGGATAAACCTCCTCGAATTCGATGAATTCATCGTTGGCAATCTTCTGCCGGAAGACTTCGGGAGTCAGAAAGAAATACTCCACGCCGTCTTTTTCCTCTCCTCGGGGAGCACGGCTGGTTGCCGAAACGGAAAAACCAAGATTGAAATTCTGTTGAAGAAGATGTTGTATCAGTGTGCTCTTGCCCG
The DNA here is from genome assembly GCF_001618385.1 of Paludibacter jiangxiensis. Classification (NCBI taxonomy): domain Bacteria; kingdom Pseudomonadati; phylum Bacteroidota; class Bacteroidia; order Bacteroidales; family Paludibacteraceae; genus Paludibacter; species Paludibacter jiangxiensis. The sequence goes on along the minus strand of NZ_BDCR01000004.1, from coordinate 452,748 downwards.
AACCGGAAGGAGCAGAAAATATGATTACTTTACCGGACATAAATTGATTTCAAGTTCAAAGTTTCAAAATGAGAGTCAATTAAAGGACGTTCAGTACCTGTTCCTTGATTTGTTCCAGTTCGTCTTTCATTAGGACGACGATTTTTTGGAGTTCGGCATGGTTGGCTTTGGAGCCGAGGGTATTGATTTCGCGACCCATTTCCTGAGCGATAAAGCCGAGCTTTTTGCCGGGATTATGCTCTTTTTTCATTGTTTCGCGGAAGTAATTCAGGTGGTTTTGCAAACGTGATTTTTCTTCGTTCACATCCAGTTTCTCAATATAGAAAATCAGTTCCTGTTCAAAACGATCGGCATTGTAGTTTTCGCTCACGTTTTGCAGGCCATCGCGCAGGCGGGTTTTAACGCGTTCGATTCGTTCAGCTTCATATTGGCCGACGGTACCAAGCAATCTCTCTATATTATCCACTTTTGTGGTGAATACCTTTGCAAGTGAATCTCCTTCCTGTACACGGAATTTCACCAGTTGGTCGATCGCTTCCTGTGTAATTTTTGCGACTTCAAACCATTCGTTCTCTTCGAGTTGTTGGTCTTCGTTTTTCAGTACTTCGGGTAAACGAAGCAGCGTGGAAAACCAATCGGCAGGTAAAGGAATATTTTCCGAGTCGGAAAGCTGTTTTATCTGGTTATAGTAATCTTTCAGAATAGCTCCGTTAATTTGAGTAGAAGCAACCACGTTGGTTGTGGAAACATTGATGCTCAGATCAACTTTTCCCCTTTCGAGTTGTTGTGTCACCATACGACGTAAATCGAGGTCTTTTTCACGGTATTGCCCGGGCATCCGTGTCGAAATATCCATTTGTTTACTATTCAGAGATTTAATTTCGATTCTGATTTGTTTGTCGTTGTAGGTACCGGTGGCTTTGCCATATCCGGTCATGGATTGGAGCATAATGTTGATTCTAAAATTAGAGCGCAAATGTACGCTTTTTTGAGTTAAAAATCGTACTTTTGTGCCACAAATTAGCGCTGTAGTATTATGGCGCTTTTGTATCTAAATACTTAATTATGCCATCAATACTTCATATCGAAACATCCACCACCGTTTGCTCCGTGGTTTTATCGGAGAATGGTAAGGTTGTTTCGGAACGAATTTCTCTTACCGGCCCGTCACATGCCTCCTTACTCGGCGTTTTTGTCCAGGAAATACTTCAGGAAACCAATGCACATCCTGATGCGGTTGCTGTGAGTTGTGGTCCGGGATCGTACACAGGCCTGCGTATCGGGGTTTCTACAGCCAAAGGGCTTTGCTACGGCTGGAACGTGCCTCTCATTGCAGTTAATACGCTTCAATTGCTTGCATCAACGGTTGCCGCCGGGAAACAAGCAGAAGAAAATACGCTTTTCTGTCCTATGATCGATGCACGTCGCATGGAGGTTTTCTCAGCCTTTTACGATAAAGATCTCAAGCTGTTCCGTGAAATTGCAGCCGACATTGTGGATGAAAACTCCTACCTCGATATTTTAGCCGATCATAAAGTGCTCTTCTTTGGAAATGGAGCTGATAAATGCCGTAGCAGCATTACGCATCCTAATGCCGAATTTATTGACGATATCCAACCCAAGGCTGCCAATATGATTCCGTTGGCCGAAAAAGCTTTTGCTGCCGGAGAATTTGTAGATGTGGCTTACTTTGAACCGTTCTATCTTAAAGAATTTGTGGCAACAGTACCCAAAAATAAAGTGCTGAATGTAGAACAAGGCGCGAAGAGCAACGCATAAAGACAGCTGCGATTGTAAAATCTCAAAGGGAAATAGAACTACAAAAATTTGACTACGTTTCAAAACAATGAACAGGCGGATTTGGCATTGCAGTACATTCAATGCACCGATCAGCACCTGTTTCTGACCGGAAAGGCAGGAACGGGCAAAACCACTTTTTTGAAGCGTTTGCGGGAAATTTCGCCCAAACGAATGATTGTGGTTGCCCCAACGGGCGTCGCCGCCATCAATGCAGAAGGTGTTACCATTCATTCCTTTTTCTCGTTGCCTTTTACGCCGTTTATTCCGAAAGAGGCGAGGGTAGAGAGTGAAAATGAGCGGCAATACCGTTTTTCACGCATCAAAATAGATATTTTGCGCAGTCTCGACTTGCTGGTGATTGACGAGATTAGTATGGTACGGGCCGATATTCTCGATGCCATCGACGAAGTGTTGCGTCGTTATAAAAACCGTAACAAACCTTTCGGCGGTGTTCAGTTGTTAATGATCGGTGATCTCCAGCAGTTGCCTCCCGTTGTGACCGATGCTGATTCGGAAGTGTTGAAGCGCTACTACGATACCAATTTCTTTTACGGAAGCAGGGCTTTAGGAAAGACTCGCTTTGTGACTGTAGAACTGCAACATATCTACCGCCAAAGTGAGGCAAAATTTATCGGATTGCTCAATGCAGTACGCGACAATCAACTGTCGTCCGAAGTGATCGATTTGTTGCGTCAGCGTACCATTCCGGGCTTTCAGGCCGACGACTATATAATGCTGACCACGCATAACCATCAGGCACAACGCATCAACGATCAACGGCTGAAAGAGCTGAAAAATGCCTCCTGGTTCTTCAAGGCTAAGGTCACCGGCGACTTTCCCGAAAGTTCGTATCCTACCGATTTCGAACTGGAACTGAAGCCTGGAGCCCGTGTAATGTTCCTCAAAAACGACTCGTCGCCGGAGAAAGCCTATTTCAATGGGAAAATCGGAGTGATAACCTCCATCGACGACGAAACGATTTATGTACAAAGTGAGGGTGAAGAGCGCATTATTGCGGTGCATCCGATGGAGTGGAATAACATGCAGTACACCATCGACGATACTACGCAGGAGATTGTCGAAACGGTGATCGGCACTTTTGAACAATACCCGCTCAAGCTGGCATGGGCCATTACCATTCATAAAAGTCAGGGCTTAACCTTCGACAAAGTAGTGATTGACGCACGGGCTGCGTTTGCTCACGGACAGGTATATGTTGCCCTGAGCCGTTGTCGCTCGCTGGATGGTTTGGTGCTCAGCACGCCTGTGCATCAGAATAGTTTGGTAAGCAATTCGGAAATAGAACAATTTACCCGTAAGCAAAAAGAGAATGCACCATCGCAGGAGTCATTGCGGACGGCGCAGCAATATTACATGCAGGAGCTGTTGATCGATCTGTTCGACTTTACTCCTTTGCAAAAAGAGATCATTAACCTGATATACCGTTTACGGGAGAACGACCAGGTGGTGAGCGGAAATATACACAAGTCTGTTCGTGATGTAAAAGCGTTTATAAATCAGGATATTGTTGAGATTGGTATCAAATTTCATTCTCAGATCAACGAACTGATTGCTCAGAACGGTGATGTGGAAAATAATACCCTGTTGCAGGAGCGAATCAGGAAGGCAACTTCTTTCTTTGGTGAAAAAATTGAGCGGTGCATGACCGACGTGGATGCATTGGAATTTGAGACCGACAACAAAGCGATTCGCAAGAGCATTTCAGATTTATTGGATAAGCTGAAAGAGCAAATCGTCACAAAAAAACATGCATTACGGAGTTGTGCTGATGGATTCCGCCTGAGCAACTATCTTTCAGCAAGAGCAAAAGCAATATTGAAAGGCGATAAACCTGAAACCGAAAGGTATAAACCGGTTTCATTGAAATCTTCGGCTCATCCCGATCTGTTATTGAAATTGCGAGCCTGGCGTAATGCTACTGCTGACGAACACAACGTGCAACCATATGATGTATTGCGGCAGAAATCTTTGGATGAACTTATAAGCAAACTTCCGACAAATAAAAAGCTGCTTAAGTCGATCAAAGGACTTGGGGCAAAACGTATCAGGGACTATGGCGATGACCTGATTGAGATTATTACCGAATATATGCAGGAAAAAGGGCTTGCTATTGCGGTGGAGTCCGAAGAGAAAGAGCTGGATGTAAAAACAAGTACCTTCGATGTAACATACAACTTGTTTGTCAATGGATTAGACGCACGAGCTATTGCTAAAGAGAGAGGCCTGACACTTACTACCATCGAAGGCCATTTGGCACGCTTTGTGCAACAAGAAAAGATCGATATTTCGGTACTGTTGCCGGATGATAAACTTCAAAAAGCGCTAGATTACTTCAGGTCGGCAGATACCGCAGGACTCACACCGGCTTTTGAAGCGCTTCAGGGGGCGTTGTCGTACGGTGAGTTGAAATATGTACTCAGCTATTTGAACCGACCCTAAAAACCACGAAATTCACGTTGTTTTGTAATGCATATCACAAATTAAACGTCTGAAGATGAAGAAATTTTATCTTTTTATTTTATTGTCAAGCTTTGTTGCTGCTTCGTTTGCACAACAATTGCGTCTGGGAGTAACGCTCAGTGGTGGTGGTGCGCTTGGTTTTGCTCATATCGGTGCGCTGCAGGCACTCGAGGAAGCCGGATTTCATCCGCAGTTTGTTTCCGGAACCAGCATGGGAGCTGTCGTGGGCTCGTTTTATGCCGCAGGATACTCGCCACAACAGATTCTGGTTATGACGCAGAACGAAAAAATGTACAAAAAGAGCAAATTGATTAAAGTATTGCCACATAGTGATGCTACCGGTCTGTCGACTCACAATGCCCTGCGAACCGTATTGAAAAAATATATTCCGAGCGACGATTTTGATAGTCTACCCAAACGATTTTTTTGTTGTGCAACCGACCTTAACAATGGTCAGGCCGCCTATTTCGGGCACGGTAAACGACTGAGCGAATATGTGGTGGCATCGGCTTCTATTCCGGGAGTGTTCGATGCAATTATGATTGATTCTGTCAGCTACGTTGATGGAGGAGCGTTAAACAATATCCCTACGCAACCCATTCGTCCACTTTGCGATGTGGTAATCGGTATAAATGTTGATACGTATGATCATGGGATGAAACTCACGGGCCCCATAAGCGTGTTAAACAAAACGGTGAAAGTGGTGCTTGCCCATAATTCAAAACAGGGTGCTGATATGTGCGATTTTTTGATAAACATTCCGCACAGTAAGAAAATCAGCTCTTTCAGCTACGGGAGGTACAAAGATATTTACATGAACGGCTATATCACCGTCAAAAAATATATCGAGGAACATCCTGAAATTCTCAAGCATGCTGCCCGGACGGAACCGCAACCCGAAGTAAATCGGGAGCAACCAACCCAAACCATTCAGGAACAGTAAACAGACGCAATTTTGATCTATATGGAGCAAACTCTTGTCAATCTTTTCGAGGAGTCGGTCAAAAAATATGCCGAACGTCCCTTTTTATTCGAAAAAATCACCGATAGATTTCAGGAAACCACATACAAACAGACCCGCGCACAGGTTTATTGCTTCGGCGCAGGGTTACGAGCCATCGGAGTAAACAAAAATGATGCGATGGCTCTGCTTTCTGAAGGCCGTAACTGGTGGATTATGGGCGAACTGGCGATGTTTTACGCCGGAGCGGTCAATGTGCCGCTCTCCATCAAGCTGGAAGAGAGCAACGATTTGTTGTTTCGTCTGCAACATGCTGATGTAAAGTATATCATGGTTTCTGGCAATCAGTTGCCCAAAATCAGAACTATTATCGATCAGTTGCCTGCCGTGCAAAAGGTGATTGTATTCGATGAGCAAGAAGTTTATGCCGACAAAGAGGTATTTATCGAAGAAGTGCTTCAGGCTGGCGATCGATACCTGAAAGAACATTCGGAAGAAGAATTTCTGGAAATAGCCAAATCGTTGAAAAACGATGACTTGGCTACCATTACCTATACCTCCGGTACAACTGCCGAACCCAAAGGGGTGATGCTCACTCACCGCAATTACACAGCCAATATCGAACAGGCATTGACGTTGTTAATTATTCCGGAAACATGGCGCACACTGGTCATTCTGCCGCTCGATCACTGTTTTGCGCATGTGGCTGGATTCTATATTTTCATGAAATGTGGCGCAGGAGTGGCAACGGTGCAGGTGGGTAAATCCCCGTTGGAAACATTGCGCAATATTCCGGTAAATATCAAGGAGATAAAGCCGCACATGATTCTGAGCGTTCCGGCACTGGCCAAAAACTTTCGGAAAAATATAGAGAACGGTGTGCGTGCGCAGGGTAAATCGCTCAACCGACTGTTTCATCTGGCCCTGAAAGTGGCCTATATTTACAATCAGGACGGCTGGAACAAAGGGGCTGGGTGGAGATGCGTGCTGAAACCGCTGGTTACATGGTTCGACAGCATTCTTTTTTCCAAACTGCGCGAGAGTTTCGGTGGTAATCTTCAGTTTTTTGTCGGTGGCGGAGCTTTGCTCGATAAAGATTTGCAACAATTTTACTATGCTATCGGCATCCCGATGTTTCAGGGCTATGGACTATCGGAAGCTACGCCGATAATCTCTTCCAACATTCCGGTTAGCCATAAATTCGGATCATCGGGAGTGTTGGTACAACCGCTCGACATCAAAATTCTGGACAGCGACGGCAAAGAGTTACCTGCCGGAGAGAAGGGTGAGATCGTCATCCGTGGAGAAAATGTGATGGCAGGTTACTGGAAGAATCCCGTATCGACAGCCGATACTGTAAAAGAGGGTTGGCTCTATACCGGCGATATGGGATATATGAGCAGCGACGGCTATCTCTATGTTTTGGGTCGTTTCAAGAGTCTGCTGATTGGTAGTGACGGCGAAAAATACAGTCCCGAGGGCATTGAAGAGGCTTTGGTGTCGATGACACATCATATCGATCAGGTAGTGCTGCACAATAATCAGGATGCTTACACAACGGCGTTACTCGTGCCTAACAAAGAGGCGCTGAAACGTCATATCAAACATGCACCTGATTCACCCGAAGGACGCAAAGAGGCGGTTCAATTGCTGGTGAACGAAATAAACAAGTTCAGAGCCGGAGGCGTACATGCAGGCATGTTTCCAGAGCGATGGCTGCCCACTACCTTTGCCATATTGCCCGAACCGTTTACCGAACAAAACCACATGGTGAACAGCACCATGAAAGTAGTGCGCGGAAAAGTGGAAGAAATCTATGCTGAGACTATCGATTTCCTCTATACTGCCGAGGGCAAAAATATGCTGAACGAAAGGAATTTGCAGAATATATTTTAAGAGAACAAAGAACAAAGAGTAAAGAACAAAGACGATAATCTGCGGAAGGAATATTACGCCCAAGATATATTGAACTTATACAAACAGATTAATGGGTGGCGCGATTTGTAATCGCGCATAATGCGTAACAAATGCGATTGAAAATCGCATCACCCAAGAAAGCAACATGCCGATTCATTGGCACATCGGCACATTCTCAAATTTTCAAATTAATTTATGATCGATACTTCACAATTTACAGATAAAAAAGCGGCTTACCTCACGCTGGGTTGCCGCCTCAATTTCTCGGAGACCTCCGCCATTGGCAAAACATTGTCCGACGCGGGGTTTCGCAAGGTGCGAGTCGGAGAACAGGCCGACATCTGCGTGATTAATACCTGCTCGGTGACCGATATAGCCGACAAAAAATGCCGTCAGGCCATCCACAAGATGGTGCGCAACCATCCCGATGCCTTTGTGGTGGTGACGGGCTGTTATGCCCAGTTGAAACCCGAAGAGATTGCCGGGATTGAGGGCGTGGATCTGGTGCTCGGAGCCAACGAAAAGTTCGACGTGCTCAACTTTATTGAGGATTTGCACAAAAAGGGTCGGGGAGAGGTACACTCTACTGCCATCGACGACGTGAAAGCGTTTCATCCTTCGGTTTCGCACGACGACCGCACCCGCTTTTTCCTGAAAGTACAGGACGGATGCGACTACCGATGCAGTTATTGTACCATTCCATTTGCACGGGGTAAGAGCCGCAACGGTACCATTGCTGACACGGTGAAGATAGCCGAACAGGCAGTCGCCGAAGGGGCAAAAGAGATCGTTTTGTCGGGTATCAACATCGGCGATTTCGGTAAATCGACCGGCGAAACCTTCTTCGAACTGGTAAAAGAGCTTGATAAGGTTAAAGGCGTTGAACGATATCGCATTAGCAGTATCGAACCAAACCTGATTACAAATGAAATAATCAACTTCGCAGTCAAATCAGCCCATTTCGTGCCTCACTATCATATTCCGTTGCAATCGGGCAACAACGAGATACTCGGTTTGATGCGTCGACGCTACAAACGCGAACTCTTTGCCGAGCGCATAGAAGAAATAAAGCGCGTGATGCCCGATGCCTTTATTGGCGTAGATGTTATTGTAGGCGTACGGGGCGAAACCGACGACCATTTCGAGGATGCCTATCGTTTTATCGAAAGTCTGCCCATCTCGCAGCTGCATGTCTTTACCTATTCGGAACGGCCCGGCACAAAAGCGCTGGAAATCGAGTATACCGTGCCTATAAACGTGCGTAAACAACGTAGTGAACGATTGCACGAGCTGTCGGAACGCAAAACCAGAGCGTTCTACGAAAGTCAGATAGGGAAGAGTGCGAAGGTACTTTGGGAATCGGCCCGAAAAGGCGAATGGATGCACGGTTTCACGGATAATTACGTGCGTGTCTCCGCTCCCTACGACAAATCGAAGATCAACACCATCGAAGAGGTGGTTTTGAAAGGCTTCCATCCCGAAGAAGATCACGGAATGATGAGTCTGGACTGCGAGTTAGTGCATAGTATGCTGTAGATAGTAAGTAATATAGCGGGTAAAAATCGTAAGCAGCTTTGATTGTTTACCCCCATTAACTCCCTTCTGTCGTTGACCGTTGGTTCCCCTTAAGGGGGTGTAACCATGCAAAGTGAATACAGTTACCTCATTTTACTGCCTTATTCCTCCCCTTCAGGGGAGGTTGGGAGGGGTAGATAACAAAGAGGAAAAAATCAATAGAAAGGAAAAGCCGGGAATTGTTCAGTGATGGAATCCCGAAACTAATAAATTTTGGAATAACATATTTCGTATGCAATTTGAATTACAACATACCGACCCCAAGTCGAATGCACGTGCGGGAGTGATAACCACTGACCACGGAACAATTGAAACGCCTATTTTTATGCCGGTGGGCACGGCGGGATCTGTGAAAGCGGTACATCAGCGCGAACTGAAGGAGGATATCAAGGCTCAGATTATTCTGGGAAACACCTACCATCTCTATCTGCGTCCGGGCTTGAACATTATTGAGAAGGCCGGCGGACTGCATAAGTTCAACGGATGGGATCGACCCATACTCACCGACAGTGGCGGCTATCAGGTCTTTTCGCTAAGCGACAACCGCAAGCTAAAAGAAGATGGTGCACACTTCCGTTCGCATATCGACGGCTCTAAACATCTTTTTACGCCCGAAAATGTGGTGGACATTCAACGTATCATCGGAGCCGACATCATTATGGCTTTCGACGAATGTACGCCCGGAACGGCCGATTACGATTATGCCAAACAATCGATGGAACTTACCCATCGCTGGCTGGTGCGCGGCCTTGCGCATTTTGACGAAACGGAACCAAAGTACGGATATTCGCAAGCCTATTTCCCTATTGTTCAGGGATGTGTTTATCCCGAACTGCGGAAGCAGTCGGCAGAGTTTATCGCGGCGCAAAACCGTGAAGGAAATGCTATCGGAGGCCTTGCCGTGGGCGAACCGACCGATAAAATGTACGAGATGATAGAGGTGGTGAACGAGATTCTGCCCAAAGACCGTCCACGCTACCTGATGGGAGTGGGTACGCCCGCCAATATTCTGGAGGGGATCGAGCGCGGAGTCGATATGTTCGATTGCGTGATGCCCACCCGCAATGGCCGCAACGGAATGTTGTTTACCAGTCAGGGCATCATGAACATGAAGAACAAGAAGTGGAAAGACGACTTTTCGCCCATCGATCCCGCGGGTACGTCGTACGTCGACTCGTTCTATTCCAAAGCATACCTGCGCCATCTGTTCCATAGCCAGGAGTTTTTGGCCATGCAGATAGCTTCGATACATAATCTGGCCTTCTATCTGTGGCTGGCAGGCGAAGCGCGCAAACACATTATTGCGGGCGATTTCAGCAGCTGGAAGCCCCAAATGGTGCGTCAGGTGTCGCAACGCCTGTAAACAGTTCATTCAAACACATCGACGGAGTAATGCAGCCCGAAAAAGGCAGTATTACTCCGTTTCTTTTTAAAACAAAACCAATTATTGGACAATCAAAGCCATTTGTTGAGCAATAAAAATGATTTATCAGGCAGTCAAATGCCATTCTCTGTATATTTATTGGATCTGTTCAATAAACTATGTCCATAAAATGATGAAGAACAGTGCTTGATTTAGCATTCAGAGAATAAATTAACCAAAAACATGTTTTGCGAGAAGAAATTTGTAGATTTGGGGTTGGAAAATAGAAAAACAACGATAAATAGATATTGAAGCTTATTACGAAAAATGGAAACACAAGTTGAACCGAAAATCATTAGTCAAGAACGTCTTGTTCGGATGTTCAAAGATATTAAGCGATTAAATAGCGAAGACACTCGGTTTTGTTTTTTAATCGGAGCCGGAGCTTCAAAATCTTCCGGAATTAAAACAGGATGGGAACTTGCTGTTGAGTGGTATAAAGCTTTACAAGAAGATTTAACAGAGGACGAGTTATCGGATTGGAAAAATTCAATTGGATTTGACGAAGAAAATATTGGTGAGTTTTATCCTCATTTATACCAGAAACGCTATGAAGCGCAGGATCAATTAGGATACGATGAATTTAAAAAATTGATGGAAAACATTGATCCCGGTTTGGGCTATGTTATCCTATCTCAGATTTTGGTGAATGAAAAACATAATTTTGTTATTACCACCAATTTCGACTATTTAGTGGAAGATGCTGTCCGCATGTTTACTGCTCAAAAACCTTTTATTGCAGGGCATGAAACATTAGCTGAGTTTATTTCATCCAACACCGAAAGACCAACTATTATCAAAGTACATAGAGATTTGTTCTTGCATCCAATTAATGATGAAGAAGGTACAAATTGCCTTAAACAAGAATGGGAAAAAGCTTTGGCGCCTATTGTAAACCGGTTTCATCTTCTTGTTATCGGATACGGCGGAAATGATGGCAGTTTGATGCAATACTTAAAAAAAATTCCTGTTGAAAACAGGAAAAGTATATATTGGTGTGTTTTAAAAGATCATGCAGAACTAAACACTAAAACAAAAGAGTTACTTACGAATAAGGATTTTATTGTTCACATAGAAGGGTTCGATCAATTGATGTATGCTTTCAATACAGCTTTAGGGTATGATATATTCTCAAAGCTTGATAAACCGGAGACTCATCCTTTTGTGGAAGCCGCCAAAGGTAGGCTGGCAGAATTAGACAACAAACTAAAGGGTCTGTTAGCATCTATCCAACAAACTAATAAGCCGATATCCGATGCAACAAAAGAACTTTTTACGGGCTCAAATAAATATTTATATGATGCGTATATAGAAAAAGATATTGACCGGCAAATAAAAATATATCAGGAAGGGATTACTAAATATCCTGATAACACCAATTTATTAGGAAATTATGCCCTTTTCTTGCATAATCTCCGAAAGGACTATGACAGCGCCGAAGTGTATTATAAAAAGGCAATAGAGGCCAACCCAAAACATGCAAATAACCTAGGAAACTATGCTCATTTTTTGATTTTAGAAAAAAAAGATTTTGAAACTGCTGAAAAGTATATCAATCAAGTCTTTGAAATGGATGATAATCAAAATATTGGTTTATTGTCCGAATTATGGTTTTATCGTTTTGCTCATTATCCTCAATGGTACGAGAAGGCTGAAAAGCAATTGGAAGAGTTAATTGGGAAAGGGGCAAAATCAATTGGTTGGAATTTGCAGGATCATGTAACTATTGCCGAGCAACAAGGTCATCCAAAGCTTGATAAGCTGAAAGAATTTGCTCGAAAAATAACTACTTAATTAAAGATGACTGGCACTTGTTCTTTCTTTCAATCATGGCTAAAGCCAATCTGCAAAGCTACGTTTTCAGCCCCGCCCTGAAGGACGGGGTTATGATGACCGCCAGAGATAGAGCGGGTCTGTATGAAGGCACTTACCGTTGCACCGAAACCAGAAACGGCTGGAATAAGCAGAGAATTATAACTCCGTCCTTTAGGGCGGAGATAATACCATGAGTAAACAAATGGGGCTTTAGCCCTGAAAAAAAGAAATATGGCCTACGCAAAAGTATTGATTCATGCCGTTTGGGGTACCAAAAATAGAGAAAGCGCTATTGCTCAACACCTCCGGACTGAAATTTTGTCGCATATCAAGGAGAATGCTGGAATCAAAGAGATTTTCATTGATACGCTCAATTCGCAACCAGATCATATTCACTGCCTGTTTTATCTCAATGCAGACATGTCGGTTGCCAAAGCCATTAATTTGATAAAAGGAGAATCATCCTTTTGGATTAACAAACAGAAGTTGCTAAAACCAAAGTTTGAATGGGCTGACGAATACTTTGCCGCTTCAGTCAGTGAATCCCAGAAAGATAAAGTGCGGGCATACATTCTCAATCAGGATGAACATCACCGAAAACTCTCATTTACGGAAGAGTATAATAAGTTCTTGGAGAGTTATGGGTATACTCCTCAAGGCTAAAGCCAATCGGCGTAGCATCGTCTGGATCCCCGCCCTGAAGGACGGGGTTATGATAACAACAGAGAGTAAAATTCTAGATTTATAATTGATTACAGCATTTTCTTAAAGGATATAGTGATGGAAATCACGGACAGCATAAGTTAATCTGTTATCCTTGAAGTTTATTAAGCAACACTCACCTTAGTTGCAAAGTCATCCAAAAGATAGTATAAGCCGAAGATAATAACTCCGTCCTTTAGGGCGGAGGCTGCAGCAAGACAAGACGTACCGGGCTTTAGCCCTGAAAGAAAAGATACAACTAACTGCAGCCAGATTAAAGCCCCTTCAGGCTTACAGTACTGACATCGTAGATCGTCAGTGGGTTTGGGTTAGCAAGAATCACATCTTCATTTTCTATAGCCCCGCAGTACAACTTCCTTCCGAAAATCTTACCTTTACAAAGTATTTGATCAGATATTCAGCCTATGCAACCTACAATCGACAGCACCCGTTTCGGAGAGATTACCATTGAAGGAAAAACCTATACGCACGACGTGGTGATCGGTTTGGATGGAACGGTAAGAAACCGCAACAAACGCTTGTCGAGTGCACAATACGGCACTTCTCACATTCTGTCGCTGGACGAAGCGCATGATGTATACGCTGCCGGAGCAGCATTGTTGATTGTCGGTACCGGACAGACCGGATACGTTGAACTATCAGACACAGCAAACGAATATTTCAAGCAACACGGATGTCACGTGCTGCTGTTACCCACACCCCAGGCTATAGAGACCTGGAATTCAGTTGAAGAAGCCGCCATCGGCTTGTTCCATGTCACCTGCTGACACCTCTCACCGGGCCTCTCCGGCCTTACATTGGTATATTGTCTACATTCTAAATCAGATTATTATGCCAGTTGCCAAATTAGTTGAGTTTCTCAACGCCAATAACATCAAATTTGTCTCCATTCGCCATTCGAAAGCTTACACGGCCAACGAAATTGCCCATTCTGCACATATCCATGGACAGGAACTGGCAAAAACGGTTGTGATACGGGTAAACGGAAAAATGGCATTGGCTGTGCTTCCGGCTTCCGGACGAGTTCATCCCGACATGCTGAAAGAAGCCATCGGAGCAGAAACGGTATCTGTTTGTAACGAACGCGAATTCTTAGACAAGTTCCCTGGCTGCGAGCTGGGCGCCATGCCGCCTTTCGGAAACCTCTACGGAATGGATGTTTATGTCTCGACTGCTCTGACGGAAGATAAAGAGATTGCCTTTAATGCGGGAACTCTTACCGAACTCATCAGACTGTCATACAAAGATTTTGAGGATTTAGTTAAACCTAAAATTGTACGTTTTTGAAGGGCTGCATTGCGAATGATAATGCGTATTCTTTTTACAATAACCAGAGAGGTGACAACACTATTGCGCTTCTCTGGTTTGTTTATTTAATACGGAATTTTACCGAAATAGATAATAGTGTTAAAAATATCCTTAAAAGCGAATAAATATTAGAATTTGAATTATCTTTGATCTTTCTTTTCACTGGAACGCCAGCAAATATTTGTCTTTCTACATTGTTAATACCGTACTAACAAAATCTAAAGGGTTAAATGCTTGATTTTCTAACGTGTTTAAGTGCATGTGATTAGTTGTAACTCTTAAGTAGATTTGTTTTGTATGATATTCCGACTTTTAATTATAATTTCTTTCTTATTTCATGTTTCCGCTTTATCTGCCATTGTACCGACAACAGATAAAATCAGCCTGAGTGGAACCATCAAAGACCATGCAAATGGAGAAGCTTTGATAGGTGTCACTGTGAATATTTGCGAACTGAGAACCGGGGCTGCTACAAATCAGTCGGGCTTCTATTCCATCAACATACCCAAAGGTAAATATACCATTGAAGTCTCATATCTGGGCTATCAAACGCAGATTTTACATATAGACCTGACGACGTCGAAAAAACTGGATCTGGAAATGCAAATAGCCACTAAAGAGATGAAAGAGGTGGTCATTTCTTCTAAAAATTCAGATCTGATAGAATCGACTACCATGAGCAAACAGCAGGTATCCATTAATACAATGCGTAAAATGCCGGCACTCATGGGTGAAGTAGACTTACTAAAGGTGGTTCAGTTATTGCCCGGAGTAGTATCGGCAGGAGAGGGGTCATCCAGTTTCAGTGTTCGTGGAGGTGGTGTTGATCAGAATTTAATCCTATTAGATGATGCGCCCATTTTTAATGCATCTCACATGATGGGTTTCTTTTCGGTTTTCAATAATGATGCTATCCGGAATATGACTCTGTACAAAGGAGATATACCTGCTTCGTATGGCGGGCGCTTGTCTTCACTGCTGAAGGTACAAACAAAAGATGGCAATTCGAAGAAATTATCTGGTAGTGGAGGTATTGGTTTAATATCCAGCAGGTTGACATTGGATGGACCTCTTGATTCAGATAAAACCACATTCATCGTATCAGGAAGGCGTACTTATGCCGATATGTTCCTGAAAATGTCGCATAATGCCGATATAAAAGATAATGAATTGTATTTCTATGATTTAAATGCCAAGATCAATCATAAATTTGATAAAAACAACCGCGTTTTTATTTCTGCCTATTTGGGTAATGACTTTTTCAATAATAGTAATTTGGGGTTCAGCTTTGGAAATGCCGCTGTTACGGCACGATGGAATCACCTGTTTTCACAAAAGCTATTCAGTAATATCTCTTTGAATTATAGTCGCTTTAGATACAACCTTCAATCGAAATATAGTACAGATAATAATTTTGACTGGCAATATGCCATGCGGGATTTCAATCTCAGAAGTGATTTTACGTATGTTAGCAATCCTCGCCATACCCTGAAATTTGGCTATACCGGTATATATCATATACTTCACCCGGGTAAAATTACCTCAGAAAATAAAGCTGTGGGATCGACTGCCCTTCTCTTACCCAATGTGTATGCTATCGAAAATTCGCTGTACATTACCGATGAGTATAAACTTTCGGAACGCGTATTGATAAAAGCAGGTTTGCGTTCCACCTGTTTTGCGGATATTGGAAAGGGAACAGTCTACAATTATGACTCAAATTACAATGCGATAGACTCGACTGTTTATAAGTCGGGACAAATTATAAAGGCTTTTCTTCGCGTTTCTCCACGCTTGGGCATTAATTATTTTATTGACGACAATTCGTCTTTCAAAGCCAGTTATGCCCGTACCAATCAATATTTACAAATGGCATCCAATTCTACGGCCGGAACACCACTTGATTTGTGGTTTACCTCCGGAAAAAACGTTCAACCACAAGGATGTCATCAGTTTGCTATCGGTTATTTTCGGAGTTTATTCACCAATACTATTGAAACGTCGGTTGAATTGTTTTATAAACGCATGCATCATACCATTGATTTCAAGGATCACGCACGATTAATTATGAATCAAGAACTCGACGGGGAATTGCGTTTTGGTAATTCGTATGCTTATGGTGCAGAATTTCAGCTGCAAAAGACGAAAGGGAAACTTACAGGTTGGATTAGTTATACTTATTCTCATGCCCAATGCACTATTAATGGAGTAAATGACAATCAACCATACAGATCGCCATTTGATCGTCCTAATACGATTTATATAGTAGGAAATTACGAATTGCAAAAAGGTTTGTATTTTGGATCTACGTTTGTTTATGCAACAGGGTTACCAATTACGTATCCGGTTGGCCGGATGGAATTAGGAGGGGTAATTCTGCCTGTTTATTCTAAACGCAATGCATATCGTATGCCTGACTATCACAGGATGGATGTCTCTCTTACATGGGTACCCCGGAGCATTAAAAAACGGAAATGGAAGAGTGAGTGGAATTTTTCTTTGTACAATGTTTATGGACATAAAAATGCATGGGCAATCAACTTTGTTCAGGACCAAAACGATCCGTACATAACTAAAGCTAAAATGACCTACCTCTTTACAGCTATTCCCTCAATAACTTATAATTTTAAATTTTAAACAGAAGAAAAAATTTGTTGCTCTGCAACACCAAAATGGAGTTGTATGTTATAATTAAATCACTAATAATCAGTTGTTCTAAACATGAAACCACAATTATACCTCTATGCAATTTTTATGGCAATAGCGTTTGTGTCCTGTACAACAGATTTCAATGTCAACCTTGATTCTATCCCGGTAGAACTTGTCGTAGACGGCGCTATTAGTACCGACACCACGGAGCATGTGGTGCGTCTTAAAAAGACAGGCAATTATTTTTGTGACCAGCCAGTCAGTGTAGTTTCAGGTGCATCGGTCACTCTCAGTGATGGCATTACATCCATAACGTTACACGAAGATGCACAGGAAAAGGGGGCATATAAAACACCATCGAATTATTTTGGTGTGGCTGGACGTACTTATACTTTAACTATAAGTGATATAGATGTAAATGAAGATGACATCAAAGAAACATATACAGCTACAAGTACGCTTAATGCAGTTCCTCCGCTCAAAAAGATACAGGTGGAAAAGCAAGTCCTTCTTTATGAAAATGTGTGGGCTGTAAATGCTTGGATGAAAGATCCATCAGGAGTATCTAACTATTATCTGACCAAAGCTTATAAAAATAAAACATGTATCTCGGATACAATTACAGAATGGGGATTAATTAGCGATGCTTTGTTTGACGGGATGGAAGTGAGCGGCAAAACCATGTTATATATTCGTTCTGAAAATAAAGCGGAAAAAATTCATTCCGGCGATCGGGTAATGTTGGAAACATGCAGTATCTCACAGGATTATTATAATTTTATAGGAGAAGTAAAAAATGAATCCCGTGGCCATAATCCTCTGTTAGGAGGTCAGCCGGCCAATATCAGGACAAATATCATACAGACTTTCCCGAAAAACGCGATAAATAATCCCAGAGGTTATTTTGCCGCATATGCTATTTCCAGAGCTGAAACAATTTTCAAATAGTTGAATTACAATTATGAGAATAGAACATTTACCAAAGGATAATGCCGCACGAATAAGCCCGATCGTCTCCAGAAACAGTGCAATTAAGCTCTTGAAACAATTCAACAGGGAGGAGTTTCATATTCAACACGCTGAAACTGTAGAAGCTACCATGCGTTATTTTGCTCGAATCTTAGGCTATACACAAGAACAGGAATTTTGGGGATTGGTTGGCTTGTTACACGATCTGGATTTTGAGCAATTCCCGGATGAACATTGTATTAAAATTCAGGAAATTATGGAGGCAGAGAATATTGATCCTGAGATTGAACGGGCGGTGGTTTCTCATGGTTATGGTCACAGAGTAAATGTCAAGCCGGAACATGAAATGGAAAAAGTGCTGTATGCGATAGACGAACTGACAGGTCTGATTGGTGCGGCAATACTTATGCGGCCAAGCAAAAGCACACTGGATCTGACAGTTTCTTCGCTTAAAAAGAAGTTCAAAGACAAGAAGTTTGCGGCCGGATGTTCGCGGGATGTCATTCAACAAGGAGCTGAGATGCTTGGATGGGAATTTGATTACCTGATAGATGAGACCATTAAAGCAATGCAGGAAAAGGAACTGGCTGACAAATCCAGATAAGAATCCCGACCAGATGCAAAACAACAGACAACGGCTTATAGTTTGATAATGAAACGCTATAAGCCGTTTCGTTTTTTTTACCTTCTCATACCTGAAAATATAGTACCTTTGCATTGTTTTTAGTGAAGGTCTTACTGGAAGCAATTTAATTCAGATCAAACAATTATGGACGAAATATTTCCTTTGGTAGATGAGCAGGGAAACGTAATCGGAAAAGCTACCCGAAAAGAATGTCACGGGGGAACGTTTTGGTTGCATCCGGTGGTACATCTCCATATTTTCAACAGTAAGGGTGAACTCTTTCTTCAAAAACGAGCAATGACCAAGGATACACAACCCGGTAAATGGGATACGGCGGTCGGTGGTCATGTGGATTACGGAGAAAACGTGGAAACTGCTTTAAATCGTGAAGCATTTGAAGAATTGGGAGTTACGGGGTTTACTTCGAGTTTTGTTTCTCGTTATGTTTGGCAATCGGCGGTAGAAAAAGAATTGGTAAATGCATTCCGAACCGTTTACGACGGTAAATTCAAGCTCGACTACAACGAGCTGGATGAAGGTCGTTTCTGGAGTATTGACGAAATCAAATCCTCATTAGGTAAAGGAATTTTCACCCCTAATTTTGAACATGATTTCATGTTGGTAATGAAGTCATTGAATAAGGAGTTATAATGCAAAGAGTCATATCTTGTATTCGTCTGGCTTTGCCGAAAGCCACTCATACCATCGTTTGGCTGCTAAAATTAATGCTGCCGGTGGCTTTGTTGGTCAGTTTTTTGCAATATTGGGGTGTAATGGACTGGATGGCACAATATTTATCTCCTGTATTTACACATATTGGCTTGCCCGGGGCTTCCGCTATTGTCTTTATTACCAGCCTGTTTTTGCCTCTCTATTCGGTTTTGGCTGTTATTGCAACCATGACACTGGGAATGCGAGAGATAACGATTCTGGCCATTATGTGCCTTATATCGCATAGTTTGATAATTGAAACTGCCGTACAAAAACGAACTGGTTCCTCTGTATTGAACATGCTGGTAGTGCGCATTGGAATGAGTTTTACGGCTGCTCTATTGCTAAACTGGCTTTTGCCAACAACAGGATTTTCTGTATCGCATTCTACCGAACAGGCAACCCATCTTTCTTCTGTCACGGATGTTTTGCTTCTCTGGGCTAAAAGTTCCATGATATTGATTATTAAGGTTTCCCTAATTCTTTATGGGCTATTTATTCTACAAAACCTGCTCAACGAATTTAAGTGGCTTGATAAAATATCAAATTTCTTCGCGCCACTCATGAAGTTTTTCGGACTCTCAAGGGAAGTTTCATTCCTGTGGTTTGTTGCACAAACACTCGGACTGGCATACGGATCGGCTGTGGTGATCGAACAGGTGGAAAAAGGTATCGTAAACAAGAGGGATGCCAATATGCTCAACTATCATATTGCCGTCAATCACTCGTTACTGGAAGATACGTTACTGTTTGTTTCTATTGGTGTATCGATGTTTTGGATCGTAGTTCCCCGCATCGGACTGGCTTTTCTGGTCGTTTGGGGAATTCATGCTATACGAAGAATTATACCGTCGGTAAAATTGTAATTATCTCCATTAGAGAAGTGTTTTTTGATAGAGTTATTTTAATTTATAAATTGCACATAACATGCTAAGAAATATATTATTGGGACTTGTTATATCAGTAACTACTTTATGTGTTGCACAAAAACAACCCACCACGCCTCCGAACTATAATTCGCTAAGAAGAATTATTGTTGATGAAAAGTCTGACTGTTATTATCCGAAACTAATGCAGCGTTTTCTGGCAAATGATACCACCATGACGATGGAGCAGGTACGTTCGCTGTATTATGGTTATACGTTGCAAAAAGAATACAAGCCTTACTATCACAATACAAAAGATTCGTTGTTGTTTTCGTACGCCCGAAAGGTAAATAAGACAACTGCGGACTGCGATACCATTATTCGACTTACCAAACAATCATTAGCTGTATTTCCATTAGACTTGTATAAGCTCAATCAACTGGCTTATGCGTATCATATGACCGGCAGAAACGATTTAGCTCATCTTTACACGCTGAAAGCGAAACAAATAGCCGCAGCCATTTTTTCTACAGGAGATGGGAGAACGCAAATGACGCCATGGCATGTAATTTCGGTTTCGGATGAATATGAGCTGATTTATCTGCTGGGATTGTTTCCGGTCGACCAACGCTTTGTTTATAGTGATTGTGATTTTATCACTGTAGCAAAAAACAGAATAAACATTAGAGGATTCTATTTCAATATAAAAAGATTGATAGATGTAAACGGAGAAATGCCCTCTTCTAATTGAGCCAAACCTTTTATTCATACCTGAAAACCGCGCTGGAAGTATAAATTTAAGAATCAAATAAATAGTTTTAAGGCATGACACTTCAACCAGTTAACGATTTTACACAACAACATTCATATCCCGAGTTTTCACTTAAAGCTGTCTTTTTCGACATGGACGGCGTTCTTTTCGATTCAATGCCGGCACATGCCGAAGCCTGGGTCAGAGCTATCCGTAATATTGGAATGCCTTTTTCGCATTATGAGGCTTACATGCACGAAGGAAGAACCGGATCGGGAACCATTAACGGCATTTTTCAACGCGAACTGGGGCGTAATGCCACCAAGGAAGAGATGGATGCCATTTATCAACACAAAAGCGAAGAATTCAGAGATCTTAGTGAAACTATACCTATGCCTTTTGCCGACAATTTGCTGAATAAGATCAAAGCAAAAGGGTTGGATATTGTTTTGGTAACCGGCTCGGGACAGGCAAGTCTACTTGATAATCTGGAGGTTTACTATCCGGGAATTTTCAGTCAGGATAAAATGGTTACGGCTTTCGACGTAAAATATGGAAAGCCCAATCCTGAACCTTACCTGATGGGCTTACAAAAAGCTGGCGTAAAACCCTGGGAAGCTGTAGTTGTGGAGAACGCTCCCCTCGGAGTGCAATCTGCCAAAGGAGCTGGTATCTTTACCATAGCCATCAATACCGGTATTCTGGAAGACGATGTGCTGATTGATGCCGGTGCAAATATTGTACTGTCAGGCATGGAAGAACTTTACAATCAATGGGATTCATTGTTTAATTTTTAATTAGTTACAGCTGTGGATTTCAAAATTATATCGGAATATAAACCTACCGGCGACCAGCCTGAAGCAATCCGTCAGTTGGCCGAGGGGCTCAACCATGGGACAAAGTTTCAGACATTGCTGGGGGTGACCGGTTCCGGAAAAACCTTTACCATAGCCAATATGGTGCAGGAGGTGAACCGCCCGACACTGGTTTTGAGCCACAATAAGACTTTAGCAGCACAGCTTTACGGAGAGTTCAAGAGTTTCTTTCCAAATAACGCGGTAGAATATTTCGTATCTTACTACGATTACTACCAACCCGAGGCCTATCTTCCGACCAGCGACACCTATATTGAAAAAGACCTTTCAATAAATGATGAAATAGAGAAGCTAAGGCTTTCGGCGACTTCAGCTTTGTTGTCCGGGAGAAGAGATGTGCTGGTGGTTTCGTCCGTATCCTGTCTTTATGGTATCGGAAATCCGGAGGACTTTTACAGCAATACCATTCCAATTCACAAAGGGCAAACGATAGCCAGAAATGCGTTTCTCCGTTCTTTGGTGGATAGTTTGTATTCCAGAAACGAAATTGATTTCAATCGAGGTAATTTTCGGGTTAAAGGCGAAACGGTTGATATATTTCTTGCATATTCAGACGTTGCTTTAAGGGTTGTTTTCTGGGGTGATGAGATTGACGAAATTGAAACGATAGATCCGTTCAATGGCAATACCATCGAGATATTTGATCAATACCAAATCTATCCGGCCAATATCTTCGTTACGACGAAAGAACGCATCAATCGCGCTATAAACGAGATTCAGGACGATATGATGAAGCAGGTGGCTTTTTTCGAATCGGAAGGCAAGCCCTACGAAGCCAAAAGAATCCAGGAGAGAGTGACTTACGATCTTGAGATGATCCGCGAATTGGGTTATTGTTCCGGCATAGAGAACTATTCGCGTTATTTTGACGGGCGTGCTCCGGGTAGCCGGCCCTTCTGCCTTCTCGACTATTTTCCAAATGATTTTTTGATGGTAATTGACGAAAGCCACGTCACGGTACCACAGATCCGGGCGATGTATGGAGGCGATGCTTCACGTAAACAGAATCTGGTAGAATATGGATTTCGTTTACCGGCAGCTATGGACAACCGTCCGCTGAAATTTGAAGAATTTGAAACGCTGACACCGCAAGTAATATTCGTAAGCGCTACGCCGGCCGACTATGAATTGAAGCAGTCGGATGGGGTAGTGGTAGAGCAGGTGGTACGTCCTACCGGCCTTCTCGATCCCATTATTGACGTACGACCCAGTCTCAACCAGATAGATGACTTAATGGAGGAGATTGCACAGCGCACCGAAAAAGACGAACGGGTGCTTGTCACTACGCTTACCAAGCGAATGGCAGAAGAGCTCACTGACTATTTCATGAAAATGGGTATCCGCTGTAACTATATCCACTCCGACGTTGATACGCTGGAACGGGTGAAGATTATGGAAGATCTCCGTAACGGACTCTTTGATGTTCTTGTTGGTGTGAACCTGCTTCGTGAAGGGCTCGATTTACCCGAAGTGTCGCTGGTGGCTATCCTGGATGCAGACAAAGAAGGCTTCCTGCGCTCGCACCGATCACTCACGCAGACAGCCGGGCGTGCGGCTCGTAATCTGAACGGTCGTGTGATTATGTATGCCGATAAAATCACCGATAGCATGCGTCAGACTATTGACGAAACTGCTCGTCGCCGAGAGAAACAGTTGGCATATAACGAAGCCAACGGCATCACTCCAAAATCGATCCGCAAGGGTCACACATCCGTTTTAGGTAAACAGGCTGCCGAAAAAGCAGCAATGAAGGCTTATGTTGAACCGGAAAATGTGAATATAGCAGCCGATCCCGTGGTTCAGTACATGAGCCGTCCAGCCCTTGAAAAAGCCATCGAAAAGACCCGTAAAGCCATGCATGATGCCGCTAAAAAACTTGAATTCATTGAAGCTGCTCAATATCGCGACGAACTTATCAAGCTGGAAGAGTTGTTGAAAAATAAAAAATAATTCAGCACACGGAATACGCAGAAAAAACGGAATGGAACTAAAAGATTATCTGTCTAATCCGTGTATTTCGTTGCCGTATTTACTCCTGCTTTTGTAACGCCTTCAGATTTTCCAATGCAAATGGAGCATGTTGGTGAATGCCTCCAACAATAGAACAGCTTTCCAGTTCCGCACAATCAGCACAAGTATCGTACCCTTTTTCTTTCACGCAATTACGTACCTGACATTCATTGCAATGCACAAACTTAACGCCTTCTTCACGGCAGCCGGTGCAGTTAATGATCTCATACGGCATGTCAACACCAAATTGTTTTGACCACTCTTCCGCGGTTTGTTTTCTCAGTTCGTCATCGTTTAGTAAGGTCGCTTTACGCGCACCACAATCGGCACAATCAAGGCCACAGCAAGAAATCAGTGTGTTCATAAATATTATTTTGTTTGAGGGTAACTATCTGCTATGTTGAAGATAAATGAATATACTGACACTAATATTTTGCGCAAAATCGTAATAAAAAGCACTATATTTGAGGTATATTCTGTGTCTATGGAAACGAACTTTAGAAAATTGCGTAACCAGCAAAGCATTCCGGCTTTCAAAGATAAGCTATTTGCAATGTTCTTTGGATTAGTTGTGGGATTTTCTTTTCTGTATTCGTGTATTAATCTCAATACCGACGACTACCCTTGGGCTGAGTATTATACATTCCAATGTTCGAGACAGGCTCTGTTGAGCAAGATTAACATCTTCAAAGAACGAAATCCTGATTATCAATTGGTAGTAACCTTACAAAGCGGGCAAAAAGTGGAACTTAAAAACACTTACACAGCTCATTTTTGCCATATCTATTTTTATCTGAAGAACAGAAACGAAACCCTGCATTGTGTTATGAATATTAGCGATACGGCCCGAACTACTCAAATAGGACTTGAAGCGGTATCAAAGGGAATTGGTTTTAATCGCTGGCGCGAAATCAACACGAAAAAATTAACTCCAAAGGAGAATCAGGAGTTGAAGCGGATATTCGAAAATCAGATTCTTGATCAGCTCGGTCCGTGGAGCCGAAAGTAAGTATGCTTGCCACCGCTTTCTTTCGGAAGATTACCAATCCAAAATTGTTATCTTTGCATAATTATCAATAGAATAATTCCACAGCAGTTTATGATAACAATGTTTTTGTGCTTAGTACTTATTTTGATGCCTGTTACTGGCCTCTGGTTCTTATATCCTAAATTTACCAAGAATACACAACTACCGTTTATGCTGAAACTGGCAATTGGAGTTATTTTCTTTTCTATTGGACTCGTTGTGACATATGCCGCAATGTTACTGCAAATAACCTCTTTGAGTAGTCAAGGTATCAGTAATATGGGCGGCGTGAAAATGCTGATCCCAGTGGGGATTTTTACAAATCTGGTAGGCATTACTTATATCGTCTTTTTCAAAAAGAACTGATACAATTGCTTCCTCACTGCTTCTTTTTGGCAATGTTCTCGGCATACCGGAACGCTGTTATGCGGGCAATCAAGTCATAAGGAATTTCCTTGTTCAGGGGAAACCGGACAGTTCCGCGCCCGATTTTGAATTCTGATAATTCTTCTTTGAACCGTTCGATGCCAGACGAGGTAGGGTAGAATCCGATATGTGTTCTGTATCCTGCAAAATAAACCATCGGACCGTGAAGCTTGAACACCGGGATTTGATAGCTGATTCCTTCTTCCGCATCCGGCGCTACACCGCGAATCGTTTCCCGTACCTTTTGAAGCCTGATAGCTATTTCGTCCGGGAAACGTGCGATGTATTCGTCAATAGTTTTTGCGACAGATTCTTTATTCATTTATCGGGATAGAAAAACATTTCCAAAACACCCGTCGAAGGTTGTAAATCGTCCCATTTTTCAATATCGAATTCAAGGACTGCCACAGCCGCAGTAGGAAGATGCTGGTTAAAATTACCGGTAAGTTTGGCGATAATATAAGAAAGATTAGGGTTATGACCTACAATTAAAACGGTGTCGGCCAAAGGAACTTCTTCAATTAGCAACTGTTTTATGTCGGCAAAATTGTAATCTCCATAAAGGAATTCCTCTTTGATGAGCCTTTCTATGCCGTATTGTTCAGCAAAGACAGTAGCTGTTTCCACTGCTCTTTTTGCCGGACTGCAAATTACATCATTCGGTGTTATTTCTGTGCTATACAGCTGGTTGGCCATTTTAACAGCATCACTTTTTCCTCTTTCACAAAGAATACGATCAACATCCGGGATACCGGGTTGTAGAATTTCCGCTTTTGCATGACGGATAAGTATAAGCTTTTTCATAGTATAAATGTTTTTGAATTGATTGTTCTCATGTTTCTAAGGCAAATATATTCTTTTCTTGCAATAAACCCTGCGCATAAAGGATGTTTTATATCAGGTTTTTGAAAATAGAACGGAATTCCCTCTTTTGGCATTCATATTTATGACCATAGGGATGATGTGAAAAATAAATTTGGGACGCAAATTGGGTGGGGAGTTTTTAGCTGCGCAGGGAGACGATATTGTGTCAGGTTTATTCGATTTTGGGTACTGGAGTATCTGTAATCTTTTGGATAATTTATAGGCAGTTTTTTATAAAAAAGCCAACAACAAGCGCATGTAAACATAATTTATGTTATTTACGTGAATTTCAATTGCTTAATTTATTATATTTAACATAATTATGTATCATTAATAAATGATGAAATAAATAAATTCCATACATTTGCAAGACTAAAATATGTCAAAAAATCAATCTTCTTTGGCAATGCAGTGAGAAGTGTTGATTATGACCATTGATCCGTCTATTTAACTAACTGTAGATTAAATGAACAAAGTTAATAGACGGATTATTAAGAATATCTAAAGAGAAAACTATAATTATCTGTGAGAAAAGTAATTGCAGCTATATTCATCTGCGTTATTTTTTCCCATGTTCACTCTCAAACTAAAATCGGTGGCACAACAGGTCCTTCTGATGCCAATGCCTATTTAGAATTGGGGGATGCTGCTAATGGGAAAAAGGGTATGTTGTTACCCCGCGTCAACTTGAATCTAACGACATCGCCAGCTCCTTTAACATCGCATGTAAAGGGGATGTTAGTGTATAATAAAACCACGAATGGGACTAATTTGCCATATGTTTCCGAAGGTATTTATTATAACGATGGAACGCAATGGATTAAAATAATTGACATTTCTTCCACCTCTTCGCTTACTAATGCCGAAAACGGACTATCGAAAAGCGGTGCTAACACCGTACAGCTCGGTGGTTCTCTTATCAAGCCCACAACAATTACCGCTTCATCGGTTAATACTTTTTCCTTATCGGGTCTTCAACCGGGATCAAAATCAGACAGCCTGATTGTTTCCGATCCTTCGGGAGTATTGCGCAAAATTTCTTTCAACGAACTTATTCAAAACCTGAATGCCACCAACGGGCTGAGTTATGACCCCTCCACGCATACCATCTCATTTGGCGGGAACCTGACCCGTCCTACCACTATCAATACGGATGCTACCAATACATTATCCATTACCGGCCTGCAAACGGGCAGCGATGCCGATAATATTCTGGTGGCCGACCCTGCTACTGGTGTTGTCAAATCTGTATCAGCATCAAGCATGGCAAGCGGCCGGAAAGTAGCGGTTTATAAGGCAACAGATGGACAACTAAATTTTCCGACTCCTTATCCCATAAGCTCTGCCGATAAAATACAGGTGTACCGAAATGGTGCCGAAATAGACTTCAGCGCTACAGCAGGAGCATCCAGCATTATTTTAAAACCGGATGCTGTATTTGATAGCGGATGTTTTGCGGGAGATGAAATCAAAATTTATCAATGGAAATAAAAGGATCAATAATCTATATTTAATTTTCTAATTTATTCACATTTCAAAAATCGAAGAGATGAAAACAAATTCTACTAAAAATTGGATGAAAGTGGCCGGCCTTACGCTTGCCATTGGAACTTTTGCTTTTACGGCAAACGCTCAGAACACAACCACAGCTGTTGCTAACCTCGGAGTTGTTAAGAATAGTGATGTGGCAGGAACAGCTGTAAAAGCTAATGGAACTATTCGCCTGATTGACAATAAAGGAACTATCAAGTACTTACAAGTTCAAAATGGTATCACAGCCATTACTAATACATCTGACGATAAAACTGGGGTTACTACCACATGGCAGTTAGGTGGTACATTGACTGATAATACTTATATCACTACAGATGGCAAGGTTTTTGGTTTGGATGGAATTAGTTTTGCTACGGGAAGTGCGGCCACAGCAGGTATTCCAACACACACATCAACCGATCCCTCAGCTTCAACAGCAGGTTGGACATTATTAGTTCGTGACGAAGCTACCGGTGCTGTTCAAAAACTTTTGTTTACTGATCTTGTTAAAGGTGGAAAATATAACGATAAAGTTAGTGATGCTTCAAAAAACTTTACTTACTCGGGTGATGCATCAATTCCAGCAAGTATTGAGAAAATTTCTGTATATAGAAATGGTGTTAAATTGTTGGCTGGAGTTGACTATACACTTGGTGCATCTGCACCTTATGATGTTATTGTTAAGAATTCAAGTGTTAATGCTGGAGAAGACTATGCATTGTATGTCGGTGATAGAATAGAAATCCAGTGGGTTAAATAATATTTTTCAGATATTTCTTAAGAGGCAAGGCATCTACCTTGCCTCTTAATTGCTTTTTCCGTTTTAGTTTATATACAATCAAAAAATAAGGTATTGGTCAACATGCTTTCTTCTTCTAAAATCCGGATATTTTTTCTTTTGGCGGTGATGCTTACACTGGGTGTATGTGCACAAACCGTGCGCGTGATCGACAATAAAGGCACGATACAAAATATCGATCAATCGAAATGGAAGCAAGTGGGCAACGACATATACAACAAAAACACTACAGGCAATGTAGGCATCGGCACTACTGCGCCAAAAGCTACACTTCACAATGCCGGCTCTACTATTTTGGGATCGACAGATATAACAGACCTATCAAGCGGTAAGATTGGAACGTCCACTGTAGATGCTTTTTCTGGCGCTGTCGTAAAAACAAGTACAGGAGGAACCCTCTCTCTCGACCCCCCAACCGACAATACTCCGGGTAGAATTTTTCAGGTATCCAATAGCAACACTTCCGTACAGTCAATTACAGTGGGAGGTGTTATTATTGCACCAGGGAGTTCAACCCTTTTTCGTTGGGATGGTTCAAAATGGAATACGCTGACAGCCACTAATCAGTCTATTATTTGGACAGGTAGCGGAGATGTTACTGGAACTGCGTCTGGAACTTCTTCTTTAAATCCAGCATTGACTGTCACAAAAATTAATGGTTCTCCACTGGGAACTACAACAGTTGCTACAACTGGGCAAGTTCTTGGTTACAACGGCACAAACTGGTCTCCAGTTAGTCCGTCTACGTATGCCTGGTTGTTAACCGGGAATAGCTTGACGAACCCGGGTACAGGAACAGGACAAAATTATTTGGGAACTACAGATCAAAAAGATTTGGTTTTTGGCACGAATGGAAAGGAAAAAATGAGATTGTTTTCATTCGATACAAATGAAGCTTTGGGCTTGGGGGTTACAACTGTTCCAGGAGGCATATCAGCATGGTCAGGAGCTTCTTTGTTCTTGGGAAATACTGGTAATATAGTAAGTAGTACCGGATTGGATGTTATTATTGATGCAGATAAAACCTCAACGAACTCAGAATTCAGGATTCGTGCAAATGGAGACTGGGATCCTGATGCGATCGATTTAGTAAAAGTAGTAGAAACTGGGAATGTGGGAATCGGCATTGGAAATACCACAAATCCGAGTAATAGGCTGCATGTAAAATCGGCTTCTAATCCTTTGCGACTAGAGGGTTTACAAACGGGTGCTACTACTGACCAGCTGTTAAGTGTAGATGGCACAGGAGTTGTTCGGCAGCAAGCAATATCTTCCATAGGGTCAATCTCATTATCTACTGGGACTACAGGAGCGGCGCCATCATGGAGTACATCGCCAGTTTCATTGGGTGGAAGTACTACGTTAAATATTCCGATGGCAAATACTTCTTCTAGCGTAACAGGAGGGTTGATTAGTAATACTGAGTGGAATACCTTTAATGGTAAGCAGCCCGCACTAAGCGGAACTGGATATGTTAAGCAATCGGGAACTACAACAAACTATATATCGTCAATACCGAATGTAGATTTAGCTAATTCTTCAATAACGATTAATGGCAATAGTGTTGCACTCGGTGGATCAACAACAATAACAGCCGTAACTCCTAATGCTTTGACGGCTGGAGCCGGACTTCAATTGAACATAGGAACAACTTATGATGGAAGTGCTGCCAAAACTATTTCTCTGTCCTCGGCAACTTCAACAACATTGGGTGGAGTACAATTAGCTGGCGATTTAGGGGGTACTGCAGCTTCACCAGTTGTAAAAGGAATACAGGGGAAATCTGTACCAACTCTTTCAAATGGATTTTTAAAGTATAACAGTGGAACATCAACATGGGGTTTTGATGCTAATACATATCTGACAAGTGCCTATTACCAGACTGTACAATCCAATGGCACAGGACTGACGCAAAGAAGCACCTTGAATTTCGGTTCGGAATTTACAGTGGCAGACAACACACCTAATACTCGTACTGATGTTTCCATCAACAATATTGGTTGGTCAAAAATAACGGGAGCCCCATTGTTCATCACATTAGGCTCATTAAGTGCAACCGCTCCATTGAGCTATAATAATACATCGGGAATATTTTCTATTAGCCAGGCAACTACTTCTACTGACGGATATTTGAACAGTGCAGACTGGAATAAATTTAATAGCAAAGAACCCGCAATAACAAATGGGACAACATCCCAATACTGGAGCGGTGATAAAACCTGGAAAACGCTTAATACATCAGTCGTTCCAGAGGGTACAAATTTGTATTATACTGATGCCAGAGCGCGATCAGCTATTTCGCTTACAACAACCGGTACAGGTGGAGTTGCTACATACAATAGCACAACAGGGGAATTGAATATCCCTAATGCAGGTGGAGGAATTACTTCTTTGAATGGGTTAACCGGGCTTACTCAAACTTTTGCAACTGGAACAACAGGTACAGACTTTAACATCACATCAAGCGGAACAGTTCATACATTCAATATTCCAGATGCATCAGCATCGGCAAGAGGATTAGTAACCACAACCGCACAAACTTTTTCAGGTGATAAAACATTTAATGCCGACATCACTATCTTTGGCAAAGGCGAAGGCGGCACACCTACGAATACCGTTATTCGAGGTGCACAGGCAGGAGCAAGCAACACGCCCGGTGCCGACATGTACATTCAGGCAAGTAACGGAGCCGGTGCAGGTGGTTCGGGTAATATTATTTTTCAAACAGGTGTAGCAAGCACCGGAAGTATCATTCGTGTAAATAATTTAATAACAGATCAATATTGCAACGGTAATTCTCAAACTTACACTTATACGGGTTATCCTATTTCCTCATCTCTGAATAACACAGTTTTAGTAGTTGCTTTGGTTTATTCCTATAATTATAGTTCGGCTTCGTCTGTTACATGGTTTGGTCAAAATCTAACAAAATTCCAAACCGTAGGTTCAGGAAATACGAGGATTGAAATGTGGACTTTAGCTGCTCCAACTCCAGGCACACATGATATTGTTGTTACCCAACCCGATAACAGTGGCGTTTGTATAGGTTTTTCAGCTTTCGTTTTATCCAATGTACAAACATTAAATACGCCATTAACTGCTGCTACGGGCTACTATAGTTCTGCTCTTTTGTATCCGGCATCATCTACAGGGCAAATTGTAATGGATTTCATTGGGACATCAGGCACTCCAACAGCTTCTTATGGACAAACTATATTATCATCGTTACAAGCCGGCTCAAGTTACTATGGTACAATAGGATATAAAAAAGCAACAACAGGGACAACCACCAATATGGGTTATTCTTTTACTGCAAGTAATTATGCCTATATGGCATTTGCCATTACTCCTGCTACAACTAGCACCACCGTCTCGCCTTCATTATTATCAGATGCCCTAACCATTACTTCCGTCGGCAATACCGTATTAGCATCGGGCAAAACACTTACACTTACAGGTTCTACTTCGGGAACGGCAACAGTATCGGCAGCAGCCTCAACATCAACCTATTCATTAGTAATGCCTGCTGCTCAAGCCACAGCAAGCGGGCAACTTTTGGCAAACGATGGTTCGGGAAATTTAAGTTGGGCAAGTCCGTCGGATTTGCCAAACATATACAATTCCAATGGTGCTCTGAATAATACACGTACTGTTACAATGAATACGAACCCGATTACATGGAATAGTACAGGAACTACCGGAAATATCTTTTCAATAGCAGGAAATAGTTTGACAAGTGGTACAGGATTGTCTGTTTCCGCTTCTACCAATACTTCCACAAACGGATTACTCAATGTGGTAAATAGCGCAACTTATTCATCTTCAGCTACAGGAAAAGTAGCTACCATACAGGCAAACAGCACTACCGGCAGTGGGGTAACAGTTTTAGCCAACGGCAATGTAGGGGTAGGATTGAGCACTTCATCTACCCCAGCAAGTGATCCTACATTTACCAAGCCGGGTAATACAGGCGCTTCCATTCCAACTCTTGGCGTGGATGGCACCGTAAACGCAACAAATTATACTTCGCCGGTACAAGGAACTTTTACTACTGCTGGTGCTAAGGGGACTTCGTCTACAGGGAATTCTCTAACATGGGACTTAAGTAAAGGATCTTCTGCTTCATGGACTTTAGATGCCGGAACAAATACACTGACAATATCTAACGTAAAAGCAGGAATGTATGGTGTAATTATTGTGAAAAATGCAGGGAATAGCACTTTGGGCTTTGCCTCAGGAACTACTAATAAAGTAATCAATGGAGGCAATGGAGTCCCTTATCTTACTCAATCAGCTGGCGCATTCGATATTCTTTCTTTCTTCTATGACGGTAGCACTTTCTGGTGGACAATCGGCAATAACTATAACTAATTAAATGACCATGAGAACGAAATTAGTTGTTTTATTGTTGGGTGTTTGTCTGCTATCGAATGCTCAACCTCCGATACAGAAATTCTGGGCGCTGAACCAACCGCATTATATTTACATGAATGGAAGTTCAGGATGGCAGATTAATAACAATGGAAACGTAGCACCTTCTATTGTCAATCGCGTACTGACATTAACAACGAGTGAGCTTTCTCAAGCAAGCTCTGCTTTTTACAAGCTTAAAATGGGAATGAGAAGAAATTTTACTGCGACATTTACTTATACGCCATCTGATTTTTCGTATATCTGTACAAGCTGGTATGGTTGGGGCGGTTGTAAGACCTATAATTATAATCCCGCTGATGGAATCTGTTTTGTAATACAAAATGCGACGACCACATCTCTTGGCCTTCATGCTAATAATTTAGGCTATCAAGGTATTTCACCAAGCATTGCTATTGCTATCAACATATATGGAACTAATGGAATTAAATTTCTTACCAATGGAGTGATAACCACTCCTTATGATCCGGTAAGTCCTGTTAATTTGGCTAGTGGTAATCCCATAATCTTTACTATTACTTACAATTACAGTGCGAAAACGTTAACTGTAAAAATGGATGAACAATCAACTACAAATACAACAACTAAATACTTTTCTGTGGATATACCAAGTGTATTAGGTTCTCCGTTGGGCTGGGTTGGTTTTACAGGGGCTACAGGTGGATATTGGTCCACTCAGACTGTTAGTAATTTTGTTTTTAGATAAGCCCTAACAGGATAATGATAAACTGCTTATACATCAACCAAGATCACAGAATCCTTCATATTTCTTTTTGTTACCTGAAGGATTACTTTAATCAAAAGAAGCGTAAGGTGATTATATTGTTTTTACTATTGTTCTTTTGCATTTTTACTTCTCACGCCCAAACTACCGGATCTATTTATATTGACGATACCTATACTGTGGCCGCTGGCAGCACCACGCAATGGTATGGCAACGTGGTGTTGGGGCCCAATGCCCGCGTGTATATCG
Source organism: Paludibacter jiangxiensis (assembly GCF_001618385.1). Lineage (NCBI taxonomy): Bacteria > Pseudomonadati > Bacteroidota > Bacteroidia > Bacteroidales > Paludibacteraceae > Paludibacter > Paludibacter jiangxiensis. The sequence goes on along the minus strand of NZ_BDCR01000004.1, from coordinate 419,236 downwards.
AAGATGGCGAAAAACTTCTCTTTTACGGCGATACGCTGAAGATATTCCCCGGTGCGCGCATATATGGTTCCAATACTGCCTGGACTATACAAAATCATGGTACTGGTACCGGAACTTTCGTGTTCAAGCAACCCAACCCCAATACCGGAACCATCACGCAACAGATACTGGATGGCGGTAACGGCGGCAATCCTGCCAACAGTTTGCAAAACACCATCACGTCTATGGAGATCAACAACCCCAAAGGGGTACTACTGCTCAACACCGATGCCCGTGTGGGGACCTCCATCACGTTTACCACCGGTCATCTCTTTTTGAACACCCGGGATATGGTGCTTACCAGCATTGCCAATCTTTTGGGCTATGATGCCGATAAATATGTGGTTACGGCATCATCGGGTCACTTGGTAAAGGAAAATTATACAGGCGCGTTTATATTCCCTGTAGGATATGCGGTGAACGACTATACTCCTGCCACCGTGTCACCGGCCACGGCCAATACGATGCACGTCAATGTCAATTCGTATGCGGCTTCAGCACCAGACGAATCGGACCTTGCAGGTATTGCCCGCACGTGGAATATTTACGGCAACACAACGGCTTCGGCCACTATCAGCCTTCAACATAACTCGAAAACAAACATGCTGGGATTTTCGTCAGCGGCCAATTACATAACGCGTTACGGAAAAGCGCCAAACAACACGGGGTACTATCCAAGTACGGATGACTGGCAATTTAATTATCAGGAATCCAGCTTGGTGGGTAGCGTTCCGGGATCGGAAGTATTAAGTCTTAAGTTTGATAGCCTTGCTACACTTTCAACCCAGAGGGAAGCTAATTATACGAAAGCCAGTAATAACAACAAAGGTGCGATTGCATTGCTGAAACAGGCAAAAGTAGTAGATGCAAACCATAATGGTATTGAGGGCGATGCAGGTGACCAGGTTCATTATACGTTCACCATTGCAAATACCGGAAAATACAAGCTCACCAATATTCATATAGTGGATCCTAAAGTTGCGGTTGTGGGAACACCTATAGATAGTTTAGCTCCGGGTGCAACCGATTATACCACTTTTACAGCCGATTATAAAATTACAAAGGCTGATGTGGATACCGGTTACGTGGTAAATTTGGCCCAGGTAGCTGCAATAGATATTTTTGGAAAACTTGTAACTGACTACTCCGATCCAAAATCGCTTACGGAAGATAAGCCAACCATTATTTATACGGCAGATTCAAATCAACAGGTGTTGAGTGTAACCAAAACGGCTACTACACCTAAATTTGACGGAAAAACGAAGTTTAGCTGGAAGTACACCATTACGCTGAAAAATACAATGCCTGTTTCATCAAAAGACACACTAGCCAACATTCAGGTAAATGATGATCTGACAAAAGTATTCACCCACGGTGAAACCTTCGAAGTGCAGAGTGTTGTTGCCAGCGGAGCTCTTGTTGCCAACAGTTTGTATGACGGGAATAGTGATATTGCAACATTACTGGCATCCAAATGTCGCTTAGCTCCGCAACAAACCGATTCCATCGTTATTTCTTTACGAATAGATTCACACTGGTATTCAGGAAAGGTTTATAACCAGGCTACAACGGAAGGTAGTTCTAAGTTAATGGGTAACATTACGGATGTTTTGTCGAACGACCCGCACAACACAGAAGACGGATTCGTTGCTCCTAAACCGACAATAACGAATGTTCCTGTAGCAGCTCTTATTATACCTGATGGATTCTCTCCAAATAATGACACATTTAATGACACATTTGAAATTATACATGCGCCTCACTTGCGTCTGAAATTTGAGGTATTCAATCGGAATGGTGATTTGGTTTACAAGAGCAATGATTATAAAAATGAGTGGGATGGTAAAGGTACCGGCAACTTCCTCGGGAAGAATCTACCCGACGGAACTTATTACTATATCCTCGAAACGACTGACACAAAGACCAACGCCGTTGAACATTACACGGGATATCTGACATTAAGGAGATAATCGAAATCTATTAAGACATTAAGATTATTGAGAAGATTCCTTCATGCTTCTTAATGCCTCAATGATTTTGTTTAAACTGGAATAGGGGCGTTAGCCCTGTTGTCTTGGTAATACACCAGCGACTCCCAAAAAAGCGAGGGGCGTAGCTCTAACGTTGTACAAACAAAAAACCATTAAGAAACCAAGGCTGTTGAGTTGTTCTCTTTAGACCTTTTTATTTCTTAATGGTTCTGTTCGTATGTTGTGAATGGATATTGCTACTTCACCTTGGTGCCCGATGTTCCGTCTATAGCATCAGCTTTAGTGATAATCACCTGACTAACCCCGGCATCAATTGCTTCGAAAGCATTCTCCAGTTTGGGAATCATTCCACCCTGAATCACTCCGTCGGCAACATATTGCGCAAAAGCCTCTTTGTCTATTTCTGCAATCACGCTGTCGTCATCGTGCTCGTCGCGCAAAACGCCTTTCTTTTCAAAGCAATAGACCAACGTTAAGTCGAAAAATTTAGCCAGCGCTTTGGCTGCTTCTCCGGCAATGGTGTCTGCATTGGTATTGAGGAGATGCCCCTGTTTGTCGTGCGTAAGCGGAGCCAATACCGGTACAATGTCTTTTGAAATCAGATCGGCCAGCAAACCGGCATTCACCGACTTTACATCACCCACAAAGCCGTAATCCACTTCGCCCACCGGACGTTTGGCTGAAAGCATATAGTTCATATCGGCACCTGTCAGTCCGAGCGCGTTGATCTCCATTGCCTGCAACTGTGCCACAATGTTTTTGTTGACCAAACCGCCGTAGACCATAGTCACCACTTTTAGCGTTTCGGCATCGGTCACACGCCTGCCATTGACCATTACGCTCTCAATGCCCAGTTTGGCTGCAATAGCGGTCGCCGAGCGTCCTCCGCCGTGAACTAACACCTTATGACCCTCGATAGCTGCAAAATCGCTCAAAAGTTGTTTAAGTGAAGTTTCTTCTTCTACTATTTTTCCGCCAACTTTTACAATTGTCAGTTTTTCCATCGATTTACAGGTTTTCAAGCATGCGTTTCAAAACTACCTGCGCCGAAATCTCACGGTTGGCAGCTTCCGGAATCACTATCGATTGCGGACTTTCAATTACATCATCGGTCACAATCATGTTGCGACGCACCGGCAGGCAGTGCATAAAGTAAGCGTTGTTAGTCAACGCCATCTTTTCTGTACTTACCGTCCACGAACGATCTTTGCTCAATATTTGCCCATAGTTAGGATCCGTATAAGCGGCCCAGTTTTTGGCATAAACAAAGTCGGCACCAGCCAATGCTTTATCCTGATTGTATTCCACACGAGCACCACGAACAAATTTTTCATCCAGTTCGTAACCGTGCGGGTGCGTAATCACAAAATCCACATCTGCGTCATTCATAAAGTCGGCAAATGAATTAGGAACGGCCTGAGGCAAAGCCTTAGGGTGGGGTGCCCAAGTCAGAACAACCTTCGGACGTTTGGCTTTTTTATACTCCTCAATGGTAATCAAATCGGCAAAAGCCTGCAGAGGGTGCCCTGTAGCCGCTTCCATGCTAAAAACGGGACGACCGGAATATTTTATAAACTGGTTGATAATGGTTTCGTTATAGTCGTATTCTTTGCTTTCAAACTGTGCGAACGAACGTACGCCTATAATATCGCAATAGCATCCCATAACAGGAATAGCTTCGAGCAGATGTTCGGTTTTATCACCATCCATAATAACACCCCGTTCAGTTTCGAGTTTCCATGCGCCCTGATTGACATCCAGCACAATAGTGTTCATCCCAAGGTTCATTCCGGCTTTTTGGGTGCTCAGGCGCGTACGCAAGCTCGAATTGAAAAATACCATCAACAGCGTTTTATTCTCGCCCAGATGTTTATATGCGTAACGGTTTTTCTTTATCTCAAGCGCTTCGGCAACCGCAGCTTTCAGGTCACCCAAATCTTTTACGTTCGTGTAAGTCTTCATAATCAGTGTTTAAGTGTGTAATCGTTGCAATATACCTTTTGTCAACGCTTCAAAAATTCAACGTATCAACGTTTTTCGTATACCGTGGTTACCCAGTTATTTTTTTCTTCAAATTTTATAAAAGTCAGTCCATTTTCCGTAGCTTCAGCTTCAATAGCAGGCATATCAGTCTTGTAAAATCCGCTCATTAGTAGTAAGCCTCCTGAAGAAAGACAAGCTGCGTAATGTTTCATATCATTGAGAAGAATATTACGATTTATGTTGGCAAGGATAATATCGAACTTGCGTCCGGAAAGCAATTCAGCACCGCCTTTGGCTATTTCTATATCAGGATAACCATTCAGACGTATATTCTCAACTGTATTATCGTAAGCCCATTCGTCAATATCAATAGCTGTAATTGGTTGTGCTCCTTTCATGGCAGCCAGAATCGCTAGTACTCCCGTTCCGCACCCCATGTCAAGGAGCGATTTGCCGGCTAGATTCATCTTTATCAATTCACCGATAATAAGGCTTGTCGTCTCATGATGACCAGTACCGAATGACATTTTAGGATCAATCAAAATATCGTATTTCGCTTTGGGCACATCTGTGTGAAATGAGCTGTGAATCACACAATCATCGCCAATCACGATAGGAGAAAAATAGTGCTTTTCCCACTCTTCATTCCAGTTCTTATCCTTTATCAGCTCGAAGGTATATTCAACTTCAATATCACAAGGTAAAGTTTCTTTCCAGTTTTTTAGGTCTTTTTCATCAAATAACGATGCAGCACAATAGGCTTTCATTCCGTCATTTGTATAGACAAAGCTCTCATATCCGATTTCAGCGAGTGTTGCAGATACTATATCGTTCTCAAAACCTCGCGAATTGTTAAGAGATAATGTGAGTTCAATGTAATCCATCAGTGTTTGGTTTATTTTCGTTAAAATACAAGCGAAATGTATTATTCACAGGGCTTTTGGTATAACTTTGCCCATAATAAAAAAGTATACAAACTTAGATAATAATTCTGAGACCGAAAACGTTCTATATTGAAATCTTTTCCAAAAAATTAAACCGGAAGATTACAATTCTGTCTAATATAAAAAGGTAAAAATTCACCCTTAAAGAAAAGGAGATATAATCATGAAAGCAAAAGTGTTTTTCGTAGCCGCCCTGATGTCGCTTCCGGCATTTGTGTTCGGGCAAGATCTTTACGATGACCTTTATTATAAACCCGGAAAAGACAAACCATTGCAGACACAACAGGCAAAACCTGTAGTTCAAAATGCTGAATCTTCTGCTCCAAACAACGATCAATACAAAATTGAATCGACAAGAGTGGGAGGAAAAGATATTGTTGTGGTAAGGAATATGAATGGCGATACCGTTTATTATTCCGGAGATAACCAGGAACCGGTTATAGACAGCTCTAAAGTCGGAATTGCTAATGGCGAATATGCAAACAGGATCAAACGTTTCCATAATCCTGATGGTACTATTATCATCAACGATGGTGACGAAAACGGTGCATATCCTCTCGATAACGTAAACTGGACTGTAAATGTTTATGACAATTTTGGCTGGGGATGGCCTTACGGCGGATATCGCCATTATCAATACGGCGAGTATATGGGTTATAGTGGATACTGGAATAACTGGTATTCTCCGTGGTATTCCAGCTGGTATGATCCTTACTGGGATTGGAGCTTCGGTTGGAGTTCTGGCTTTGGTTGGGATTATCCATATTACGGTGGATATTACAGCTGGGGATATCCTTATTATGGATGGGGCGGTTATCCATACTCCTACGGATATGGAGGTTGGTATGGTGGCAATTGGGGACGCTCTGTTCCATATAACTATACTGCTGACAGCAGAAGACAGGCTGCAACAGGAACTGCTCGCAGTTCAATGACCGGCTCGCGCTTTGCTTCTTCTACTACAGGATCAAGAAGCAGTCGTAGTTCATTCAGTTCTTCAACCTCGGGCACACGTAGCAATACAATCGGTACAAGAGGCAGCAATCAGAACACTACATTTTGGAATAATTTCCTTTCAAATAGAGGCTATAATGTAAACAGCGGTAGCCGTGCTGCTGGCACAACCAGTGCTACTGTTAGCGGAGGCAGTCGTTCAATGGGTAGCAGTGTCACCAGTGCTCCTTCTTATAATTCACGAGGAAATTATTCCAGTGGAGCAGGCAGTCGTCGCAGCTCTGAAACTGTATCAGTTCCATCATCTGGCTATTCTACCCGCAACAATAGCGAATCAAGAAGCTCATCCAGCAATAGTAGCAACTACGACAATAGTAGCAGAAGATCTTCATCTTCTGACTATAACAGTAGTTCGTCCAGTTACTCGTCGGGCAGCAGATCAAGCTACTCTTCAGGAAGTAGTGGAAGTTATTCAGGTGGTGGTTCGCGTAGCAGTAGTAGCGGAGGTGGCCGTCGTTAACCGATCGCCTAAAGTAGAAACGAATGTAAAATAGATATCATTATTAAAACAAATATATTATGATAAAAAAGAGTTTGCTTTCATTAGGTTTGTTACTAGGCTTTGTTGCCGTCATTCATGCTCAAGATGAATTTGATGCACTTAAAGCTTCGCAAACACAATTAAAAGGAACTGCACGTTACATGGGTATGGGTGGCGCCTTTACGGCTCTGGGAGGTGATGCCTCTGCAATTTCACTCAATCCTGCAGGTTTAGGAGTATATAGGAGTTCGGAGTTAACCGCGACTCTGAATATGATGAATAATTCTTCAAATTCTACATGGAAAGGTGTAACTAACAGCGACAATAATATCTTTGCGCATTTCAATAACTTGTCTATAGTTGCAACAATTCCTGGTACCGATCAGTATAGTTCTGCCCTGAGCTTTACGTTTGACCGCCTAAAGTCTTTTAACAGGAATGGGGTAGTTTCTGGTGCTAACCAGCTTTCATCTTTGACCGATAATATAGCTTATCGTACAGGTGGAATTCCCGAATCAGCTCTTCAATCGTCCAATGATCCATTCAACAATACAAGTATTCCATGGATCTCAGTATTGGGATATGAAGGGTACCTGATTAATCCGAGTTCGAGTGGAACGAATCAGTGGACAACATTGTTAGGTACTACAGAAACAGTTCGTCCGTCTTATAGCTATTCTGAGAGAGGATATATTGACCAATACAGCATTGGTTACGCTGGAAATATTTCCAATATCGTTTATTTGGGTGCTTCTATCGGATGGCAAAGTCTGAACTATTCACTGATAAGCAACTATGGAGAAACTTTTGGTTCCGGAGGAAGTATGAATCTCAGAAATGAAATCTATACTACAGGATCAGGATTTGACGTAAAATTAGGCGTTATTGTGCGCCCGGTAGATTTCCTGCGTTTAGGTTTTGCATATCATACCCCAATGTTTTATAACATGACGGATAATTATTACGCATCGTTAAATTACGACACAGAACGGAAAGGTACAATATCGACTCCGGATGAAGGCGGTTACAGTAAGTATAAAGTTCAAACGCCGTCTTACTATACTTTTGGTTTAGCTGCTGTATTAGGTAAAAAAGGAATTCTAAGCTTTGATTACCAGTATCAGGATTTTACCACTATGAAATTAAAAAATCAGGATGGAGACAGTCAGTCGTTTGAATTTGAAAACGAAGGTGTAAAAGCAAATATGAAATCGGTAAGCAGTTTTAAAGTTGGAGGAGAATTCCGTGCAACTGATAATATAGCATTACGTTTAGGATACAACTATATTTCTCCGGCAACTAAACCTGATGCCTACAGAGTTTTAGCAAACAACTCAGTACGTACCGACAGCGAATATTTTCTGGATGTAAATACCCAGAACTTTACGGCAGGTATCGGGTTCCGCTATAACAACTGGAACTTCGACCTTGCATATGTGTTGAGTAATCAGAAACAGGACTTTTACCCATATGACGATATCAATTTAGCTCCGGCAAGATTGACTACGCATAATAGCAATTTAGCCTTTACCATTGGCTTGCGCTATTAATTTTCTGTAGAATAATTTACAAGGGGCCTGTGTTTCGATTAGAAATGCAGGCTTTTTTATTGAACGCTAATATTTTCAGCAGAGATTATTTGCAATTAGAACAAAATGACGTAACTTTGCATCGTCAAAATAGTGGATAGATTTGATTGCTTGCAACCACGGAAAAAAATGCTAAAACGTGATTCTTTCTCGTTAATGCAGTGCTACTTAAGCATTGCCTTTTTATCCCAACCAAATTTTATTCATAGCATGACAAGGCGTGAAACGATTTCATGCTTTTATTGTTAGTTTAATAAAGTATTATCTAAATGAAGACGACGAATTATTTATTTACTTCAGAATCAGTTTCTGAAGGGCATCCTGACAAGGTTGCCGACCAGATTTCCGATGCAATTCTGGATAATTTTCTGGCATTCGATGAAAATTCAAAAGTAGCCTGTGAAACCTTAGTTACAACAGGTCAGGTAGTATTAGCAGGTGAAGTTAAATCGAGTGCTTATGTTGATGTACAGGAAGTAGCCCGTCAGGTAATCAATAAGATTGGCTATACAAAGAGCGAATATAAATTTGACGGTGATGCTTGCGGTGTTTTTTCTGCTCTTCACGAACAGTCAGACGATATCAACCGTGGTGTTGAACGAGCAGAACCTCTCAATCAGGGTGCCGGTGATCAGGGCATGATGTTTGGTTATGCTACAAAAGAGACAGAAAACTACATGCCTCTGCCTCTGGAATTGTCGCATCAATTATTAATCGAATTGGCTATTTTACGTCGCGAAGCTAAAGAAATTGGTTATTTGCGTCCTGATGCCAAATCACAGGTTACTGTAGAGTATTCAGAAGATGGCGTGCCACAACGCATTCACACCATTGTGGTTTCCACTCAACATGATGAGTTTGTGTTGGCAGGAAACGGCAAAACTCAGGCTGAAGCCGACGAAGAAATGGTAGCTAAAATCAAGGAAGATGTGAAAAATATTCTTATCCCCAGGGTATTGGCAAAGAATCCTGAATGGAAAAAGTTGCTCGATGACAATTATATTTTGCACGTTAATCCGACCGGCAAATTTGTTATCGGCGGCCCGCATGGTGACACCGGATTGACAGGGCGTAAAATTATTGTTGACACCTACGGAGGCAAAGGCGCTCACGGAGGAGGTGCATTCTCTGGAAAAGATCCTTCAAAAGTAGACCGTTCTGCAGCATATGCTGCGCGTCATATCGCAAAAAATGCGGTTGCTGCGGGTGTTGCCGATGAAATTCTGGTCCAGGTTTCCTATGCTATTGGTGTGGCTCAACCTCTTAGCGTATATGTAAATACATATGGAAGAGCCAATGTAGAAATGAGAGATGAAGAAATAGCTCTTCGTTTGGAAAAGCTGTTTGATTTGCGTCCGAAAGCAATTGAACAACGATTGAAGCTAAGAAATCCTATCTACTCTGAGACTGCATCATACGGACATATGGGTCGCGAACCGCAGGTAGTAAAAAAAACTTTTTCTTCTCGTTACACTGATACTATTGAAAAAGAAGTAGAACTGTTTACTTGGGAAAAATTGGATTACGTGGACAAAATTCGCGAAGAATTTTCTCTTTAAGCCGTTGAATTTTTATATATTTGTGTATCTTTACAGTTCAAAACACCGATAAACATGGCCGATAATTCAGGAAATATCATTTATGTTATTGCTGTCATTATTGCGGTTTTGAGCAGTATATTGTCCAAGAAGAAAACTAAGAGAGCGGAATCTGAGCCATCAGCACCATCTACTCCTGCACAAAGTTGGGAAGATGTAATAAGAGAGCTGACAATGGATAAAGATCAGGTGCTGTCTCACGTTCCGGAATACCAAAAAGAGACTGTTCAACATAAGTCTCAACCTTTTCTGGACGAAGAAAAGAAGTTACATAAAGACACAGTTGTAAAAATAGCGCCTGTTGTATCAACAACATTAAACGATACCGAAGAGCAGGAAAAAATTTCTTTGCCTGATTTTTCTGATTACGATGAAATAAAAAGAGGAATTATTTTTAGTGAAATCTTTAGCCGAAAATTTTAATTTTTTCAGGCGATATTATCAGAAAGAAAAAATCAGTATCTTTGTAGCGTAATTATTCAACGAACATTTTAGTATAACAAAATAAGAAAAGAGTTCCGGCAATAGTCGGAATTCTTTTTATTTTCAATCAATTACAATAAAAACAGGTTTTACCATGGCAACATCGTATATGACCCAGGAGGGTTACAAAAAGCTATTGGAAGAGATTAATCAATTGGAGAGTGTACAACGGCCAGCTATCTCGCGTCAGATTGCCGAAGCCCGCGACAAAGGCGACTTGTCTGAAAATGCAGAATATGATGCCGCAAAAGAAGCTCAGGGTCTGCTTGAAATGAAAATTGCAAAAATGAAAGACACTTTGGCCAATGCCCGTGTAATTGATGAAAGCACATTGAATACCGATAGTGTACAAATTTTGAATAAAGTCAAAATTAAAAATCAAAATAACGGGCAGGTTATGACTTACATGTTGGTTTCTGAAAGTGAAGCTAATCTGAAAGAAGGTAAGTTGTCGGTTAGCACACCAATCGGTCAGGGTTTGATGGGTAAGAAAGTTGGTGATACTGTTCAGGTAAAAGTGCCATCAGGTATTATTCCTTTTGAGATTGTAGATATTTCAATTTAACAATCGAACAGGTCAATAAAACTAACAATTATGGCAACTATTTTTTCTCGTATTATTGCAGGCGAAATACCGTGCTATAAAGTGGCAGAAGACGATCGTTTTTTTGCATTCCTTGATATTAATCCCGTCGCCAAGGGACACACGTTGGTGGTTCCGAAAATTGAAGAGGATTACCTCTTCAATCTGGATGATGTAACCCTTCAGGCCTATATTCTTTTTGCCAAGAAAGTTGCAAAGGCTATCGAAAAGGCTGTTCCCTGTAAAAGAGTAGGCGTTGCTGTCATCGGACTTGATGTGCCACATGCCCACATACATTTGGTACCCCTGAATTCGGAAGCCGACATCAATTTTGCAAAAGAAAAGCTAAAGCTCTCACCCGAAGAGATGAAGAGCTTAGCTTATAATATCAGTTTTTTTGCTTAGCGTCCTTATTCAAATTTATAAGCTTCCGTAAGCTTATTTCCGCGTAAAAAGTCTTCAACAGACATTCTTTTCTTTCCGGCTACCTGAATACTTTTCAACCGGATAAAACCATCAATAACAGCTACTTTTACCTGCTTGGGAGATTCAATCACGATACTCCCGCAGGTAAGCGTATGCGTTGTTAGCTCTTTTTCCGTTTCAAAGATTTTAACATTCAGTTCGTCTCCGTTTTCTGTCTTCAATAAAGACCATGCGGCAGGGTAGGGTGCTAATCCCCGGATAAAATTATAGACAGTCGCAGTATTTTGGTTCCAATCAATTTTGCAGGTCTCTTTGAAAATTTTCGGGGCCGCTTTCAATGTCATAGTTGCAGGCTGGGGCATAGAAGATACATTCTCATCAATGATCATATCCACAGTCTTTTGTACCAGCTTAGATCCAGTTATCATGAGTTTATCATGAATATCCCCAGCGTTTTCTGTTTCTTCAATAGCTACTTTTTCTTGTAAAATAATATTTCCGGTGTCAATTTCGTGAGTCAGAAAGAATGTCGTTACTCCGGTTTCAGTATCACCGTTGATAACCGCCCAGTTGATTGGAGCGGCACCACGATATTGAGGTAAAAGTGATGCATGAAGGTTGAAAGTTCCAAAACGAGGCATATTCCAAACAGCCTCAGGAAGCATCCGAAATGCAACCACAATCTGTAAATCAGCATTTAATGATTTTAATTCGTCCAGAAAAACAGGATCTTTCAGTTTTTCCGGTTGTAAGAGAGTTAACCCTTTTTCTAATGCATATTGTTTGACCGGTGAGAATTGGATTTTGTATCCACGCCCGGCTGGTTTGTCGGGCATAGTAATCACACCCACAACATTATAATCATTTTCCACTAAAACACGAAGGCTCTCCACAGCAAAGTCGGGAGTACCCATATAAACTATCCTTAAATCTTTCTTATTCATCAGTATATCTTAAATCTGCAATTATTCCATTCGTTTGTCAGCACCCCACATTAATTTGGATTTTAGCGTATTAAAGAAAGTGTGGTTGGCTCTCTTCAATACTTTGACCGTATGCTCCGCTTTCCGTATTTTCAGGTTGGTGCTTTGGGGAAAAACATCGGAACGTCCGTCAAGGGCCACAAGAAAACTTTTAGAGCGGCTGCTGATGGAAATTTCCAGTTCCCAATTATCCGGGATAATTAAAGGTCTTATACTCAATGTGTGAGAGGCTACCGGCGCAAGAATGAACGTGTTTGATTGAGGGACAACAATCGGGCCACCAACACTCATAGAATAGGCAGTGGAACCGGTAGGAGTAGAAATAATCAAACCGTCAGCCCTGTAGGAATTCAATAATTCTCCTTTGACGCTAACATGAATGGTCATCATAGATGACGTATCTTGCTTTAGCAATGCAATTTCGTTCAACGCAAAAGCATATTCCTGCCAATCTGAATTATCTGTTATTAATTGTAGTACAGAACGTTCTTCAATTTGATATTGATGATTAACAATCTCATCAAGAGCAGCCTCAATTTCATTGTCCGCCACATCGCTCAAAAACCCCAAACGCCCGGCGTTAATTCCTAAAATGGGAATTCCTTTACTTCCAACATGTTTTGCCGTATTCAGAAACGTACCATCTCCTCCAAGGCTCAGAGCTATATCCGCGGAGAAATCTCCATCATTAATTGTATTCTCTGGTGAAACTGTAATATCGCATCCCGCGTTCTTCAGAAAATCAAAAAACGATGCTTCAATCAATACCTCAATATTTTTCTTTTGTAAGGTTGTCAATAAATGCGTTGCAGTATCTATGGCTTCCTGACGAAAAGTATTTCCGAAGAGAGCTATTTTCATATGATTATAATTTTCTTGTTTAATGACATATGGAACTGCATGTTGCTGAAATTATTTCCCGATAGCAATAGGGAACCCTGAGGTGTTGTGAAGCAACATGATCATTTCATTTTTATATATTTTAAATGATACGGAAGGCGATTCGTAGAAGCAATCTATTGATTACAAAGATTATAAACACAATACTATTTTTGGATAAATCATCAATTAAGAAAAAGCAATCTTGGTGGTTGCTGGTTTTTTCCTTAACTTTGTCTCTATAACCAACCGATATGCAAAGAAACAAAATGCGTATCATACTTACAAATATAGCAGAAAAATTTAATGACGAAGTTAAGTGTTAATATCAACAAAATAGCAACTCTTCGTAATGCAAGAGGAGGCAACGCGCCGGATGTGTTAAAAGTTGCAACTGATTGTCAATTATTTGGGGCTGAAGGCATAACCGTACATCCAAGACCTGATGAGCGACATATTCGTTATGCTGACGTATATGCATTGCGTCCGATTGTTACTACCGAATTCAATATTGAAGGTTATCCTTCACCTGAATTTATAGATTTGGTTTGTAAGGTCAAACCCGAACAGGTAACATTAGTGCCGGATGCTCACGATGCCATTACCTCCAGTGCCGGATGGGATACAATTGCGCATGCAGCCTTTCTAAAAGAAGTTGTAGCGGAATTTCAATCGCACGGCATTCGTGTGTCAATCTTTATTGATACCAACCCTGATAATATACGTAATGCCGCGTTGACTGAAACCGATAGAATTGAATTGTATACAGAACCTTATGCTACAAATTACGTTCTTTCTCCAGACCAGGCAGTTGCTCCCTTTGTTGAAGCTGCAAAGGTAGCTCGTGAAGTGGGTTTGGGTGTTAATGCAGGTCACGATTTAAGTCTGGTGAATCTTAGCTACCTTCACAAGAACATTCCCTGGATGGCCGAAGTATCAATAGGTCATGCACTCATTTGTGATGCCTTATATTTAGGTTTGGAACAAACAATAAATTCATATAAAAAGCAGTTATTGTAATTAATTTGTGCCTTTGGGCATAAAACTATTCTGTCGTAAAATTAAATCATTTATTTTCCCATGAACTTAATGCTTATCCTGCAGGCTGTTGCACAGCTTCCTACCACAACTCCGGTTACTTCTGAAAAAACCGAAACTATGTTTGACATCGTCTTAAAAGGTGGTTGGATTTTAGCTCCTATTGCATTTTTGCTTTTAGTAGCTGTTTACGTCATTATTGTTCGTTCATTTGAACTACATAAATCGTCAAAAACTAAGAATCTGGTAGATAAGATTGCCCCGATGCTAAAAGAAGGCAATATAGACAAAGCCATTACAGTTTGCGAAAGCAGCAATATGCCTATTGGAGAGGTACTTACCTGTGGATTGAAAAATCTTGGTAACCCGGTAAGCGACATCAAAGATTCGATGGAAGCAGAAGCCCGCCAACAGGTGGATGACATGAGCCAGGGCATGAATTATTTAGCCATTATCTCTTCTGTTGCTCCGATGTTCGGTTTTCTTGGAACAATTTTCGGGGTTATCAAAATTTTCTATAGCATTTCATTGACCGACAATATCAGTATTGGTGGTATCTCCGGAGGTCTTTATCAAAAGATGATCTCTTCGGCCGCCGGTCTGTTGGTTGGTATTATTGCATTCTCGGCCTATCATATTCTCAACGGCCGTATCGACCGAATCATTTCCAGCATGGAACGTCAGAGCAATCAGTTCCTGAATTTGCTTCGTAATAAATAATCAGACTTTTAATACTTTATCGTATGATTATCAAACGTAAACGGGAAATGCAACCCGAAGTCTATACGGCTTCGTTGAATGACATCATGTTTTTTCTGTTGCTTTTCTTCCTGATTGTTTCTACTCTTGTAAACCCATCGGTTATTCAATTGGTATTACCAAAAGCAACGGCCAATGTGCAAAAAATGTCGAAACAAACCATCAATATCTCTATCAAAGAAGATCCTGAAGGTTTGCGCTATTATTTGAACGACCTTCCTATAGCACTTGTACAAATTCAACCGACAATACAACAGATGGTTGCAAATACATCCGATGCTACCGTTATATTACGTGCTGACCGTACCATCCAATTACAGGATTTGGTTTCGGTATTGGACATTGGACACCAATTACATGTTAAAATGATTTTGGCTACCCAAAAAGAGTAAACGGTTGTAACTGTTGAACAAACGTAAATATGAGGAAATCAAAAATATACGGTCTTACAGGTACAACTTTATTTGCAACCCTGTTATTGCTTTTATTTTTTCTGGTTCGAATTGTCTCCATTCAGGACAATTACACTGAGCCGGTAGAAATCAATCTCGGAGATGCGGAAGATGGGGTAGGGGCTGCTGTTACTAATCCTGCACCTCCTACTCAGGCAGTTCCACCTCCTCCATCTCACACAAAACAACAGGCCAGTGATGACGAAAACTTAGCTACACAGGCTAATGAATCTCCTGTGCAAACAGTAGAAAAAAAGAAAACAACTGTCAAAAAACAGACCGCTAAAGAGCTGGAAGATAACAGAAAAAAGATTCAGCAGGAACTGATGAAGCAGCAGCAAGTGAAAGCTCAGGCTGCACAACAGGCGGCTATTACCGATAAAGCCAGAAAAATGGGCAGTGTATTCGGTTCAAATCACGGTAATGGTAGCGGAGACGGACAGAAAGGAGATGGCATAAAAGGAAATCCCTTAGGTAAAGTCGGAGGTACCGGAAGTGTGGTCGCCAATGTTTCAGGGCGATCGATAACATCAACACCCAGTCCTTCATACAATTCTAATGATGAAGGAAAAGTAACTGTGAATGTGACTGTTAATAAGGATGGAAATGTAATCAGAGCATATATTGGCTCGGCGACAACATCCAGCGATGCACTTCGTGAAGCAGCATTACAAGCTGCCCGCAGAAGTAAATTTTCTTCCGGTTCCAATGAAGCTATAGGAACAATTACATATCGTTTCATTCTTAAATAGGGAAATATTATGTTAAATAGGAAAGGGACATTTATCTTTTTAGCCAATGGCTTTGAGGAGATTGAAGCGGTTGCTACTATTGATGTTCTCCGAAGGGGGAACGTACCTGTGACAATCGTTTCGATCACAAAAGATCTGAAAGTTACCGGAGCCCACAACATTAATATTGTGGCGGATACTTTTTTTGAAGATGTAGCTTTTGACGGTAGTGAGCTACTAATTCTGCCAGGTGGAATGCCTGGTGCGCAAAATCTTCAAAATCACGAAGCACTAGGAAAATTACTTCAGGCACATTTTGAACAGAATAAATTGGTTGCAGCAATTTGTGCCGCGCCAAAAGTTTTTGGACATCTTAATATATTGAACGGAAAGAATGCAACTTGTTATCCCGGATTCGAAAATGAATTAACGGGAGCTGTGCTTTCAAATAATGGGACCGTAAAAGACGGAAATGTGGTTACGGCTAAAGGACCAGCTTTTGCCATTGAGTTCGGTCTTCAGTTGGTAGAAATTCTCCAGGGGAAAGAGGTAGCAGATAAAATTGCTCAGGGAATGCTAATGAGGTAACTCTTCGCCCTTGTCAATTCTACTTAACATAATATTAATTATAGGAAATTTGAATTGACTCAAATTTGAATATTTGGACAGGACAAAACACATAAACGGAAATATCGAATGCTCACTAAGATTATAGATAAGCACAAAGTTGACGAAACTTTATCACAGATCGAAAATGCAAAGCAAATTGCAATCGTTACACACATGAGTCCGGATGGTGATGCCGTTGGATCGGCACTCGGATTGTATCAACATTTACTAACATGCGGAAAAAAAGTTTCGGTAATCGTTCCGAATCGTTTTCCTGATTTTCTTGCCTGGATGCCCGGCGCAGAAAATGTATTGGTGTATGATGAAATGAAAGAACAAACTGAAATTGCCTTGAAGAAATGTGATTTGTTGTTTGCGCTCGATTTTAACACATTGACCAGAATTGGAAATCTAAACAGCATTGTAAAGAATCTTGCATGCAAAAAGATTTTAATTGACCATCACCGCGATCCGGATGATTTTTGCAATGTAGTCATTTCGTATCCTAAAATTGCATCTACTTCGGAACTGGTCTTTCGTTTGATTTATTCGATGGGTTTCTTTCCGCAAATGACTTTATCGTGTGCAGAATGTCTCTATTCCGGAATGATGACGGATACAGGTGCGTTTACTTTTAATTCAAACGATCCTGAGATCTATTATATCATCTCCGAACTGCTAAAAAAAGGTGTAGATAAAGATGCGATTTACTCAAAAGTCTATAATACGTATTCCGTTGATAGATTGAGACTTATGGGCTATACACTTGGACAGAAGATGGAGATCTTGCCCGAATATCATACTGCAATCATCACATTAACAAAAGCCGAACTCGATAAATTCAACTACAAAGAAGGTGATACCGAGGGTTTTGTAAATATTCCGTTGAGTATCAAAGGAATTGTATTCTCTGTGCTGGTGAAAGAAGGCAAAGATATGGTAAAACTGTCACTTCGTTCACGGGGAACTTTCCCGGTAAACAAGGTTGCATCTACGCTTTTTAATGGCGGCGGACATATAAATGCTTCGGGCGGTGAGAGCTACGAATCGATGAAGGATACCGTTAAAAAACTGAAGGCGGCACTCCCCCATTACCAGAAAGAATTAGAGGAATCCTGCTAAGCAAGATTCCTCTCTTTTTATTTGGTCTTCAGATAAATTATTATCCTCTGAAAATTGTTTGTTTTCTATCGGGTCCAACAGAAACGACTTTAATTGGAGTCTTGAGTTCTTTTTCAAGAAAATCAACATAAGCATTGAATTCTTCAGGAAACTCGTTTTCATGCTGCATTTTGGTCATATCGCATTTCCAGCCCGGTAGTTCTGCATAAATCGGTTCGATAGAATCATCTGCCTCGTAAGGGAAATAGTCGATTTCCTCTCCATTCATTTTGTAAGCTACACAAGCTTTGATGGCATCGAAATCGTCCAGTACATCGCTCTTCATCATGATTAATTGAGTAACGCCATTGATCATAATCGCATATTTCAAAGCAACCAAATCGACCCAGCCACAACGACGCGGACGTCCGGTTACAGAACCATATTCATGGCCTAAATCTCTGATTTTCTGACCAATTTCGTCGTGCAATTCAGTAGGGAAAGGACCACTACCCACACGGGTACAATATGCTTTGAAAATTCCAAATACTTCACCGATATTTCTCGGAGCTACGCCCAATCCTGTGCAAACTCCTGCACAAATTGTGTTTGACGAAGTAACAAATGGATAAGAACCGAAATCAATATCAAGCATGGTACCCTGAGCACCTTCTGCAAGAATTGAATTACCTTTTGCAATATAGTTGTTTACTTCGTGCTCGCTATCTATGAATTGGAATTTTTTCAGCACTTCAATTCCGGCAAACCATTCTTTTTCAATCGTTTCCAATTGATCGAGAGGATAGTTGTATTGAGCCAGCATAGCCTTATGGCGAGCAATGGCAGCTGCATATTTTTTATCAAAATTATGGAGCAAATCCCCTACCCTTACACCATTACGACTAATCTTATCTGTGTATGTCGGACCGATGCCCTTACCTGTGGTTCCAATTTTAGCATCACCTTTAGCGGCCTCATAGGCTGCATCTAACAGACGGTGTGTTGGCAAAATTAAGTGAGCTTTCTTTGAAATGAGGAGACGTTTCGTCAGATCGTGACCGGAAGCTTCGAGACCTTCAACTTCAACTTTGAAGAGAGCCGGATCAAGCACTACCCCATTACCGATAATATTGATTTTGTTGCCCTGAAAAATTCCGGAAGGAATTGATCTTAATACATATTTCTGACCTTCGAATTCGAGGGTATGTCCTGCATTCGGACCGCCCTGAAATCGAGCCACCACACCATATTTGGGTGTGAGTACGTCAACTACTTTTCCTTTTCCTTCGTCGCCCCACTGAAGGCCTAACAGAACATCAACTTTCATTTGTTTATTTTTTATAGTCATACACTATGAATCTTACGTGGAAATGCGTGTAAAGTTACCGATTTTTTATCAGATTTCAACCTTTTGAGAAGAGTTTCACGCACAAAAAACTGCCTCAAATTGTAATGCTACAATCCGAGGCAGTTAATATATTACAGGTTATCTTTCGGGTAGGATTTCAACCCAATATCCATCCGGATCTTCTATGAAATAAATCCCCATTGCTTCATTTTCGAAACAGATACACTCCATTTGCTGGTGAAGCTGATGCGCTTCCTGATAATGCTGTGTCGTAAAAGCGATGTGTATTTCATTATCTCCTAAATCATAGGGTTCGGTTCGATCCCTTAACCATGTTAATTCTAATCGATGATTTGTCTGATTGTCCGATAAATATACGATTATAAAACTATCATCCGGAGCATTGATCCGTCGAACTTCTTTCAGCCCCAGCGCCTTATCGTAAAAGGCCAAGCTCTTCTGAAGATCGAAGACATTGATGTTGTTATGTACAAATTTGAAATCCATCGAAAAATAACGCTCTGATTAGTCTTTCAGTTTTGCAACAAGGAACTCACGGTTCAGACGTGCAATGTGCGAAATGGAAACATTTTTAGGACATTCAGCTTCGCAAGCACCTGTGTTGGTACAGTTACCGAAACCAAGCTCATCCATTTTAGAAACCATTGCTTTTGCACGACGAGCAGCTTCAATTTTACCCTGTGGCAACAGAGCCAACTGGCTAACTTTAGCAGCAACGAACAACATAGCAGAACCGTTTTTACAAGCGGCAGCACAAGCTCCACAACCGATGCAAGATGCAGCATCCATAGCTTCGTCAGCTTTTTCTTTCGAAATAGGAATTGCATTCGCGTCAGGAACACCACCGGTGCTGATTGAAATAAAACCACCAGCCTGCATAATCTTATCGTAAGCGCTACGATCCACCATAAGGTCTTTGATTACAGGGAAAGCTCGAGAACGCCACGGTTCGATGGTAATAGTTTCGCCGTCTTTGAACTTACGCATGTGCAACTGACAGGTAGTTACGTCTTCATCTGGTCCGTGTGGGTGACCATTGATATAAAGAGAACACATACCGCAGATACCTTCGCGACAGTCGTGGTCAAATACTACCGGTTCTTTTTTCTCAGAAACTAACTTTTCGTTCAATACGTCGAGCATTTCCAAAAATGAGCTATCGGTAGAAATATTGCTCAACTGGTAGCTTTCAAAAGCGCCTTTAGCCTGAGGCCCTTTCTGACGCCATATTTTCAGGGTTATATTAATTGTTTTTTCCATTTTGCTTACTTATAATTCCGTTGTTGAACATGAATAGATTCGTATACCAGTGGTTCTTTCAAAAGAGTCGGCTCTTGATCTTCGCCTTCGTATTTCCAGCAAGCTACGTAAGAGAACTTGTCGTCCTGACGTTTTGCTTCGCCTTCTTCTGTCTGGTATTCTTCGCGGAAGTGACCACCGCAAGATTCTTCACGGTGAAGAGCATCTTTCGCCATCAAGTAACCGATTTCGATGAAGTCAGCTACACGAAGAGCTTTTTCCAGCTCGGTATTCAAATCTTCGCTTTCGCCAGGAATGAATACGTTGCTCCAGAATTCTTTCTTGATTTGTTTGATCTCTTCCAACGCTTTTTCAAGGCTTTCTTTTGTACGGCCCATGCCCACAAAGTTCCACATCACATGACCCAAATCTTTGTGAATTGAATCAACCGAACGGTTACCCTTGATTGACATCAATTTCTGAATTTTTGATTGTACTGAGTTTTCAGCTTCAACAAATTCTTCTTTTTCGGTACTCATGCGCGGTGTGCGAATTTCGTCAGCCAAATAGTTTTGAATAGTGAATGGCAATACGAAATAACCGTCAGCTAAGCCCTGCATCAAAGCAGAAGCACCCAAACGGTTTGCACCGTGGTCAGAGAAGTTAGCTTCACCGATGGCGAACAGACCTTCTACACTGGTCATACATTCGTAATCAACCCAGATACCACCCATTGTGTAGTGGATAGCCGGATAGATCATCATCGGAGTTTCGTACGGATTTTCGTCAACGATTTTATAGTACATCTGGAAAAGGTTACCGTAACGTGCTTCAACAACATCACGGCCCAGACGATTGATAGCTTCAGAGAAGTCGAGGTAAACGGCGAGACCTGTTGTACCTACACCATAACCGGCATCGCAACGTTCTTTTGCAGCACGAGAGGCAACGTCACGTGGAACCAGGTTACCAAAAGCAGGATAACGACGTTCGAGATAGTAATCGCGATCGTCTTCTGCAATCTGAGTAGGTTTCAGTTTACCAGCACGGATAGCTTCGGCATCTTCTTTCTTTTTCGGAGTCCAGATACGGCCGTCGTTACGCAGTGATTCTGACATCAACGTCAGTTTCGACTGGAATTCACCGTGAACCGGAATACAGGTCGGGTGGATCTGAGCGTAGCAAGGATTTGCGAAATATGCACCTTTCTTATATGCCTGAATTGCAGCAGATCCGTTAGATCCCATAGCATTTGTAGACAGGAAGAAGGTATTTCCATAACCACCGGTAGCAATAACTACTGCGTGACCAAAGAAACGTTCCAAACGGCCGGTGCGAAGGTTACGGGCAATAATACCGCGTGCTTTGCCATCAACCACTACAACATCCATCATTTCGTAACGGGTGTAAAGTTTTACAGAACCTTTACCAACCTGACGGCTAAGAGCGGAATAAGCACCTAACAACAACTGTTGTCCTGTTTGACCTTTAGCATAGAAGGTACGTGATACCTGAGCGCCACCGAAAGAACGGTTGTCGAGCAAACCTCCGTATTCGCGTGCAAAAGGAACACCCTGAGCAACACATTGGTCAATAATACAGTTGGAAACTTCGGCCAAACGATAAACGTTTGCTTCGCGGGCACGATAGTCACCACCTTTGATTGTATCGTAGAAAAGACGGTAAACAGAGTCACCATCGTTTGTGTAGTTTTTAGCAGCATTGATACCACCCTGTGCAGCAATAGAGTGAGCACGACGGGGTGAATCCTGGATACAGAAGTTCAAAACATTAAAGCCGAGTTCACCAAGTGATGCGGCAGCTGAAGCACCGGCCAAACCTGTACCTACAACAATAACGTCCAAACGGCGTTTATTTGCCGGGTTGACGAGCTTCTGAGAGGCTTTATAGTTGTTCCACTTTTCAGCTAACTTCCCTTCGGGAATTTTAGAATTAATTTGTGTCATATCTTATCTGTTTATTGTATTCTGAAATAAAGAAGAGATTAAGCTCCGCATCCTAATAAGAAGTAAACATTAATACCGGTAAGGCAAGCAATAAGGATAGTTGCGTAAATAATGCCGATTACCTGCAAACGAGGTTGCCATTTGCTGTTGTTGACACCGATGGTTTGAAATGCGCTCCAGAAACCGTGTGTAAGGTGAAACCACAATACCCAGTACCAAGCAATGTACAAAAGGTTATAAACCGGATTGCGCAACAAAGTAGCTACCAAACCGTAAGCTTCCTCTGCATGTACTTGTTCTGCACCACCCATAAAGGCTTGCAACTGCATTTTAGCCCAGAAATGAGTTAAGTGCAACGCAATGAACAACAAAACGATAGCGCCTAAAACAAACATGTTGCGGGCAGCCCATGATGTTGTTTGTGATTTTTTGCCGGAAGCATAACCCACTTCGCCACGAGCGCGTAAGTTCATCCATGACAACCAGATACCATAAGCAATGTGAACAAAGAAACCGGCAGCCAGAATGGGTACCATTACTGTAACAACAGGCAATTCCATAAATTCACATCCTGCCTGATACGTTGCAGGCCCAGCCAACAACAACATGTTGAGAAAGGTGTGCAAGGTCAAAAAGACAAATAGGAATAGCCCTGACAAACTCATAATGAGCTTTCTTCCAATCGAAGAATCGATAATAAATAACTTCATAACAGTTTTGAATTGATGTTTATTGAAAGGATAATAATAAGCAGAATGTTAATTTGTTTTGCCTTAATCTTTTGTAAATGAGGCTTATTGAACCTAAAGAACCTATTTTAAAATGCACTGCAAATGTAGCTAAAAGCCTTGGTTTCACAAAAGAATAAAGAATTTTTTCTGCAATTTAATTCTAAAGAATACGAGGCAATAAAGTTTGCATATAACCAGGCGGTATAAAACAATAAAGGAGAAGTACAAAAAGCACTTCTCCTTTCTATTTATTGTCAAATCGTTAACCGCATCGTGAATAACCACATGATTTACAAGATAGGCAGCCTTCCTGATAAATCAGGGTTTCCTGTCCGCAGTTAGGACACTGTTTGCCTTCTATGGTCGTACCATCAGGGATGTATTTTTTCAATGCACGTTCAACCCCGTTTTTCCAGGTATTGATTGACTCGCTATTGAGTTGTAATCCGGATACCAATTTTATAACCTGATCGATAGGCATTCCATAACGCAATACGCCGGAAATCAGTTTTGCATAGTTCCAGAATTCAGGGTCGAATTTGTGAGACAAACCCTCTACCGTCGTTTTGTAACCACGTTTATTAGTGAACTGGAAGTCATAACGTTTTGATCCGTCTTCTGATACATTCTTAATGATCTTACCTTCCGTTACATTTTTTGGCAATAAGATACCATCTTCATCATCCGACAAACCAGTAAAGATTTCATACGGACGATCGTTCATGATGCCGACAAAAGCAATCCATTTTTCTTTGTTATTCTGAAAACGAACCACGTCGCAGTCGAGTTCTTTAGGGCGAACTGATACTTCGGTATAACAGAAGCATTTTTTGTCTTTTTCCTGCTTTTCTTCTGTTTCTTCGTCTTCTTTTTTCTTGTCTTTGCTCGCAGAAACAAGTACTCCGGCACGAGATCCTTCACGGTAAACGGTACAACCTTTGCATCCGGACTTCCAGGCTTCAACGTATAATGTTTCCACCAATTCTTCTGTTACATCCGATGGAAGGTTGATTGTAACGCTAATGGAGTGGTCGACCCATTTTTGAATACGTCCCTGCATCTGTACTTTTTTCAGCCAGTCAACATCAGCAGAAGTTGCTTTGTTGTATGGCGATTTAGCAAGCATTTCTTCCAGTTCTTCGTCAGAATAATGTTTGGTTGTAGAATAACCATTGGCTTCCATCCAAGTCACAAATTTGTGGTGGAATACAAAATACTCTTCCCAGGTATCGCCTACTTCATCAACAAAGTCCACACGTACTTCAGGATCATTTGGATTCACCTTCCTGCGGCGTTTATAGTAGCATGAGAATGCAGGTTCAATGCCTGATGTAGTTTGCGTCATCATGCTGGTTGTTCCTGTTGGCGCGATGGTTAGACAGGCGATATTTCGACGTCCGTATTTCGCCATGTCCTGATATAATTTAGGATCAGCCTCTTTCAGTCTGTTGATGTAAGGATTGCCGGCCTCACGTTTAGTGTCATATATTTCAAAAGCACCACGTTCCTTCGCCATTTCAACAGATGAAGCATAAGCAGCTAATGCTACTGTTTTATGTACTTTTTCAGAGAAGTCCGTCGCTTCGTCTGTACCATAAATCAAACCTAATGCGGCCAACATATCGCCTTCGGCTGTAGTGCCCACACCGGTACGGCGACCCATGGCAGTTTTACGTTTAATCTTTTCCCACAATTGTACCTCAGTAAGCTTTATATCTTCGCTTTCAGGATCAGATTTAACTTTCTCAAGTATCCTATCGATCTTTTCCATTTCCAGGTCGATTATGTCATCCATGATACGCTGAGAGAATGCCACATGCTTTTTGAACAAGTCAAAATCAAAATAAGCATCTTTCGTAAACGGATTTACAACATACGAGTACAGATTGATTGCCAACAAGCGGCAGCTATCATAAGGACACAAAGGAATTTCGCCACAAGGATTGGTAGACACAGTTCTGAATCCCATATCTGCATAACAATCAGGAACCGACTCTTTTAGAATCGTGTCCCAGAAAAGCACACCTGGTTCTGCCGATTTCCATGCGTTATGAATGATTTTCTTCCACAAAACATTGGCGTCAATTTCTTTAATGACCGTAGGATTCGCAGAGTTAATAGGATATTGCTGATTGAAAGGTGTGTTATTTACAACCGCTTGCATGAAATCATCATGCACTTTTACCGATACGTTAGCACCGGTTACTTTGCCCTGTTCCAGTTTTGCATCAATAAAAGATTCTGAATCAGGGTGTTTTATGGAAACGCTCAACATCAAAGCTCCACGACGGCCATCCTGTGCCACCTCACGGGTTGAATTGGAATAACGTTCCATAAACGGCACCAAGCCAGTAGATGTAAGAGCAGAGTTTTTAACGGGTGAACCTTTGGGGCGGATATGAGAAAGGTCGTGCCCTACTCCACCGCGGCGTTTCATCAGTTGAACCTGTTCTTCGTCCAACTTAATAATAGCTCCGTAAGAATCGGCATCTCCATCGAAACCAATTACAAAACAATTTGAAAGTGATGCAACCTGAAATTCGTTCCCGATTCCAGTCATAGGACTACCTTGTGGCACAATGTACTTAAACCCTTTCAAAAGGTCAAAAAGTTCATCGTGCGACAACGGATTGGGATAATTTGATTCTATACGTGCAATTTCAGATGCAATGCGATGGTGCATGTCATCCGGATTCTTTTCATAAAGATTGCCGAACGAATCTTTGAGTGCATATTTAGTTACCCACACGCGTGCGGCCAACTCGTCTCCCTGAAAATATTCAAGGGAGGACTGAAATGCTTCATCGTAAGAATAAGTTTGCTTTTCCACTTGTCAAAAAGTTTTAATTATAAGGCGTTTATTGTTCAGTTGTATTGTTCGTTTTTCAGAATACAATGATACGATAGATTATTCGAAAAGAAAAATATTTTGACTACTATTTTTGAGAAGTTTTCCAAAAAAAAATACATCTATCAGAATATTAGACATATAATTTTTTTACATTGTCGAAAAGTTATCCAAAAAGAAATCCGGTTGTAGATTTGTGAATCTGCAACCGGATTATAATCACACATAATAAATAAAACATTATTTAATAGTAAAACACTTGCGAAGAGCAAATAAATCTATATAAAGTTTTGCCGGTATCTTAGAAGAACAGACTTAAAAACATATTCTATCAGTTCATTATCGTTCGTCTGTTTGTTTATTAAAAAAACATTTGAAACCCACCAATAGAGTAAATCTTTCTCTTAATTGATTATTGAGAAACCCTGATAGCAGACATTTCAATAAACGGAGCAGAATCAAAATCGAGCATTGCGTTTATTAAACGAGCATAAAGGAAAGAATCCAGATCATCGGCTTTAATATTACGACTAACAATGCGCCCTTCTCTCAATAATCGTTGGCGTTGTGTACCGTTAAGCAGGTAAGTGGAAGGTGTAACCCATTGGTTCCCGTCAAAAAACACTATATTAGAAAAGGTGGTATCGGTAATATACCCATTTTTTACGATGAGAAAGTCTTCGTCAGGAGCGTGCGCCGGTAAATTTTGAAATGCGCTTCTGTCTGCATATTTGTATGTGTAATCGATATCGTTTTTTTCTATCAGATATAGTGTATTGATCAGACGGGGCGTGTAAGGGAGGCTATCTACAGAATGAATTGTTTCGGAATAAACAATCCGGCATTTTGCAACTCCTTTTATCTCTTTATCAAATAGTTGATCTGAGAGAATGATAGGATTCTGTATTCCAAATAGACACCTTCTCGAATTATTCATTCTGTTTATATGATCTTCCAGATTACAAGGACGCCCATTTTCAACTTTAATACTTTCAAGTAGCAGACACATATACTTTAGCATTCATTTCGTTATACTCATTGTCCAGATTACTTTTGGCAGTAATTCCACCTCCGCTCTTAAATACGAGACCTTGCGCCGTTTCTTCTATAAAGCGAATCATCACGGCGCTATCAAGTTTATGACCATCGAAAACACCAAATACTCCTGAATAATAACCACGATCATAGTTTTCAGCATCAAGAATAATTTCTGTGGTTTTAATCTTTGGCGCACCTGTTATTGAACCTGCGGGTAGCATAGAAAAAATGATATCTCCCAAATGATTCTTATAGTCAGCATTCAATATGCCGGTTATTTCAGAACTTACCTGCAAAAGAGCTCCTTTTTCAGTTAATACTTTATCAATATACCGATAACGGGTCACTTCTACATTCTCGGCTATCATGCTAAGGTCATTGCGTAAAAGATCAACCACGCAATTGTGTTCTGCTTTTTCTTTTTCGTCATTCAGAATATCCTCCGCTGCATTAGGCTTGTTAGCATCAATTGTGCCTTTCATGGGAAAAGTCTTAATGCAACCATCTTCTATTTGTACAAATGTCTCTGGAGAAAAACACACAAAATGATCTTTATACCAAAGTCCATATTTTGATTTTGACGCGTGGAAAATATGGTGCGTTGACGTATTACATTTTATCGGTGTCTGGCAGGTAAGATTCACTACAAAACTATTGCCACGACGTATTTCCGCTAAGACTTTTTTAAATTGACCCTCATATTCCTCTTTAGGCATCGGAAAAGCTTCAATTTCTATCGGAAGACCGGACGAACAAGGATTTACATTAGACAGCAACGGAGTTTTGAAAAGAAACTGTTGCTCGTTTATTTCATCAAGTGCAAGAACAATGGGTTCATTTTGCAGAAAATCAATAACAAACAAGAATGGACGTCCTTCCGAGCCCCAGAAATTCATTGTGCGAATTGCAAGTTCTTTTGTTACCGTAATTGTTTTATTCATCCTTTTTTTATTGCTCTACAAAGGTAACGAATAAGGCTGTTCAACAGAAATGATTATGAGTTAGAAATCATAGAAAAATCGCGAAAAAAAATTATCAATTAAGAGTAAAAAATCGTTAATCAGGCATTATCTTTGTGATATAAATCCATTAAGAAGTCGGTTATAAAAAAGCTTAGAGAAGCAGATAAAACCGTTTAAGTATCCTTTCGGTCAATAAGTACCGAATAATCTAAAGAGAAAACCCAACTGAAGGGCGTAAGATTAATTTGATTAAGCATACGAATCAGTTCAATCTTACCATTATGAAATTTTATTATTTTGTTATTCTATCATTGATTACCATCGGATTTATAAGTTGTAACAATGATCTGCCAATGCCCAATAATATTAATATAGTTGGCCGATGGATTGCAAGAGATATGGCAGACACGTTGACGTTTGATTCAAATACAGGTGTCGTATACCATTCAAATGCCAGTGTTCACAATGAACAGTATCAATATCAACTGAAAGGTGATTCTATTACGTTGATATATGCCGGTTCGGAAGATTATTACTCACCTCCGACTACACATCTTTATTACATGAATAAAGAGTACTTATCTATTGACTTTAAAAACACAAAATGTGATGGCTTTTCTCAAAAAGTCATAAACTATTTGCGGTTTAACAACAACTAACCTGCATTCATAATGTAGCAACAATACTATTTTTGTAGAATGAATTTTTTCAAAAGTATATCCGGGCAAATACAAGGTAAATCTCTTCGTCAATTGGTTGCCAATTTTCGCAACGAATACATATCCAACGGAATAGCGGAATCGGATCTTAAAGAAAACCCGATAGACCAGTTTGAAGTCTGGTTCAATGAAGCTGTAAGCAATAAATTGCGGGAACCCAACGCAATGCACCTAGCAACGGCAACTCCCGATGGGAAACCATCCGGAAGAGTTGTCTTGTTAAAAGGCTTTGATGAACGCGGTTTTATCTTCTACACCAATTACTCCAGTCGTAAATCGCATGAACTTGAAGCAAATAATTATGCTTCACTTACTTTTCTGTGGCTTGAATTGTATAAACAAGTGAGAATAGAAGGCATCGTTCATCGCATTCCTCCGATAGAAGCAAATCATTATTTTAGCAGTCGCCCAAGAGGGAGCCAGATCAGTGCATGGGCTTCAATGCAGAGTCAGCCGGTGAACTCCAGACATGAATTAGAACTGCGCATGGAAGATATCGAAAAAGAATTCAGCGGAAAACCGGTGCCTCGTCCAGAAAACTGGGGAGGATATTGCCTGGCACCTACCAAAGTGGAATTCTGGCTGGGAAGATCTAACCGATTACACGATAGAATACTATACGAATTGCAAGCAGATAATACCTGGACCAAACAACGTCTTTCTCCATAATTCTGCCTGTATTGAATTAGCCAAATGAAAACAAAAAGAGTTTTTCTTGCTATTCCATACAATGGAGAAACACTCGTTACCGAAGCTATAAACCAACTGAAATCGGATTTATCAGACTATCGTATCAGATGGATATCGACGGACGATCTTCATCTGACGCTTTTCTTTTTCGGGCAGATTTCCACACAACAGGTTTCCGTCATACAAGACACTATTTTTGCCATAACAGACAATTTGCGGAGCTTTACCTTTGCTATTAATTCGACAGGGATATTTTATTCGGAACGTAATCCGCGGGTACTTTGGCTGGGTATCGACAAATCAGACAGTCTGATTGCCTTAAAAAACGAAATCGATCAGGCTTTGGCTTCTATTGGCTTTTTCGCCGACAAACAGCCTTTTGTGCCCCACATTACAGTTGGACGGTTTGCATCCCGGCAAATAGCGACTCCGCAACTTGTAAATACAATTGACGAAATGACAAACATGTTACCAATAGTCTGTAAAGGACAATCGGTTGTTTTGTATGAAAGCATTTTGTCGCCTGATGGTTCGCAATACAAACCAATAGAAACATTCAGGCTAAACGATTCTGCGTTAGAGAAAGAAACTTAGTTCAACTATTTTCGGACAGATTATTTATAGTCACCACATCAAAACTCAATTCAGATGACCAAAAATCGAATATCATTGTACATCATTCTATTGTTTTGCTTGCTACTAACCGTAAGTTGTGCCCATAAAGAAGTTGTGGATGCGTGTCTTAAAGGACATACTTATGGATTCTGGGGCGGTTTGTGGCATGGCATCATTGCACCTTTCGATTTCATAGGAATGCTATTCAACAAAGATGTGACCATGTATGCTCAAAACAACAATGGCAGTTGGTATGCCTTCGGTTTTTTAATTGGCAGTGGAGGATGGGGCATTATTGGGGGGAAAGGTATTTGCAGAAAGAAGCGTTGTCGGTGATTAAACTACAACTTAAAGATCGTACATTATGAACTTTTTCAAAAAGAAAACCACATGGATGAACGTTGAACTAATGGTGCTGAAAATTGCTATTGGTAGTGTCTTTGTACTGATTGGAGCATATTTTCATCACTTTATCCATTCCGTATTGATTCCGGTGATTATTTTATGTATCATCACTGTGGCGTGGGCGGTCGTTTTATGGCTGAAAAAGATGAAGCAGGAAAATTGAGAATAAAGCAGTTGCACGTCAAAGAAGCACAACACAAACAACAATAGCAATTATGCAGAATAAAGAACATGCCGTTGAAGCTTACGCCGGAACATTATGGGAAGCGCAGCTCATACAAAGCCTTTTGGAGAATGCCGAAATTGAGTCTTATCTTGTAAATGCTCTTTTAAATGCGTATGCGTTTAATCCTTCTATCGCCGGAAATGTCAAAGTAATGATTTCGAGTAACGATGTTGATCAAGCAACGATTATAATCAACGACTATTATACCAACAAACAAAAGGAGGATACAATGGGATAATAGTCGCATACAATACTGAATCTATGCGTAAATTCATATTTTGTACGACTTTCCTGTTATCATTTCTATTTTCACAGGCTCAAAAAACATACCACGGCTTACCCGTTATAACTGCAAAAGATTCAATGGCAGACTACCGGCTGGGCGATGACTGGTATGAAGGCCAGTGGAAAATTTCACCTCAAATAACCGCTGACACCCTCACTATTCAGTGTTTTCTACCTGTCGAAGATTTTACTTTTTACACAGATAAAGATAGCATTCAATTCTTCCTTCATCCCGGTCAGAGCCATAAGTTTTTTGTTTTGCTCAATGACACATCGTATGCCATAACTGTGATCCAGGCAATTAAACCGCATTTTACAACCTTAACCTTTGATTCTGTTGCATCTCTGCCTGCTCATCTTATTTACGAGAATAACAATCAAAATCCTTACCTGATTCAGTTGCGGGACAAATATCGTATCGATCGACTTGTTAAAGGAGCCGAAAGCAATTCGGAACGAGCCCTGAAAGTTATGCACTGGATTCATGGATTATGGAAGCACGATGGGTATAATGCGGCCGAGAAGAAAGACGCCTTGTATATTCTCGAGAAAGCAGAAAAAGGAGACAATTTTCGTTGTGTTGAATTTGGTATCGTTACAGCAGCATGCATGAACTCAATTGGTCTAAAGGCAAGAGTGCTCAGTTTGAAAGTAAAGGATGTGGAGACCAGATTATCAGGAGCCGGACATGTTGTTGCCGAAGTATATCTGAATGACCTGAAGAAATGGGTACTACTGGATAGTCAGTGGGATGCTATGCCGGTATTGCATGGAATTCCTCTTAATGCCGTCGAATTTCAGAAAGCCATTAAAGAACACTATTCACAACTTGAAATAAGTTCGTTATCGGGAGCAAGCAAACGAATGTATACCAACTGGATATATCCATACCTTTATTATTTCAATTGTCCGTTCGACAACCGGGAAGGTACGGATACTGAAAAACTTACCATTGACGGCAAGAAAGCGCTGATGCTTGTACCTCAGGGAGCAAAAAATCCTACTGTTTTTCAGGGTAAATACAAACTGGATTATTGCATTTATACCCATTCGCTGAACGATTTTTACGCACCACCTGTGTCTCACTGATTTAGAACTTCAAAGCTGTAATTTCCGGAGCCTAATTCAAACAATGATTTTCCATTTTCACTTTTCAGGAAACGTATGCCCTTCGCAAATTTAACTGCAGTCCCGCTCTCACTGATCCGGTTTACATCAGGCGCTTTAAGGAAGAGAGTCGCAGAGGTATTTGCCGGCACAGTAAACCGATAAATCGTTTTCCCATTCTCCAGCCTCCAGGAGCTCTCTATACGCCCATACATCGAGTCGTAATACCCTTCCGCATGAGTCATAACTCCATCCGGATCGGGAGTTGGCCGGAGCATAAAATGCTTGAATCCGGGGTCAGTTTCGTCACGATCAATTCCCAGAGAATAGTTATACATCCATGCCCCCACCGAGCCAAACGAATAATGATTAAAGGAATTCATGCTATTATTGCCTCCGAATCCATTTTCAAGTGTATACGAATTCAGTCGTTCCCAAACGGTAGTAGCCCCCTGTTTTACCGGATAAAGCCATGATGGATAGGTTGTTTGCTGAAGCAGTCTATAGGCAATAGAATCCAACCCATTATCCGACAACACTTTACTAATCCATGCAGTTCCCACAAAACCTGTCATCAGGGAATATGGCGGTCGAATAATTTCCTTGTCGTCTTTTACTTCATGACCGATATTACGAACAAGGTAACGGATTGCAGGTTCTCTGTTGGAATCGTTCAGCAGGTTAAACGCCAGAGGAACTACGTAAGATACCTGATTATCAAATGTTTTTGGAGGAAACAACTGGCGTGTTTTCTTTGTTGCCGAATCAATGTAAGTAGCATTGAAATGCTGTTTGCGTTTTTCAAAAAGTGTAGCATACGTTGTAGCATCTTCTTCTTTGCCAAGAATTTTTGCAATGCGGTGTATTAAATCCAGATCGTAAGCATAATAGGCATCCCACACAAGATTATTCACACCAACAGGACCGATCAGATTACCCTCAGGACTCAGCCAGTCTGCCAGTTGACCTGTAGTGGTGATACCAGTTTTCGCATCGATGTTTCTATTCAAATAGTCGATATAACGTTTCATGGCATCGTAATGTTCTGCCAGCATAGCGCTGTCTCCGTATTGAAGGTACGATTCCCAGGGGACAGTAATGCCGGCACTACCCCACACAATACCCCCGAAGCCACCTCCAATAGGAGCCACATCGGCAAAACGTCCATCGCCATACTGAGTATCGCGCAGTGCAAGCACATGTCGGCGAAGAAACTGAGGAACCATTCCCATGTAAGTAGCTGTACGGGAAAACACTGAAATATCGCCACTCCAGCCCATCCGCTCGTTGCGTTGCGGACAGTCCGTCGGGATAGACAAAAAATTACCCTGCATTGACCAGCAAATGTTTTTCCACAGGCGATTAACATCCGGATTGGATGTCGAGTAATGAGAGGTTATTTTTGGAACTGAACTCAAAACTTTGCCTTTAACAAAGGAAAGAGGCAATGGCTTATCAAGTCCTGTAATTTCGATATATCTATAACCGTGAAAGGTAAAACGAGGCTGAAATATCTCTTCACCGCCTTTGCAACGATAGATATCCTGTGCCAGTGCTGCCCGAATATTCTCCAGCATGATCATATCCTTATTCTCGCGGTATTCTTTCAGGTCGGGATATTGCATTTCCGCAAACCGAAATGTAATTACATGACCTTTTTTATACCCTTCAAGATGAATGCACGGTACTCCTACCATATTTTGCCCCATATCATATACATACACACCGCGACGAACTTCACTCACTAATTGAGCCGTGAGTTCGTTGACCTGTTTGACATTTTCGCCGATCTGTCCTATCAGTTCTGCTTGATCAGTATTGCTGAAAACCGGCATTTTTTCAACAGTTGCCTGATGATCTTTTTCGGTCATAGAGTCCTTATAAGTTGTTCCATCAGTCAACACCTCCATCGCCTTGCTCCACGCCGAATCATCATAATCCGAAGTCGCCCATTTCTCAATCAATTGTTCTTTCGTCGCATCGTATACTTCGCCCTGAAAGAAGCTTCCGTAACGAACTGGGCCATTGGCAAAATATTTCCATTTGGACGGATCGGAAGTGACTGTTTTAGATGTGCCGTCATTGAAACGGATGACCATTTTCATCAAAAGAGATTGGCGGTCGCCGAAGTAATTCCAGTTGACAGGCAAATAAGAAAGGTTACCGCTCCACCAGCCTTCACCCAGCATAACACCTACGGTATTTTTACCCTTTTGCAACAAAGAAGTCACGTCATAAGTCTGATAAAAATGAGTTTTATCGTACTGCGAGAGTCCCGGATTAAACCAGTCGTTCCCTACCCTTTTTCCGTTAATCCATAGTTCGTAAACACCCCTTGCCGTTACGTACACGCGAGCCGACCGGATATTTTTATTACCATTGTCAACAACAGTTCGCAACATTGGCATTGCATTTCGGGAAGGATTAGCCACAACAAAACACCCGTTTTGGCCACCGGAAAGAATAATCGAATGATTTTTAATTTCAACATTTGTTTTGCCACCTTTGAGTGCCTTAGCAAAAATGCCCTGATATTTACCGTCATCCGGAATATCTTCCGCAAATAAAACATTAGAAGGACTCCGGTAATTGCGTATTTGTAAATTCGAAAAAGCGGCTTTCTGTTGTTTACCAAGCATAAAGCCCACGTCTGCCAACATCGGAAATCCGATATAATCGCCACCAACGCCCATTGGATTTACCTGAATCCCGAAAGGAATATAAATATTATGATTTGCCGGCTTGGGGATCATAATTTTTTGTCCGTCAACTTCAAAATTCAAAGTGCCAACCGACGACTCTATCAGGATGGTATGAGCAGCATACACATTCCTGACATTGATAATGGATGTTGGGATCTCAACAGAGCCAATAGGCTTGTCTTGTTTGTCTTCAGGTTGGTACCCTACCCTGTAAACCTTTATCTGTGCAAAATCCTCTTTTTTATTGATAAGACTTGAGCAATCCAGTTCCACCCTGATGTAAGACGCATTTAGCTTATTGGACAGATTAAACACATTCTTATTTTTATCCATCAACCGTTTATCATTCGCACCAAACACAAGAGAAGCCTTAGAAGAACCGGAAACTGCATCGAGCTGAACGGTACAACCAATTTTGAATACAGAAAAATATTGGGAATAGAATGGAATTTGATCGCCGGTACCTCCAATCCATTTTGCTCCATTCCAGGCCTGGATCGAAGGATTCATTAAACCCGTTTCGAACCACGAACCGGCCGTAAGCTCTTCATTTTTTTGATTCCAGACCGTCAGATGCCATTGATAACGGTTTTCAGCCTGCAAAGGAATGCCGTGATATTCAATATTGAGAGAAATATTGCTTTCCTGTTTGCCACTATTCCAGACCGTGTTGCCTTTGTCATCATTGACCACAATTTGATACGCTTTCTGGAAGTATCCCCGTTCATTACCTTCAACCTGCATTTGCCAGCTAAACCGGGGTTTGGCAACGTCAATACCTATCGGCGTAGATGTGTATTCCGTAAGTAGGTTCGTTATTTTACAAAGAGAGGTTGACTGTGCAATAACCACCGAATTAACAGACAGATATAGCAGCAGAAACAGTATTGCCCGGAAGCTAAGAATTGTAGTTGAGCGTTTCATTTTGGTACTGATTAATGAACATTATTCGACCTAATGAGTCACTCTCAAATGTAGTTATTTTTTGATAAAATATATTCTCCTTTTTTGTGCGAAAATTGATTTTATAATCCGATCAATCAATAAAAAAACAATAGATTGGAAGAGGATAAACATTCAACAAATTTCTTACCGAATGACACAGGACATCCGGTAAGAAATAGAGTACGTATTATCCTAATCTTGTAAGTACTTTTGCCAACCTACAAATCCCCACTTCAATTTCAGACTCATTGGAACAGGAGAAATTCAGCCGACAGGTATTCACGTCCGTTTTGCCCACGTAAAATGGATTTCCGGGCACAAAAGCCACGTTCTCTTTGATGGCCAAGTCAAATAATTTCATCGCGCTCTGACCTTCGGGTAGCGTCAGCCACAAAAACATACCCCCTTCAGGACCTGTAAACATTACCTCTTTCGGGAAATACCGTTCAATGGCAGAAATCATTGCTTCAGCCTGTTTGCCGTAAGCCCGACAAATTTGTAATATGTGCTGATCGATGTTATAATCGGAGAGATACTGATGCACCAATCGCTGCGTAAAATAATCGGTGTGCAGATCAGCTGCCTGTTTTGCAATAATGAGGCGTTCCATCACATCATCAGGAGCCACTATCCAACCCATGCGAAATGCCGGAACAACCGTTTTTGAAAAGGTTCCCAGCAATATAGTTTGCTCGGGCAAATAATGGTAAAACGAGTTTTTGCGTTCTCCCCGGAACCGAATATCGCCATAAGGATCGTCTTCCACCAAAAACATCGGTTTTCCTTGGCATATTTCAGCAACTTCGCGTCTACGCTCTTCTGTATAGCTAATGCCGGACGGATTTTGAAAATTGGGAATCAGATAGGCCAGACAGGGATTCTCCGCATTAATCTTCTGTTTTAATATTTGAGCATCAATACCTTCGTCGGTGAGCGGAACCGTTACAAAGCGGGGATGAAAGATGGAGAAAGCCTGTATAGCACCCAAATATCCGGGTTCTTCCATCAACACGGCATCACCCTCATTGATAAAGATTTTCCCTAGCAAATCGAGCCCCTGTTGCGAACCGTTTGTAATAAGAATATTTTTGGAATCTATCTTCAAACCTTTGCGAGCATACCGTTCAGCAATCTTCTCACGCAATGGCAGGTACCCTTCCGTATTGGCATACTGGAGAATATTCCGGTCCGATCCCGACATCAGTTTCGCTGCGCTCGCCTGAAGTTCTTCTAACGGGAACAACTCTTTATTGGGTAAGCCACCCGCAAACGAAATCACTTCGGGCGAAATGGCTACTTTCAAAATTTCACGGATAAACGAACGGGGAACTCCTTCCATACGAGTGGCAAACCTGCCGGTTGATGATACATTCATAAGACAAAAATTATAAAAGTGAATATAAAAAGAAACCCCCTTCCGGTATTTACCGAAAGGGGGTTGGATATTTTGCGCAACACAAAACTATCACCTTCGGCAAATCCAGGGGATTCCGATGATAATAATAATGACCGCAATAATGTTTAAACTAATTCTCATTCTCAATTTTTTTAATAGCCCGA
Source organism: Paludibacter jiangxiensis (assembly GCF_001618385.1). Classification (NCBI taxonomy): domain Bacteria; kingdom Pseudomonadati; phylum Bacteroidota; class Bacteroidia; order Bacteroidales; family Paludibacteraceae; genus Paludibacter; species Paludibacter jiangxiensis. The sequence continues at coordinate 382,145 of NZ_BDCR01000004.1, read as the reverse complement.
AAGCATAATGCAAAGGTAGAAATTTTGTTTTAAAAACCATGATCTTTGATCCAAGCAAGAAATCTATTGGTAGAAATCTACCGTTTTATTTGTCTCCCCGAAATCTTTTCAGTTCGTCAGAATAGAATTTAATCTGGTCAGGCGCATTTTGTTCCGTTGCTTGTTTCAGAGCCAGTTCTTCTTTCTGAATGGCCTCTTTTTTATTTCCCAAATCGAACAGAATATGTGCATAAGTATCGTTAAAAGCGTGCGTATCAGGCTTGTTATCCACGGTTTTCTTCGACCATATCTGAGCCTGCTTCAACGCATTGGTATCCTTAAACTTTTTATAGTTTTCGTAGACCATCCAACTTACATCATTCAGTTCCCAAACCGTAAATTTGTGCGCAGTGAATAAAGTCGATGTCATGTTTATCAATTTATCCCATGCTTCTTTATTCGTTTTATCGGTAGAATAGCTCATTTGAGCTTTACGGAATTCATTGATTAGTTTCGCTTTTGCAAAGAGTGCTGTATCTATTTTCGACAGTTTTTCATACTGGCTCTCTTTTCCCGGACGGGCATAATACCCAAACAGACTGGTAAGCTTATTATCTACAGCTTCTTGTCCGAATTTTTTTTCGTATTGCGTTTTATTTTTGACAAAGAAATTAAAGGCGAAACCATCAATATTCATCATAAAATAGGAAAACAAATCCCATGAAGGTCTCGAGAACCGGACAGAGTCATCTACGAGCGAGAAATGTTCGTCTATGTATTTCGTATCTGCAGATATATTGCAGGAATAGTAATTTTTCAGGGTTTCATGAGAGCGATCTCCATGGTTGATTTTTTTCTGCAGTCCGATCAAATTTTTAGTTGAATCCAGCGCCGCTTTTCCTGTCTCCAAAAAAAACGATGCAGGGCCAGCTCCCAGAGCCATGTGTACAATATTTCCATCTCCGTCAAGAAAGAGATAAGTAGGCCAGGCACGTATGTTGTATTTTGCAAATTGACCGGCATCTACCTTATTAATTTTCTCACAATCCACTTTCCAGTTCAGAAAGTGCTGATTAAAAAAGTTTCCGACTTCTGGCAATGGAAATATATTCTTTGCCATATACTTACAAGGTCCGCACCAGGATGTGTAACAATCGACAAAGAGGAGTTTGTTCGCTTGTTTGGCTTTGGCTAAAGCCGACTGTAACGTTGAATCACCAAGAAACTGTATCCCCTCATTCTGAGCCGAAAGAGAAACAGATACAGCTGCAAAAAAGATTAAAAAGATTTTTCTCATGATTGTAAGATTATTTGATTAAAAAACGCACATCAATTTTCGATGTTCACCATATTGAGTAGTGAATCAGTCTGGTATGTGATCTATTAGCCGGGCTGCCCCAGTTCCCGTATTTCCACACTTGTATTTTCACCTTGTAGTATCGGGCATTTTTCTGCAACACGTGTTGCATCATCCATATCTGTAGCACGGATAAGTATATAACCGGCAATTGAATTTCCATCTGCAATATAAGGCCCTTCTATAATACTTTTGCCCGCTTTCAGAACCCGTCCTTCTCTGGAAAAGTGGTTACCTCCTTCGACCAGTTGTCCTTCTTGATCAATATAATTTATCCACGACATCCATTGCTCCATATACCCGCGCATCTGTTCTTCGGTTGGTTGGGCTTCTTTAGTGGTTATGTCCATCCTGAATATCAATGCAAACTCTTTCATCGATATGACAATTATTAATGAGGAATCCGTTCTTCCAGTACTTCGATTGAAGCTTTATCGAAATAGAAACAGAGCATATCGTCCAGACTTACAAACCATTTCTCGATACCAGTTTCAGCACAATGATAACAAAAGGTATAAAAGTCGGTCTGGCCTTGCTGGTGGATTTTCAAATAGTGAATAAACCGTTTTCGATCGCATTCGTCATTAATAACCAAAGCATCGTATTGAGGCAATGATTTGGCTTGAAAACCATCTTCGCCGAAATATATAGTATGACCATCCTTCACCCAGATTTCAAAAGCAGTAACGCCCATTTGCCTGATTTCTGCAATATATTTGGGAAAGTCGGCGCCAGACTTCACCTTGCTGTGAGCCTGTTCAATCTGATCTACTGTAAACATAGTTTTTAGGTTTTAGAGTGATATTAGAATTCTTTGTGCAAGATAAGCAATTGTTTAGCCAATATCTTCAAATACCTATTTCCATTGTATCTCCTTTATCCTGTTCTTCGGATTGGTTTCGGCACGGTGCAGAAAAATCGATCAAAAGCCAAGGGTTACTCTGATTGATCATAAGTCGTGCTACAAAAAATAGTGATTGTCGCCTCAAAACTACAAATTTCTTTTCGTTAAATACATATTTAGGTTAACATTATTTTTATAGATAACAAAAAAGCCCCGTCCTATTGAGGACAGGGCTCTATACATCATTTGGAAAATTGTATCAGGAAACAGGGAAGAATGAACTAAGCGCCAACTCAAACTGTGTTAGTTTTCTTTTAAGTCCCATACAAATACTCTCTTATTGTTTTGATGATCCGAATGGGAGAATCGGCCAACACCATGTTTACCAGCCAGTCGGGCAATCCGGTTCCGGGATCAATGTAGAATTCAAGTTCCAGACGGGAGCGGTTTTTGTCGATGGGCCAAATTTTATATTCTTCCCAAAAATTCTTAATCCGGACGTAATCTCTAGTTTCAACACTTGTGCCCCGAAATGGGATGGAAGTTAACCTGCGTTCTCCGGTTAACGGGTTTATTGAGGCTGTGATATTAATATACAACTCTCTGTATTTGAATGGCCAGGGTAACCGGTAAACCACGTACAGCTGTGCCAAACGGTCTTTCTCGTAATTTAACACTTTCAACTGTGTAACATCTTTTGTCCACCAGTCGGTTTGATGCACATTTTCGAGCATTGCAAAAACTTTGTCGGCTGATGCCTGTATTTCAGCAATCCCCTTGAAATATTTCAATCCTTTGCCCGCTTCATGGCGTGAGTATAACTGAACCCCATGCTTTTCTTTGATAAACTTCCAGTTTTGAGCTGAAGTCAGGAAAGGAAAAATCATGGTTGACAGCCAAAATATTGCAAGGTATTTCCATTTGTTTTTCATCTCAATCTTCTCTTTAGAGTACAAATATAGCTCATGCAGACAATTGATATCATAACTTGTATACAGATAACAAAATTTTACCGTCTGGCCAGATCGTCATACAAACATTGCAGAAAAGCTTTTCCTTTGGTAAATTCCACTGATGCCTGATCTCCGTATACCACCTTTTTCTGAGCATGGTCGTACACCACCTCACGTTGCGGTGAAGCGAAACCGAACCCGTCGACAAAGTCAAAGAAACCGAACTGCGGATTGTTGGGATTCAACAGGTTTTTACTGAAAGTAAATGCCGAATGATCGATTCCCAACTGGTAAAGCAGTGTAGCTGCCTGATCAATCTGACTACCATAACGATCGACCTTCATCGGTTTCCGCACAGCCCCACCCGCCCAAATTATAGGAATTTTATATCGGTTAGGATCGGTATTCTCAATGGTTGCCGGATAACGCATGGCATGATCGGGAACAAATACAAGCAACGTATTTTTCCAAAGAGGTGATTTCTTCATAGCATCGATAAATACCCCCAAACAGCTGTCGGTATAGGCTACCGAATTGAGATACGGATCTTTGAGACGGTGCATCGGCACCTCAAAAGGTTCATGACTGCTAAGAGTCTGCACAACGGTAAAAAACGGCTGACGGGGCGGATGCTGCAAATCGTTGAGTAGTCGGCGTATCAGAATATGATCGGGAGCTCCCCACTTTGACATGCGCTCTTTCAATGAAAAATCCTTATCCGAAATAATTTTGTCGATGCCCGAGCTCATAAGGTACGATCGCATATTAGTAAAGTCGGCATCGCCACCGTAATAGTACGAGCAGGCATATCCCGCATTCTTCAAAGATTTCTGAATGGAGGGCAGGCTCTGACTTTTCACCGGATACTTCATGATGGATGTAGTGGGCTGCGCCGGATAACCGCTCAGGTTAGCAATAATTCCTCTGTCGGTACGGAAACTGTTGGCATAGATATGGGTAAACACCACCCCTTCTCCGCACAAACGATTCAGGTTTTGCGCCACAGGAAGCCCGCCCAGCGATTCAAAATCTTTCGACATGAAACTCTCAAGAATAAAGAAGATAACGTTAGGGCGTTGCTGATTTAACACTACCGGAACAGAATCGGCAGCAACCGGTTTTTCCCTGAGTTCAGAGAATATACGATGCGCCTCTTTGTCGTCCATAAAACGATACTGTTGTCCGAAATCGTTCTCTGCCCCGAAAGAAGCCATCAGGTTGAATACCGGATTCACGGCCGAATGATTGAGAAACAATACGTTACTAAAATAAGCTGTTCCCACATTCATTGTCGACACAGAAATACCTCCCCGAATCGGAATAAACAGCAAGGCCGCCAGTAACGTCATATAAATGGTATACACAACGCGACGTACGGGTACCTTCGGCATCTTTTGATACAAACTGAGCACATAGCGGCGGAAAAGCCAGTAAACACCGGCAAAACAGAGCGCAAAACAAACAATGCCCAAAATCAGCATCCAGGTAGAGACGCTTGCCAGCGCATCTTTGGGCGATTTCAGATAAAACAGCGGCGTGGTATCGATCCGAAAACCCCAATAGGAGTATAACTCTATATCGACTAAAAAGATAAGAGTGATAACAAGCAAAATGATAATACCGTAGACATTCACCGCCGGAGCAATATACCTGCGATCGACCCAAATGGACGCAATAAGCAGTAAAGCCGGAATAACGACGAAGTAACCAGCCGTAGAAAGATCCATGGGCAATCCATGCCAAATCACAGCAAACCAGTCACCGATCGAAGCTTTAGAGGCCTGATCCCAATGGTAGAGCATGAAAAGCGGTTTCTGCACTACAAAAAGAAGAATAAAGAAGAGATAGCTCTTAAGAAGGGTGAAAAGTCTTGAACTCACGGCACGTTTTTTTGACTGGAAGTAGTTTGTAACAATTCTACAAACAGTAATTTATGTAATTTTTTAATCTTACGCTTTGATTTATAACGTCAACAATAAAAAGTTTGCATGCCGGACGACACACAAACACGCCATTTATAGCAAAACAGAGCAATTCAGACAACCATTGAGAGATTGTGCATCATATGTCTTAATACATCCTGAAAGACCACCAGTTGACCTTCGTCAATATTCTTCATAGCATGAGAAACCATGTCAGATACAATATGGTTCACCTTTTCATAAACCAGCATTCCTTGCTCGGTAATGCAAATACGTTTTTTACGTTTATCTTCTGCGTCTGCAATCCTTTGTACAAGGCTTTTATTTTCCAGACGATCAATCAGACGGGTAACGTTAGGCTTATCTTTCTTTGTCAGGCCGCACAGAGTTTGCTGTGTTACCATATTTTGTTTTACCAAACAAGCAAGTATGGCATATTGCTCGGACGAGATAGCAATACATTCGCGAGCAAATGCCTTATAGAAAGGCCGCTTTATTTTATCTCCGACCCTGCCGGAAAGAATATTGAGTACGGTTTCGTATTCTACTACAGCTTCCATATTTTTAGTTCAATTTTAGATGCAATGACGATGTCTAATCGAATTGTTAATCCTTGCAAATGTACTCCCGAAAGAGCAAACTGCAAAAGAATCCAATTTTTGTTTAGCCTTTTTTAACCGACTGGTTATTAAACAAAAGTCATTCTATTTATTATCAGATTATTCTTCACTAAAGTCTCTTTTCAGAAGTATCTGCCGGACAATTTGACTCTATTTCATTTACAACCGTCCGGCAGATCTCTTCTCACTTTTCGTATCTACCGGTTACCTGCAGGTAAGCTGCCAGTTTGGATTTATATCTGGTCTGACTATCCGTCAACTGGTTTTTAGCCTGTTGAAGCATCGTTTCAGCTTCAAGCAAATCGGATATATTTATCATCCCGGCATTGAAATTATCCCGGTTTATGCGAAGATTTTCTTCTGCCTGTCCGATGGATTCGCTGGCAATAGCAATCTGCTTATAAGATTCAATCAGTTCGTTCCACGTCTTCTCAATTTCTAGTGCCAGCAATTCAGTGTTGTTCTTGCTTTGGGTACGGGCTATCTGCTCCTTTTGTTTACGGGCTTTCATTGTATGCGAAGCCTCCCACCAATCAGAAATCGGCACTTTGACCGAAGCCATTACCAACCCAAACGAATTGTGCGAACCTGCAACATTCTGATATACACCTCCTACCCCAACGGCAACTTCGGGCATGTACTCTCCCAATTTTAACTTTGACTGCAATTCTTCGGCTTTTACGCTTTTATTGAGCAATTTATACTCCTCGCGGTTTGTTACAGCCTGTTTCGAATCAAGATATACCTGCTCGGGCATTTTATAGAGAGGAATCTCTTCTCCAAATACGATTGCAGAATCGTAAGGCAGACCAATATACTGACACAAAACCATGGTAGATAGTTTAATACCATTGGAGAGCTGGAGTTCATTGATTTTCGTATCGCTTTTTTTCAGGGTTACTTTCATCACGTCATTACGATTAATCAAACCTGCATGATACGCATCGTTAGCTTGTTTATAGGTACTATCAAGCAACATTTGCAACATGCGCAACGTCTTCATCTTTTCGCGCAACGACACAATCTGCCAGTACTGCTCTTCGGCTTTTTGCAATACTTCACTCTTCGAAAGCACTACCTTGCTGGCATTGACATCTTCTCCCAGTTTTGCAAGCTTATTGCCGTTGATAATACGTCCTCCGGCAAATACCGGTTGCATAATGAGTATATTTCCAACAACTGCTTTATCGAGAGTCGATACAGACATGCCCGGAAAATAAGCGAACTGAGTTGCCGAGGCCAATGTCGACATGTCTCCGTTATAGACCGGCAAATTGACCGAAGGAACATTTACCTTGAGCAGGTTTTCGCTGAACTTGACCCAGTTGGCCGAAGCACTGATTTTTGGAAAATAACTGGTGAAAGCCGCTTTTCGCGTCTCCTGCGAAGCCTGCAAATCGAGATTGGCCTCCTTTATTTTTGCATTGTTTTGCACCGCCAGTTTCTTGCATTCATCCAGCGAAATTTCGCGTTTCTGCGCCGACAAAGAAATTGACGACAAACTAAATAACAACAACAGGATGGTTGCTCCCGATCCCACGCTTTTCTGGTAGGGCATATGATGTTTTTTTCTCTTTTCGTTGGGTTTCTCTTTATAAAGAACGGTATATAACACCGGCAGAATAAAGAGCGTCAGCACCATTGAGATGAGTAAACCAAAACAGATGACGGTTCCCAACGGTCCCCACAGCGGGGAACGGCTTATAATCATCGGGATCACACCCACCGAAGCTGCAGCAGAGGTCAGGAAGATAGGACGCATTCTGCGCTTGCCGGCAGCCAGAGCCGCCTCTTTCACGCCCATGCCATGCTCTACCCGCAACTCGCGCAGATAATCAATCAGAATAATCCCGTTTCGCACCACGATACCACACAAACTGGTGATTCCCAAGAATGCGGTGAGACTGAACGGATAACGGGCTAAAAACAGTCCGATGGCAGCACCAGGCAAGCTTAACAACATGGTCGACATGATGATGGAAGCCATCTTTATCTTTTTGAACTGGAACAACAGAATAAGGAAAATAAGTCCGATACTCAGCACCAAAGCGATAGACATCGGGATAAACGACATCTCCTGATCTTCGATTTCACCGCCGTACGACAAAGTTACCCCATCGGGAAATTTGAGTTTATCGAGTTGCGGACGAATTTCATTGGTAATAGCCGATGCAATATAGTTGGACGCCACATCGATTTGAATCGTCAACGTACGGGTACCATTGCGGTGAACAATCGTTCCCTCGTTCCATTCGGGCGAAAATTTGGCAAACGAACGTAGTGGCATGGCCGAATAACTCATCGGAGAGGTTACAAGCTGGTTACCAAGGAAATTCACATCCTTCTTTTCTCCCTGATCCTGCTTCAGTTCTACACCTACCGGATAATCGCCTTCCCAAACGGTTGTCAGCGGAACACCATTGAGTCCGACCATCACCGAAGTGGCAACCACCCCTTTGGAATATCCCATGCGATTGGCCTTGTCTTTATCGAGATCGACGCGAATGCTTTGGCTCTTCTGGCCCCAATCGGGATTTACCCAGGCAATACCTTTCACCGGTTTAATCACCGAATCGACCATGGCCTCTGCCTTGCGGATATCCTTAATAGAATCGCCGGTAATACGCAATTCGATAGGATATTTACTCTTTTGAAGGGCAAGAATTTTCCACTTCACATGCGCGTTCGGAAAAGCACCTGCAAGTTTATTGTTATACTCTTCACAAATTTCACGGGTTGCTTCGTTATCGATCGTGTTTACCATCAACTGGCCATAGTTTGGAGCCGGCATGTGGGGAGCATAAGCGGTATGGAAGCGGGGAGAACTGGTTCCGATAAAACTGGTAACCTTCGTCACGCGTTTGTCTTTTTCGAGCATGTCCGAGAGTTGATTCATAATCTTGGCGGTACTTTCAAGCGAAGCACCTTCATCCAGATAGACCTCTACGGCAAACTGATTACGCTCTACCTCGGGAAACAGACGTTGATCGATGCTTTTGAACAGAACAATGGCCAAAACAATAGAGCCCACACCGATAGCCAAAGTACGTTTGGGATGACGGAATGCCTTCTCGAGGGTTGCATCAAAGGCCGCCTGCATAATATCCAGAAACGACTTGCTCTTTTTTTCATCATCTGCTTTAAGCCCTTTCTTGATAAAATAGAAGTTAAGGAACGGAACAACAAAGAGTGCAACGGCCACAGAAACCACTAATGCAATACAAATAGTCAGAGGCAACGGCTTAAGGAAGTCACCGGAGGTTCCGGGCATCATAAACCCGAGCGGGATGTAAACCACACAGATGGCCAGCGTTGCCGTAATGATAGGTGTTACCAGCTCGCGTGCACTCTTGATGGCTGCATGCCACGAAAACATTTTATGATCCTTCTTATCGACATAGTTGTCGATCACCACAATGGAGTTATCCACAATCATCCCCAGCACCAGGATCAATCCTGCCAACGAAACGGTGTTGAGTTCCACGCCGAAGAAGTAGAGAAATCCAAGCGTAATCATTACCGAGATGGGCACCGTTAACCCGGCAATGGAAGCCACACGGCGCGGCAGCAACAACATTACCACCAGCACTACGGCAATAATCGCGATCACAAATTCGCGCATAAAATCGGTAACCGATTCGTTCACATACTCCGGAAGATTGGAAATAACATTTACTTCGATGCCACTCGGACAATGCTTTTTGAAATTATCGAGTGCCTGTTGCACATCCTTACCAAACGAAACAATATTATTACCCGGCTGCATTTCGAGCGAAAGCAAAATGGTTCTCTTTCCATTCTGTTTGATATAGCTGTCCGGATCTTTATCGCTGCAACGTTCTATCGTCGCAATATCTTTCAGGCGCACCACCCCACCCTTCGGGTCGGAGAATACAATCTGATCGGCCAAATCTTTTTCCGATTGAAAGTTCGGCGGAAAATGAACACTGAGATTGTTGGTACCCGTTTTCAGGGTTCCGGCCGGAGAAACCAACCCATTGGGCTGATACTGTGCCAGCAACGATAACGATTTGATATTGTACTCATTCAACTTCTCCGGTTCGACGTTTACATAAATTTTTTCACGCTGAATACCGTAATCTTTAATCTTCGATGCAGCGGGGATTTTCCGACATTCGGCTTTCAGCTTCTTCAGCTGCTCTTCCATCTCTTTGTATCCCTTGGTATCCGACGACAGGGAGATCAGCAGCGCAGACGTATCGCCGAAATCGCTGTTGGCAATCAGAGCCAACACCCCGGTGGGCAACGACGATTTGAATTCGTTCAGACCATGCTTCAGCTTCGACCAAAACTCATCGGCATTTTTTACGTCATCGTTGAGCTCCACATAAATATACATCATCCCGTCTTTCGATTCGGAATAGGTATCTTTCTTTTTCACCTCCTTGAATCCAAAGAGATAATTTTCAACCTGTTTCGTCAATTGTTCTTCCACTTCGGAAGAGGTTGCACCCGGATACACCCCAACAACCACTCCCTGACGAATGGTAAACTGAGGGAACTCATTGCGGGGCATTTTAAGTAACGCCACC